>NZ_UGYM01000002.1:3110274-3421302 GCF_900456975.1 Shewanella baltica
ATGCCAACTTGAGTAAAGATGGTCTGCGGATTTATGAAGTCAAAGATATCGCCATCTGTATTGAAGAAGCTTAATGCGGTAAATTCTATTTATTGAATCACTTAAAAATAATCCTGCCGCTGCGTTGGCTTTTTACACCCGAACTTTTTACTCAAGTAATAGCAACGCAGCAGCATTAAAAACGAGACCCAAGATGACTAGCCATACTCTAGATCAATTCAATAGTAATAACGAAAAACTCAGCCCTTGGCCGTGGCAAGTCAACGATGCAGAGCTGAGCTTTGATATCGACTCATTAGGCAAAAAACTCAAAGATTTAAGCCAAGCCTGTTACTTAGTCAATCACAGTGAAAAAGGCTTAGGCATAGCGCAAACGGCTGAAGTGACCACAAGTGACAGCCAAGCGCCATTGGGCTCACACCCTGTCAGCGCCTTTGCCCCAGCCCTTGGCACCCAAAGTTTAGGCGACAGTAATTTTCGCCGCGTCCACGGCGTCAAATACGCTTACTACGCCGGCGCTATGGCCAACGGTATTGCCTCGGAAGAACTGGTTATCGCCCTTGGCCAAGCGGGCATTTTGTGCTCATTTGGCGCGGCAGGGTTAATTCCATCCCGTGTTGAAGCGGCCATTACTCGCATTCAAGCGGCGCTGCCCAATGGCCCCTACGCCTTTAACTTAATTCACAGCCCAAGCGAGCCCGCATTAGAGCGCGGCAGCGTTGAGCTGTTTTTAAAACATAAAGTGCGCACGGTCGAAGCCTCGGCATTTTTAGGTTTAACGCCGCAGATCGTCTATTACCGCGCAGCAGGTTTGAGCCGCGACGAACATGGCGAGATAGTCATTGGCAACAAAGTCATAGCAAAAATCAGCCGCACCGAAGTCGCGACTAAGTTTATGGAGCCGGCGCCTGCCAAAATCCTCCAGCAATTAGTGAGTGATGGTCTTATCAGCCAAGATCAAATGGCGATGGCGCAACTCGTGCCAATGGCGGATGACATCACGGCCGAAGCCGATTCTGGCGGCCATACCGACAATCGTCCATTGGTCACGCTATTGCCGACAATTTTGGCCCTAAAAGATGAAATCCAAGCTAAGTATCAATATAAAACGCCAATCCGTGTTGGCGCAGGCGGCGGCGTCGGCACTCCAGATGCAGCATTAGCGACCTTCAACATGGGCGCGGCCTTTATCGTCACAGGTTCTATCAACCAAGCTTGCGTCGAAGCGGGCGCGAGCGAACACACCCGTAAGTTACTCGCCACCACAGAAATGGCCGATGTGACTATGGCGCCTGCCGCCGATATGTTCGAAATGGGCGTGAAATTACAAGTGGTAAAGCGTGGCACTCTGTTCCCGATGCGCGCCAATAAGCTTTATGAAATCTACACCCGTTACGATTCGATTGATGCCATCCCTGCGGACGAGCGTAAAAAGCTCGAAGAGCAAGTGTTCCGCTCATCACTCGATGACATTTGGGCTGGCACTGTCGCCCACTTTAACGAGCGCGATCCTAAGCAAATCGAGCGCGCACTGGATAATCCAAAACGTAAGATGGCGCTGATTTTCCGCTGGTATTTGGGTCTTTCGAGCCGCTGGTCAAACACAGGTGAAGTCGGCCGCGAAATGGATTACCAAATCTGGGCAGGCCCAGCGCTGGGTGCATTTAACGCTTGGGCGAAAGGCAGTTATTTAGATGACTATAAAGCCCGTAATGCGGTCGATTTAGCCAAGCACTTAATGGTGGGCGCGGCGTATCAATCCCGGATTAACTTGCTGTTATCCCAAGGCGCGAGCATTCCAGTCACACTACTACGCTGGAAACCGCTGAATCGTTTTTAACCGCTTTTAGCCCTATTGCAGGCTGCTAACAAAGCGAATTAATGCAAGAGCCGACACTGATTGATGAATGAATGGATTAATTGATTCACGCATTAATAGTGTCGGCTTTTTATTCTGTTTCATTTGTTATCAACCTCAGCTCCCCGACCTTCAATCAAGGCTTTGCTCCAACGTCTCAAATCCCAATATTAGGCTGAAACTCTTACCGAAGCTTAGGTAAAAATTGCCTGTACTACGTTTAGTACATTCGCGCCCACTTAAAACTAATCAATTAAATTTCATTTAAAATCAATAAACTAATTAAAATATGCAAAGTTGGCATTATGTTCGCAATCTAGAAATAACCATTAGCCGTTACCTTACAAATGACACAAACGGTCATGCGAAGGATTAAGACAAGGGCAGGAGGTTATTATGTTAGGTTGGACATTAGTATTTCTAGTTGTCGCTGTTATTGCCGGACTGTTTGGATTTACGGGCATCGCTGGCGCGGCAGCGGGAATCGCAAAAATTATTTTCTTCTTATTTATTGTGTTACTCGTAATTTCACTGCTGATTAATGCCCTCAAGGGCAAGTCACCGCGACTTTAATTTTTTTAGAAAAGGAGATGTATATGAAACCATTTACTCTGATGACAAGCGCTTCACTGGCATTACTGCTCGCTTTAGGTTTAACCGCCTGTAGTGATAACAAAGCCGAAGATGCCGGCGAAAAAATTGATGAAGTGATGACAGATACAGGTAATGCCATTGAAGATGCCTGTGAAGAAGTGAAAGAAGGCGTTAAGGCTAAAGATACTAAGTGCTAAACAAACCTCACTTTAGGGTGGCAATAGACTCGTCTACTGCCACCCTTTTGAGTTAGCACCTAATTTAAACTTAAGTTAGAACCTAGTTTCAACGACGCGATTCACCGATGCAGTCAGCCGTTTAACATGCAGCGGTTAAATCAAAAATACAGCATTGGAGGGCGCGTATGCTAAGCAAAATCCACATCAAATATTTCTACTTAGCAGGTGCCGTGTTGCTAGCCTATTTTGCGGTAACGGGCACGTCTCCCCTGCTCACCTTTATTTGGGCTTGGACGAGCCTGTCGCTGTTTTTAGTCGGTTCAGCCTATTGGTTTAATCTGGCTAGCATTTTTAGAAAGCGCCAAGATGGCACTATCCCTTGGTATATTCGCTGGGGCTTTATTCCGTTTCTATTGGGCTGCCGGCTGTATAACCATTGGGCGAGAAAACGCGACTCAGTGCCGTCGATGCAAAAGATAGATGAGCAGTTGTATCTCGGCTGCCGATTATTTTCTGCGGATCTGGAGAAAATCAAAGCCAATAAGATCACCGCAATTCTTGATGTGACCGCCGAATTTGATGGCTTAGATTGGTCGCAGTTTGAAGATCATATCGAGTATTTAAACATTCCCATCCTCGACCATAGCGTGCCGACCAGCGCTCAGCTCAATCAAGCCGTTAACTGGTTGCATCGCCAAGTGCGCGCCAATAAACAGGTGCTGATCCACTGTGCTATGGGGCGTGGCCGCTCAGTACTGGTGCTCGCCGCCTATTTAGTCTGTAAAGATAAACAGCGCAACTTCGCCGAAGTATTACAACAAATTAAGCAGGTCCGCAAAACCGCGGGCTTAAACAAATGGCAATTACGCGCCCTTGAACACATGCTCAAGCAAGGCAAAATCAACATCCATAAAGTGGCGTGGATTATCGCCAACCCAGTCTCTGGCGGCGGCAAATGGCAACAATATGGCGAGCAAATCCAAGATGAACTAAAAGCCTATTTTGACCTAACGTTAAAACTCACTACCGAAAATATCAGCGCAAACACCTTCGCCAAAAAAGCCCGTAGTAGCGGCGCAGATATCATTATTGCCTGTGGTGGCGATGGCACAGTGACAGAGGTAGCATCGGAAATAGTGAACACTGATATCGCCTTAGGGATCATTCCGTTAGGCACGACTAACGCCCTCAGCCACGCGCTATTTGGTTTAGGCAGTAAGCTCATTCCTGTCTCTCAGGCGCTGGACAATATTATCCAAGGGCATTACCAAGCCATTGATACAGCTCGTTGTAATGAACAATTAGTCTTGTTACTTGTGGGGATAGGCTTTGAACAGCAGATGATTGAATCGGCCAACCGTGAACGTAAAAATGCCCTCGGCCAGTTTGCCTACCTCGATGGTTTATGGCGCGCCGTCAATGCCGATATCACTTTAACCATACAGCTCAGCTTAGATGATGCCGAGCCCACAACATTGACCACCCATAGCCTCATTGTTGCCAATGCTGCCCCGTTTACCAGCGTATTAGCGCAAGGCGATGGCGAGCCAAATATGACAGATGGCCTGCTCGATATTACCTGGCTAGATGCCGGCAGTGAGCCGACAGACAAGCTCCTTAGTCTGGCCGAATTAGCCATTGCTGGATGGGTAAAAGAAGGTAATAAAGACACACATTCAAAGCGACCTAGCGCGCCTTCTACCGCGACCAAAGTCCACCACGCCCATGCGAAAAAAGTGAATATTAGTAGTCAGCCCAAGTGTAAATATGTGATTGATGGCGAAATCTTTGAACCCGCAGATCTCACCATTGAAGTCCAACCCGCATCCCTTAAGGTGTTTGTGCCTTATCAGGAAATAACTGAAGAGGATGGGTGATACATCTTGCTGGCACGCTTGAGTCATTACTAGGAACGACTTCCCATAAGCATTCTTCCTGCACTAAACAACCCGACATATTTTCAATATAGCTTTCAGGTAACACTTGCTTTTTAAGGGTTGGCAGAACGGTTTTTACGTAATTGTCATGAGCTGGGTTCGACGCCCAGCGCGTCATAACGATGAAGTAGTCACTCTGTTTTAGACTGCGGGCGACACAACCGCCAAGCATGCCCTCTGCTTGTCCAAGATGAGCGTTCCAAATCGTTCGTTGGTCACTTAAAAAACGTTCGACATCTTGCACTCCTCGGCAATAAGCCAACCGAATGACATTGTGATTTTGATCTGCAGGATGATGAGTTAGCGAAGGGATACTCAGTATATTTTCAAAATAATGGACATCACACTGTTTATAAGTTGTTTGCTGACCACTTTTGGAGAACAGCTCGTCGTGAACTGACCCCATGAAAGCCGTAACATCCTCGAGTGATTGCCATACACCCACAATAATCGCCTGCCTTTCGGGTTGACTCCAACCACCGAACTGGCCTCTAAAACCTACGCAGTTGCTCAACGCTTTCCATATCTGTTGGCTTTGAGAAAAATCTTGCTCTTGTTCATTTCCAACCTGACAAGTAATCAACTTTACTATCGTCAAATCTCGCTCCTAACGCTGCAAACAGTGGCCAAGCATAGTGAAATCCAATCCCAAAGAGCCGATGTCACTTGGCTTAAACCTCCTTGCTAGCAACCACATCAACGGTACGCTTAAGATGGCTAAAGCCGCAGGATAAAGCTCAATG
Organism: Shewanella baltica; assembly: GCF_900456975.1. Lineage (NCBI taxonomy): Bacteria > Pseudomonadati > Pseudomonadota > Gammaproteobacteria > Alteromonadales > Shewanellaceae > Shewanella > Shewanella baltica. The sequence goes on from NZ_UGYM01000002.1 coordinate 3,115,586, forward strand.
AGATGTTAAACTCACTCACATCTGCGGCTTTTGAGCGCAAAAAACTATTCTACCGCCGATTCACCCGCTTCGACTTGCTGCTCGTACTTGCTGAGCTTGTTGTAAAGGGTTTTCACGCTGATCCCCAGTTGCTCAGCGGTATCGGTTTTATTACCTTGAGTCGTTTCTAATGCTTGATAAATGGCGATTTTTTCTAAGTCATCTAAACGCATGCCCTGCGGGATAACGACTTGGTCATCGCAAGATGTCCCCATTTCACTTGCCTGTGGCAACTGTAAATGGCTGGGTAAAATCTCTTGGTCTGCCAGAATATAGGCTCGCTCAATGGCATGCTTTAATTCACGCACATTACCCGACCAAGGGTACGCAGCGATCATCTGCGCACTGTCATCAGCGAGGCTTTTATTCTGCTTTTCGGCCACGTTACGATAGGCAAGAAAATGCTGCGCCAGCCCAAGAATATCATCGCCACGCTCCCTTAAGGGTGGAACGCGGATAGGGAACTGGGCCAAACGGAAATATAAATCCTCGCGAAATTGCCCAGCCTCGATTGCCGCTATGGGATCGCGATTGGTTGCCGCCACAATCCGCACATTGGCGAGTTGCACTTTGGCACCGCCAACGGGGCGATATTCACTATTTTCAAGCACTCTGAGTAACTTCACTTGATGCTCAATTGGCATTTCGGTGACTTCATCGAGAAATAAGGTTCCGCCTTCTGCCTGCTCAAATACGCCTTTGTGATCGCGATGAGCGCCAGTGAATGCGCCTTTTACGTGGCCAAACAACTCGCTATCGACCAATTCAGGGCTTAAGGCGCCGCAGTTAATCGCGATAAAAGGCTCGTTCAGCCTAGGGCTGGCAAGATGTATGGTATTGGCGACCAGCTCTTTACCCGCCCCGCTCTCACCAATGATCAGCACATTACTGTCGGTCGCGGAGACGCGGCGAATCGTGCGATACAGCTTATGCATAGCTGCAGAGGAACCGACAAGTAAACCATATTGGTCTAGCTCGCTGGAAAAAGGCCGAGGCCGGATTGGTGATGAGACTAGATACTGGGCAAAATCGGCGAAGATATCGCTGATTAACGTCATGTCGTAGGGTTTGCGAAAATGATAACCGGCAAAATGCGACATTAACTGATCAAGATTGGGGTTCGGCTGACCATCGGAGAGAAAAATAAACTCGATATTGGACAAGGCCGCATTGTCCAGCAGCCCGAGATAATCCTCACGGCTAAGGCTGGACAGCTCAATAATGGCAACATCGACGTGATTCGCCTCAAGCTGTTCTATCCAAGGCAAATCATCGACACTGCGTAGTTTATTAAAGTCGGCAGCGCCGGCGAGTTCTAAGATGGCTTGTTCGGCGTTTACATCCTGCAGGTGATAAAAAAGTGTCAATCGAGCCATGCTATCCCACTCCCTGTGTATAAAGGGCTACTGTATGTCAGTCGTGAAATTTTAACAACAGCAGCGGTAATAGTTGCCGATATTCTAAGAAGATGGCGCAATGAACCGAGAATATCAGTCTAAAAATCAGTCTGTTAACATACCATTAAAAATGAGAACAAAATATGCATGGTAGCTGAACGAAACGCAATTAGTTAATCCAAACCGTTAAACAGGACAGTGCCGAACACTGGCATTAGGAGGCCCATAATGAAGTCTAATGTTGTGCAACATCAGACTGATATCCGTGCCGATATCAGTTTGATTGATGAAATAATAAAGCTCAATCAAGAGGGGCTAACATTTTACAACCAAGCGATGACGTACGTCGAAGACTATAACCTTAAGCGAATTTTTTCGACTAAAGCGAATATCCACCAGCGAATGTTGAGGCGATTTGAACAGCTGCGCCCTTTGGCTAGCGAGCCGCTTCATGGCCTGAGTCATACGATACCAGTCACTTACACTCAAGCGACAGAGTTGCTGCATCAGTGCCATATATCGCAGGCGATGGCCGCACTTGTCGCCATTGAACAACAAGTGTTAATCCAGATGAAACAAGCGGTAAGGCAAGCACATCAGCCACAGCTTGCCAATCAGCTCGCAGAAGGTGCCGCTTGGTTGCAAATCAGTTGCGATGGTATGAGTTCGCTCAATTCTGGTTAATCCTTTGCACTTGTTACATCAGTTTGTATCAGTGCGCATCAGTATGAGCCTCTTTACCTGGCAATATCCAGCTTTAACGCACCGCGCAACTCCACACACTATTTCGCACACACTTTACCGCACACAGTCGTGCGGTTTTTTATGCTTTAAAGATGACTCTGCTTGCCAGAAAAAATTACATTTTGTCGGTAAAAAAGACCGACTTAAACAAAAGACTCCTTCTGTCAAAATATCAAAAACAGCACATAAAAACCTTAAAATCAACACCTTAACTATATTGGCACGATTCACGCATTATCTAACATCGAGAAAACAACGGAGGATATGATTATGAAAACCACAACAGCATCAGTACTAGCGACCTTACTTGTCGGTTCAATCAGTTTAAATGTCGCAGCGGCTCAAGATTGGAAGGACGGGGCTAAGGATGCGTGGATCGATGGTAAAGCTGAAACCACTTTACTGCTCAACACTAACCTCAATTCCTTTGACATTATAACGGATGTTAAAGACGGAAACGTGACGTTAACGGGTAAAGTGGAAAGCAGTGTCGATAAAGCTCTTGCCACTGAACTGATCAAAAGTTTAGACGGCGTAAAAGATGTCGATAACCAACTCACTGTAATGAATGAGAAAGAAGGCACCAGTGAAGTTGTCGCGACTTTGACCGATTCTAAGGTTGCCACAGTCGTCAAAACCCGTTTACTGTTTTCAACCGATGTTTCCGGCACCCAGATTAATGTGGATGTCGCTAATGGTATCGTCACCTTAAAAGGTGAAGTTGCTAGCGATGCCGAACGTCAGTTAGCGCTGAAAATTGCCGAGAATACCGACGATGTGAAAAAGGTTGTCGATAAAATCAAAGTCGTAAAAAAAGCCTCTTAACGCTAGCTAAAGCTGCACTTTCTGTAACTGCACTTTCTGTAACTGCACTTTCTGAAACTAGCTTTCAAAAGTAGCGCTTTAACAGTCAGAGTTAAGTAAAAGGCGTTAATCTTGCCTCAACTTTTGAACTCGATTGATAAGAAAGAGTAATAACAAAAAACCAGCCTAGGCTTAATGCCGATCAGTTAAGACAGATCGCTTGACGATCTCGCTGAAAAGATCAAAATCCGATGACCTCATGTCATCGGATTTTTTTATGCAACTCTCAGAAGCACTCGCCCGCACTCATATTATCCGCCTAACCGAATTCACCTGCTTAGCTGATGTGTTAGAACCTGAGTTAATTCAATCTTGTTTGGACTCTCAGGGTGTGGCGACATTAAGACGGCGTAAATTGCCGATGGACGCGATGATTTGGGCCGTTATCGGCATGGCTTTGTTCCGAGGGGAGTCTGTGCGGTCACTCATCAACAAACTCGACATTGTTTTGCCGCAAGAGATTGATTATGTTGCACGCAGCGCCGTGACTCAGGCGCGTAAACGATTAGGCAGTGAGGTTATTCGAGAAGTGTTTAGTCGCAGCGCCAATACCTGGCACGCGAGAGCTGAACACCCACATTGGTGCGGTCTTAACTTGTATGGTGTTGACGGTGTAGTGTGGCGGACACCCGATAGTGTCCAAAATCAAGCCGCCTTTGCGCGTACCGCAAACGCTTCAGGCGAAGCGGCTTATCCGCAAATTCGCATGGTTTGCTTGATGGAATTAAGTAGCCATTTGTTGGTCAACAGCGCCTTTGATTCGGTTGCCGAAAATGAAATGAACTTAGCATCTCAGCTCATTCCTAGCATTCCCAATCACAGTCTAACCCTATTTGACCGAGGATTTTACTCGCTCGGCCTGTTACATGCTTGGCAGCAAGCACAACCTGATAGCCACTGGTTGTTGCCATTGAAGAAAGGCACTCAATATGAGGTGGTTCGAACATTGGGAAAACATGACCAGTGGGTGAAACTCACCACCACGCCTCAAGCCAGAAAGAAATGGCCGCAGCTCCCTGATACCCTTGAAGCGCGTTTACTCACTAAGACAGTGAAAGGTAAGTCAGTCGCCATTTTGACCTCGTTGACTGACCCGATGCGTTACCCCAGCGAAGACATCGTCGACTTATATGCCCATCGATGGGAAATCAAACTGGGCTACAGAGAGATGAAACAACATCTGTTGGAGAGTCGTTTTACGCTACGCAGTCAACTACCGGAGCTGGTGATTCAAGAGCTGTGGGGCGTGCTACTGGCCTATAATCTCATTAGATATAAGATGTTGCTGTTGGCTAAAAGCTTACCATCGGTCCATCCTAATCAACTGAGTTTTAGGGATGCGGCGAGTTATATCATCTTCAAGTTGACGCAACTGCCATCACAAACGCCGGGGAATGTCCCGAGAGACGTATTGGATATAGAACGCAATGCACGGCAATTTAAGTTGGATGGTAAACGGGAAAGAGCTTATCCAAGAGTCCTTAAAATGAGCAAAAACAAGTTTCCGGTTAGACCAAAGAAAAATGCCGTTCACTCTTAAGTGAACGGCATTAAGCCTAGGCTGGTTTTTTTATGTCCATTATTAGATTTAATCAAACAAGGTTTTCTAGGCCACGTAGATAAGACTAGGTTTGAGAAAACGAAATCAAGGTAGGAAAATTGAACGACATCAGGCTAATGCTGGAAGCGATAGTACCTTAAGCGATAACACCTTAAGCAATAGTGCCTGAAACTATATTTTCAGAAACAATCATGCCTAAAAAATCATGCCTGAAGTCGCGTTAAAATGCTGGCTCAGCGCTGGCTTCAAAGCCAAACTGGAACTCATAAAAATGCTGACCATTTTCGATACTGATGGCCATAGTGCCCGTTAAGCCCTGCAACTCGCCCGCACCGGAATGGGGAACCACTTCTAAGATCAAACGGTTTTGTCCATCGGTCATAATGCCAAAATGTTGCAGCACGAAACTGCCCTGCTTACCACACACCTTGCCAACCACTTGCTCAATCGCCACATAGCCAGCCGAGCCTTTGACTGACGTCATTGCACTGAGCATTTCCCCTTGGCTACGGCCCTCAAGCTCGCCATAAAAGGTTTTATCTAAACCCATACGACCTAACGTTACGCCGCCCACACCTGTAGCATAGGTGCTATCTGGGGTGAGCTTAACATCAAATTTCCCAGTGATTTTACTAACTTGCATGACACTCTCCTTGTCAAAACATTATGCCAAGTCTATCTACCCGAGAATACTTGCCGCTGCGGCAAGCATCACACACGGAACGAAAAATAACTTAGCACAAGCCTGCGCAGATCCATAATGCATTTACTCCCGACCCTTTGCGCACGACTACTCACTACTGAGTTATGTGAGTAATGCCAGTTTCGCTCACTGTCACCTCTAAGGTTTTGACGATTTCAGGGCTTTCAGACATAGGTTGGTCAGGCGCTCTATCGCGATAAGTCACGGCAATTTTGAATGGAGCTTCGAAGGGATAAACAGGTTCAATATTGTCCACCTCAATGCGATCACCCAGCATAACGCTGCCTAAATGCTTCAAGTTATTGTGTTCGAAATCGAGGCTAAATAAGCCAAGATACCAAAATGCCCCCGAACCTTGAGTCGTCACAATAAACGGTGCCACAAAGGGCATAGTCTGCATTTTAGGATCATCTTGAATGGGCGCGTTACTCTGGGTGTCGGGCTCTAAAGCGGGATCGAAATTTAACGGCGTAATGCGCAAATAATCCAGTAATACTCGGCCTTTTACCTCGCCATCTTGATAATCGCCCATCGCAAATTCCGTTTGCTTGATCTTAATAAAATGGGTCAAGGCAACCGATTTACCGCCCTCTGGTAGGGTAATTTCAAACGGGTTAGCGGTATTTAAGCTAAAGAGTTTAAGCATCACTTCCGACGCATTCGCCACCGGCTTAACCTCCAGCGGTGTCACCACTTCGACCTCATTGGCCTGTGCCTGCGTTTTTTCCTGCGCCATAGCCTCGTCGTATTGCATGACCTTACCATCTTCCATCACCATATAAATATCATCATTGGTCATGTTGAAACGGTAAATACCTGCGGCGAGTATGGCTAATATCACTAAGGTGCCCGCTAAGGTTAACTTTACAAACGTACTCATTTTCTCTCCCCAATAGCGCGCTTTGTGCGCTGCTTTTCTAACACTGATCAACTTCAAATCAATGTCGGAGCAGTATTACAGATACTGAGTTAAAGCGGAGTGGGTAAAGTGTAAAAAAGTGACACTATTTTGAGTTTTGTCAGGCTAAGTTCAGCAACATACCCTTTACTCGGCAAATATAATGGGCCGAGTAAATACTCAGCCCAAGACTTAGCTACTTCTCGTTTTTCCACAAGGCTGGGGTTTGACTCGGTTGCCAATTACTTTGGGAGAAATGGGCTTGCACTAAGGAATAGATTTTATCTTGATACGAGACAAAATCAGGCTGCTGATAATCATGCTGATCCTGCCAAGCGGGGGCATAGTTATCTAGCGTGTCGAAACGGTATCCTTGGCGCTGCGCCTCTTCCACAAAGCGTTTAATTTTAGGCAAGTTGATGGTCGCACCTTGACCACGGTGAGCATTCTCAAACAGGAAGTCGTGGGTCAAGATCACCACTTTACCGTCGTGCAAACCATCGCTACAGTCTAAGTTCTGCGTGCGACTGTTAAGAGGGTTCATTGTGGTGCCCGCACAGGTGTTGATCACTTGATTGATTTTATCCACCAGCTCAGCCCCATCGGCCATAGATTCGGCGGGAAAAGCCACGCCCCAATCCTCTGGCCCCCAATCAAAGTCCCAACCAAATATTTTATAGTCACTCTCGGCGAGCATGTTTTGAATTTGCACCGCAACTTGCGAACTGTTGGTAGAGGTTTCAGCGGTACAAGCAAAAGCGGGGTCCCAAGGCGGCACAGTATCAGAGGTGGCACACAAGCCGTCGCCTTTGAGTTTACTGCTCACTCGCCAGCCATTGGTATAGGGCAAACGCGCCAACTTAGTCATCTTGTTGTTTGGATAACTGGCGGCATTAGGGATAAGTTCAACCACTTTGGCGGTGTTCGTCACAAAATAGGTAAAGTCGGTAGCCGCATCTTGATAGGATTTAACTGGCCAGAGGCCCACTTGATTGCAATAAACCGCCCCCGATTGCACACCATCGGTGCAGTTATGCAGCATATGATCGTAACTGTGGTTTGCCAGAATATGACCATCGTCTAGCAAACGTTGTAGGGCGACAGCCGCCAACGCTTCGTTTTCATCCCCTTCGCCATACATATGAAAAGCATTGATAAAGAACGTCGCCTTGATATTGGCGTCTTTTAAGGCGTCTAACAGTCCTAAGGTCGCATCAATTGGACCATCATCAAAGGTGAGGTAAATGGTTTTATCGCTGGCGTGGGCAACACTTAAGCTCGCTAAACAAAGTCCAACTGCGGCGGCTATCGATTTCAGTTTCATGATCTCATCCTGTAGATAATGCTTAAAGCTAATGTTTAAAATTAATGAGTTAATGCCAACTATGTCCAAACTCACACACAGTGGCGGCACTCATTCGCTCGGCATCTCTATAGTGAGTAATCCAGCCAGCGTTAGTTATACCATCCTAGCAACAAGCCATACTTTTCTACGCTAAGTTGATAAATCTCCCATCACCACTCAAGTTGAAATCACCGCCGCCCTCGCGTTAAACACAATAGAAAAATACCAATCCTAGTGTGAAAAGTACCGCATCAACAATTCGATAACAGGTAAGTTAACTGAAGAAAAAAACAACACTAAAGCACTACAGGAACGCTATAACATGTCAGAAGGTCAATTATTTAAGAGCTCTTTGCTCGCATTGTGTATCGCTAACGCCTTATTCGGGATGAGCTCAACCGCAGTCGCGGCGGAGCAACAAGAGGCAACGGCAGAAAATATGGAGGTGATCCAAGTACGCGGCATACGTCGTTCGATTGAAGCCTCATTGAATACCAAACGCTTCGCCGACTCCACGGTCGATGCCATCACCTCGGAAGACATAGGTAAGTTTCCCGATAAAAACATCGGTGATGCGCTGCAGCGAATTTCTGGGGTGACGGTCGATAGGCAATACGGCGAAGTAAGCGGCGTCACTATTCGCGGTACAGCGCCAGAGCAGAGCCGTATTTTGCTTAACGGTCAAACCGTTGCCAGCACTTCTTGGTATGACTTGGGTCCTGCCACTCGTACCTTCAATATGGAATTGTTGTCGGCCGAGCAAGTGAACGCCGTTGAAGTGCACAAAACCCCGACCGCCAGACTTGAAGAAGGTGCGCTGGGCGGCACTGTCGATCTCAAAACCCGCAAGCCCTTAGATCTCGATGCCCACACCTATCAAGTCGCTGGCGAGCTGAGCCAAAGCAGCCTGTACGATGAAACAGACCCGAGTGGCTCTTTCCTCGGGAGCTGGAAAAATGACGACGAAAAGTTCGGCATTTTAGGCGCCTATTCAGTAGAAAAAATTACCAGCGGCCGCCAAGTGCTGGAATCTCTCAGTGGTTATTATGAATACTTCGCCGCCGATCCCGCGCAAAATCAAGAATCTACCGTTGGCGCTTGGGGCATTGGCTCGCAGGCATTTAGAGCGGAACGTGAACGGACCAGCGCCCAAGTCACACTGCAATTTGCACCAACTGACAATACCGAGTTCACCTTAGATTACTTTAATTTTGAACTCGATATCCCCCACGTAAACCACAACTTCTTAACCGTTGGCGCTCGCGGTTCAGGCTCCACCAACGTAGTGAATAACGCCCAAGGCGGCACATCATCGGCAACGATTCTGCCGGCGTATGCGTCGATTATTTATAACCCTGTGGTGCGCCACGCGGTCAATATGAAGTCTGACGTACTCAACTTGACCGGAAAATACGTCGGGGACAGTTTTACGATTAGCGGCGTCATTGGCCAATCGACCTCAGATGGCGGCACCCAAGGCGGTTCATCTTCTTGGTGGATCCCAGCGACAGATCAAGGCGGTAAAATTGGCGATCCCGCCTTCCCTAACGGTCAAGGCAGTGTCGATGGTGGCTTTAGTTACGACGCCACGGGTCCCTACCAAGTGGTGCTGACGAGTTTAGATGCTAACGATGCCAGCCAGTTCAAGCACGCTCAAGAGGCGAACTACGAAACCACAGTGCAAGATCATAAAGTGACCTACGCACAGACCGATTTCGAATATCAACTCGACCATGATTTTATTAACAAAATTGCGGTCGGGATTAAATACAACACCAGTGATTTCGAGCGTAATGCCTTCAACCGTAACCCCGCAGAAATTCTAGGTTTCGTGCCTAATGGCAACCTCGCTAACTGGAGCGATGGCGTGCTGTCTGGGCTACATTCCCAGAGCGGCGGCAATGTACTCGACTCCTATGCCAAGTTAGATGAAGACAAATGGTGGGCCTTTATCAGCGAGAAATACGCCAATGGCGAGTTAGTGGAAGTCGCCGATCTCGGTAACACCTTCACTGTCGAAGAGGATATGTTGGCCCTGTACGCCCAAGCGGATTTCAGCGGCGAATTCTACCGTGGTAACTTTGGCGTGCGTTACGTTAACACAGACCAAACCTCAACTGGTTTTGCCGATGGCAAGCCCTACAATGAATCCGTCAATTACGATAATTGGCTACCGAGTATCAACGTCGCCTTTGATCTGCAAGAAGATTTAATCCTACGTGCTTCGGCCTCTTCCGTGATGGCACGTAACAACTATAGCGATCTTAAACCTGGTTTAGCCATAGCGAAAAACTTTGGTACTGCAACCGGCGGCAATCCAAATTTGAAACCCTATAAGGCGAATCAAGCCGACCTTGGCATCGAATGGTACTTCACTGAATCTTCTATGCTGTCGGCGGCCTTGTTCTACAAAGATATTGATAACGTAGTGTTTGTCACTGAGTCGACGCAGTACATTGAAGGTTGCGGCGCGTCAGAATCCGAGTGGGATAAATGCCGCGTCACAGCCCCTGCCAACGGCGGTAGCGGCTCAGTGACTGGGCTTGAAATCCAGCTTCAACATAACTTTGAAAGCGGTTTTGGCTTCTTGACCAACTACACCTATGTTGACAGTAAGAGCACTCGCCCCGATGGCACTGAACAAATGATTGAAGGCGTGTCAGAAAACTCCTTCAACGGCTCACTCTTCTACGAAGATGATCTATTCAGCGCCCGTATCGCCTATAACTGGCGTTCAGAATACTTAGGCGTGGGTAACATTCAAAACGTGTTAAACGACAGCTATCAACAAGTCGATGCCTCGATTATTTGGCATGCGATGGAGAACTTAGATGTTTCACTCGAAGGGGTTAACTTAACCAATGAAGTGGTGCAATCCTATGATGTTAAATACGGATTGACCCAAAATACCATCGAATTTGGTTCACGTTATTTCGTCGGTGCCAGCTACAAATTTTAAACTTGAGTCACACCATAGCCGACCTTAGGGTCGGCTTTTTGCGTTGATAATGCAGTGGGGATAAGCCATGAAAGTGAAGCAAGCAATCAGAAAAATCATTATCTTAGGTGGCGGCACCGCAGGCTGGATGGCAGCGGCCGCCCTCGCGAATAACCCCGTATTTGCCGCCATTGAACTCTGTTTAGTGGAATCGGACAACATAGGCACTATCGGCGTTGGCGAAGGCTCGACGCCACACCTAAAACGCTTTATGGACAACTTAGGCATTAGCGAAAAAGATTGGATGGAGCAATGCCACGCCAGCTATAAAACCGGCATCGACTTTATCAATTGGAATGGTGACGGGCAGCAATACTTCCACCCTTTCTATTTTCAAATGGATGTGAAACCCGCTGAAGTTTTCTTTATCAACGCCAATGCAAGACGCCGAGGGCATGGCAATGCCGTTAAACCCGATGCGTTTTTCTCTAGCGGCGTACTGGCCAAACACAATCTCAGCCCAAGGCCGAAGAAAACACTACCCTGCGCTAACGAATACGGCTATCACTTCGATGCGACTGAGCTGGCCAACTACTTAAAAGATTATGCCTGCCAGCGCGGCGTACGGCAGATCATTGCTGATGTGGTCGAGGTTTCAACCACCCAACACCAGCAGATTGAGACACTGATCCTAGCAAATGGCGAACGACTGAGCGCCGACTTTTTCATCGATGCCAGCGGCTTTAGCGCTAAGTTAATTCATAAAGCCCTAGGCGTGCCCTTTCAATCCTTCGCCGAGGAGTTGCTCAACGACAGCGCCGTCACTGTACCTGTACCTGCATTATTGGACTCCACTCAAACGCAGCAGGCAAAGTACCATACCCGCGCCACGGCGCTCAGTGCGGGCTGGCTATGGCAAATCCCCCTCACCCACAGGCTTGGCAATGGCTATGTTTATAGCAGTCGCCACCTCAGTGCCAATGCCGCGGCTAAGGAATTATTGCACAATGTAAATTTACCCGAGTCGACCCAAGTGCGGTTTCTTAAAATGCGGGTCGGCGTCAGTGACAAGGCTTGGCACAACAATGTGCTAGCAATAGGACTCGCGCAAAGTTTTATCGAGCCACTCGAAGCCACGTCCATCATGATGACCCAATTCACCCTTGAAAAATTTATGTCGTTATTCGAGCGCTATCAATTGAATAAGCAAGCAGAGACCTTAAGTCGACAAACACTCAATCAGGCGGTCATGCAGTTAGTGCTCGGCATAAAGGATTACATTCAGGCACATTATGTCACCAGCCAGCGCAGCGAACCCTATTGGGTGGCAGCGAGAAAAGTCGCTATTTCCCAAAGGCTGACGCAACTATTAAAAGCTTGGTATCAAGGGGAAGACTTTGATCTGCTGCTTTACCAATACGATCAGCAACTCGCCTACTTTCGCCCCTCTTGGTATGCGCTGTTAGCGGGAATGGATTACCACGACCCCAAACTGAAGCGCCCATTTGAGCCGATTTCAGCGGACATTACGGCGCAGGCAATAAGCTATTGCCAAACCTTAGTGGAGCAGTATTTTCAGCCTAAGCATTCGTGATAGTAAGGGTTAAATCGCCCTTTGTTTACTGCTAAAGCGCTGACGAAAGCGACTCGGCGTGACGCCTTTAAATTGAATAAAGCGTCGATTGAAATTAGATAAATTATTGAAACCACACTGATCGCTGATGGTTGAAATCGGGCTCTGGTTCGAGAGTAATAACTTGCACGCCTTAGCGATCCTGAGTTGATTGATAAACTCAGTTAAGGTTTTCTCGGTGCGTTTTTTAAAGAAGCGATGGAAATGATTGGTGCTCATGTGCGCCAACTTTGCCAAGTCCTGTGCCGACAAGGCCTGAGTGTAATTGTCATAAATATGCTCAATCACTTTATCGAGCTTTTTCACGGTAAAGTCGAGCTTACTGCCGTGGGTGAACAAGGTACTGGACAAGAGTTCTTGCTGACTATCCTGTTGTAATAACGTTAATAATTCCAATAACAAAATATAGCGTTTAAAGGGATTGGCCGTCTCCATCGCGATAAACACGCTATGCGCCTTGCGCGCCGTTTCCTCACTAAACAACACGCCCCGTTTGGCATGGGTCAACAGCGAATGCAAGGATGCTAACTCGCGCTGCTCATTCACAATTTGGTGCAGCCAGGCTGCGGGAATTTGCGCCACATACACGACTTCCTTCACTCGACTTTTCGAAGCGGAGCCCATCAAAACGGGCTCTTTCAAACCGACCGCAGTTGAAGTGCCGCCTTTCAAACCGTCATCCTTTGAAACCTCGTCAGTTAAAACATCAAGGTTAGCCTCGGATTGCCAGCCGTGGGGCATGTCTGGGCCGATGATCACTAAATCATAATCGCCATAGCGGGCAATATGATCGCCCACATAACGCATGCCATAACTGTTGAGGGTTAAGCAGATTTCGTACTCGGGGTGATAATGCCAGTTGAGATCCATGTGGTCCCATTCATAGCGAAAGTAACGCCAAGAGCTGTTTTCATCGGGGATCACTTTTTCACACAGAGGTTTCATCCATTAAACTCCAGTTACTCATTCCTTTACCTTAGCTTCAATCAACTCTTACAGATCAACGCCATTCACTCAAGCTAGCCGTTATTGCATCCTGTTAAATTATTCAATTACTTAGACCTTATTTTTAATGCCAGCCTTAACCTATCAGCTCGGCGAAATCGCTGTGCCTCGCGCACTATTGTCTATAGCAAGTCAGCCCTACAGTGATACTCAACTCCGCCACTCCGATACTATTCTATCCAATGTTAATTAAAGGTAATTATTTTACAAGTAAACACTTTATCAGCAGATACTAAAACACGGTTTTACCTATGCCTATCCGCAGCAGCTAACTGCAACTCGTATCTATCACCAGTATCTATCGCCAGTATTTACAAGTATCTACAGCCCGTATTAACTGCACCTGATGTAAATCAGCTAAATCAGCGCGAACAGGATTTGCATATGTGAGAAAAGTATCGACAGAGGCACCATTCGTATCACCGCCATAGCGAGCGTCAGTCCACAATGAATTTCACTTAATTCAATTGGCTAAGCACATGAAACACAAACTCATCATTCTGTTTGTCCTCTGCACTTTCTTTGTGATTTCCTTGATGACCAACAGTATGGGGCCGATTTTCCCTGCGTTAATTGACAGTTATGCTATCGGCCTGACGTTGGCGGGGTTATTTCCCTTTGCGTTTTTTATCGCCTACGGAGTGACATCGATTCCTGCGGGGATTTTGGTGGACAAATACGGTGAAAAGCGGGTGATCATCTTAGCCTTTAGCCTAGCGTTTATCGGCGCCGTTACTTTTGTGTGTCTCCCTTCTTTTAGCATCGCCATGTTTAGCCTGTTTTGTATCGGCACTGGCATGAGCTTATTGCAGGTAGCAGTGAATCCCTTACTGCGCCAAGCCGCGGGGCCTGAGCACTTTGCCTTTTTCTCCGTACTGGCCCAACTCGCCTTTGGCGGCGCCGCAACCTTAGCGCCGCTGGTGTACCAGCATTTTGTCGCCTTAGATCAAGCCAGTGCAGCATCAGCCAACTATGTGCAACAGCTATTGCCAGAGAACATGAGTTGGCTCGCCATGTACTGGTTATTTGCAGTGGTCGCACTCGCCATGGTGCTCTTTGCCAGCCTAGTGAAGATGCCCAAAGTGGATAAATTGGCAGATGAGTCGGCGGGTGCACTGGAGACCCATTTACGCCTTTTCAAAGATAAAACCGTTTTGAAATTCTTCTTCGCTATCGCCGCCTACGTTGCACTTGAGCAAGGGCTTGCTAACAGTATCTCAGTCTTTTTGTCGCAATATCATGGTCTTGATACCTTAAGTGTCGGCGCCAATGTGGTTAGCGATTTTTGGTTTTACATGACGCTCGGCTGCCTACTCGGTTTGCTGCTACTTAAGCTTATCGACAGTCAGATCTTGCTGCTCAGTTTTTCCCTTAGTTCACTGGTTTGTTTTCTGGTGGCGATTTGGGGACCGAGCCAACTAGCATTAATTTGTTTCCCATTGGTTGGCTTTTTCATTTCTATCATGTGGTCGGTGATCTTCTCGTTGGCGCTCAATTCTCGCGCCCAAGATCATGGATCATTCGCTGGCATTCTCTGCACTGGCATTATCGGCGGCGCGTTTATCTCGCCGATCATTGGTGTTATCAGCGAGCTATCCGGCGAGTTACGGTTCGGGATGTTAGTGCTGTTAATCCCTATGGCTTACATAGGTTATGTCGCGCTAACGGCTCGCCCCTTGATTAAAAACACCACCCTATTTTCAACAAAAGCGGCATCAAAGGATGACGGTTCTAAGCAGATGGCAACAACCAACACGAGAGGCAACAAGCTATTATGAGCGTCCTATGTTTAGATCTTGGGGGAACTAAACTGATGTTGGCACAGGTGGAAGGTAAAACCTTACTCGACACTTGGCGGTATCCCGTTCCCGCCGATGGCAATTTCGAACAGTTATTCGATTTCCTCGTGACCTGTATCCACAGCCATCTCACGCCTGAAACCTATGGTATTTCCATCGGGATACCCGGCATGGTGGATATGCAAAGCGGCACTTTACTCGAAGTGCTCAATATCCCTGCGTTGACGGCAACGCAGTTAGCCCAGCAACTTAAAAATACCTTTGAAATGGATGTTGTTGTGAATAACGACGCTAACCTCTTTGCCCTTGGCGAAGCAGTGCTCAACAGCAATCAAGACATGCTCGGGATTACCTTAGGCACAGGCGTGGGCGCTGGGGTGATTTTTAATGGTCAGCTGTATTCGGGTAAACATTGCGCCGCAGGAGAAATCGGCAGTTTGAGCTATCGCGATGGCATTATTGAGCACTACTGCTCGGGGCAATACTTCACCGTTCATCATCACATGAGTGGCGAGCATTTGTATCAAAAAGCCTGTGAAGGTGACAGCCAAGCGCTGCAAGCCTTCGCCCATTTTGGTGAACACTTGGCGCACATGATCGCCCAAACCTTACTGGTATACGATCCTAAAGATATCGTCCTTGGCGGCTCAGTCAGCCAAAGCTTTCCCTTCTTTATTGAAGCGCTTAAACAGAAATTGCAAAGCTTAGTCTATGGCCCGCAACTGGCGGACTTGACGATTTCAGCCAGCCAACATCACAATGCGGCACTCATTGGCGCGGCACAATGGTTTTTACAACAACAGAAATCAAGCGATTTCAACTAACATCACAATGCTCCAGCAATTGATTGGCGCGGCGCAATGGTTTTTACAATAAAAGGACTTAGCTAAGTGAAAGGACTAATAAAACAAAGAGGGATGATTAAGTGGCAGGGGATTAAGACGGCCTTAATCAGCGGCGTAATGGCCGTGCTTCCCGCGATGCCTGTGCTTTCAATACTTGCGATGCCATCAGTACAGGCCGCCAATGCTGTGCAGGAGGCAAATCATGTCGCACTTAATCTATTGGCCGATAAACTTCAGCTAAGTTATCAGTTAACCGCCAGTTACCTTGAAACCTGTCCCGCAAAAGAAACCCAATGCTATCGCTCTGCCATTGAGCTAACCCTGCCCACACAGTTATCCAACGACAAGCTATCTAGTGACAAGCTATCCAGCGAAGAGTTAAATCATGGCGATTGGCAAATTTATTTCAGCCAGCTATCGCCCGTTTATTTTGTCGATGCGGGTGACTTTAACATTGAGCATATCAATGGCGATTTACACAAAATCACTCCTAAAGCCAGCTTTAAGGGCTTCGTCGCCAATCAAGTTTATCGTATTGAGTTTTATAGCAAAGGCAGCCAAATCACCCGCTCCGAGTTTATGCCAAATTTCTTTGTCGCTATGAGCGATAAGGCGCAGGTCATTAAGAGCACTCAAACAAGGCGCGATCCAGAAACAGGCTTAACCCAGCAAGACTACCTGGCGCCTTTTAATGCTGAAAAACAATTCTTACTGGCAAAAAACGATGCAACCCCCTTTGCCGATGGCCAGTATTTAGCCGAGCAATATCAAGCCTTAGCCGCAGACAAAGCACCTGACATTAGCGGCAAACTTATCCCCACACCACTTCATAGCCAAAGCCTAAACTCGGCGCCTTTATCCCTTGCTGAAGGTTATCGACTCGCGGCTGCAACTGTCGATTTTAAGGGCCGGCAGGCGGCGTTGGATTACCTCGATTCTTTAGGCTTTTCGGCCAAGGACAAAGGCACGCCGCTGTTATTGCAACTCGATACTCAAGCTCCTAAAGTCGCCAGCACTGAAGCCCATGATAGTGAAATTAAAAGTAGCGAAGCCTATCGGTTAACCATAACGGCCGAGCAAATCAGTATTCGAGCGGGCAGTGAAGCGGGACTCTTCTACGGTCTACAAAGCCTCGCAGGGTTGATCAGTTTAAGTGACGATCAACTGGTCGCCATCGAGATCCAAGACCAGCCTCGCTACGCCTTTCGCGGCCTGCACATCGATTTAGCCCGTAACTTCCACTCGCTAGATTTTATTAAACGCATCATTCCACAGCTCGCCGCCTATAAAATCAATAAACTGCATTTGCACTTAGCCGACGACGAAGGCTGGCGTTTAGCCATACCCGGCTTACCCGAACTGACCGATGTGGGCGCAAAACGCTGTTTCGATTTAACCGAGCAAACCTGTTTATTGCCACAACTGGGCAGCGGAATTGCGGACGTTAATCCCGTCGATGGCTACTTAACCGTGGCGCAATACCAAGAAATATTACAACTGGCTGATGCTCACCATATCGAAGTGATCCCTTCATTGGACATGCCAGGGCATTCCCGCGCCGCGATAAAATCCATGGAGGCGCGTTATCACCATTATCTATCCAAGGGAGACAAAGCTAAGGCGGAGGAGTTTTTACTGACTGAATTTGCAGATAAAACCCAATATTCATCGCTTCAGTATTATCACGACAACACACTCAATGTGTGCTTGGCGAGCACCTATCACTTTATCAATACTGTGATTGATGAAGTCAAAAAAATGCATCAAGCCGTAGGCATTCCCTTAGTGCATTACCACATAGGCGCCGATGAAACCGCGGGCGCTTGGGTCGACTCTCCCACGTGTATCGCAATGAAAAAACAAAAAGCCGATGAGTTAACCGGACTGCATTCACTCAATGGTTACTTTATCGAACGCGTTGCTAACATGCTGGCAGATAAAGGGATTATTGCCGCAGGTTGGAATGATGGCATGGGTGAAGTGCGCCCCAAAAACATGCCCGCCCAAGTACAATCTAACGCTTGGTCACTGATTTCAGACAACGGCCATCAAATCGCCCATAAGCAAGTCAATCTTGGCTGGAAGGTCGTGCTCTCAACGCCGGAAGTCACCTATTTTGATTTTCCCTATGCTAGCCATCCAGATGAGCGCGGTAATCATTGGGCTGCAAGGGCAATTGACAGTTTTAAGGTGTTTAGCTTTATGCCCGACAACCTGCCCGCCCATGCTGAGCGCTGGCGTAATAGTTTAAATCAGCCATTTATTGCGGACGACAGCCACAGCCAGCTCAAGCCGGGACACAGATTTTACGGCTTGCAGGGGCATCTTTGGAGCGAAATGGTGCAATCGGATGAGCAAGCAGAATACATGCTATTCCCGCGCATGATAGCCCTTGCAGAACGGGCATGGCACAAGGCGCCGTGGGAATTAGCCTATGATTATCAAGGTAAAATCTATAGCCAACAGACTCAACATTTTGCCAGCCAACTCAATGGCCAAGCCGAGCAAGTCCTCAAACAGGATTGGCAAACCTTCGCCGCGGTTTACGCCAATAAAGTGCAGCCTAAGTTAGCAAAAGCGGGAGTTTTCTACCGCATAGCGCCACCTGGAATACGTATTGAAAATCAGCTGTTAGTGCTCAATAGCTTATATCCCAATGCCGAGCTGGAATACCAACTCGACTCAGGACCTTGGCTAAGCTACCGCCAATCATTCAAGCTTAATGATGTCAAACACATCCGCGCTAGAGTCAAAGATGGCGCACGTTACTCTCGCCCATCGACTTGGCAAAGCTCACTCTAATCGTTCATCGCACAATGTCGGCCATCACATGTGATGGCCGACGCGTTAACGCCCAACTGATGCCGCTGATATTTGTTTTTTTTGGAAACGCTCACGTTATCAATCTGAGATTGCGACTTTATGCTTGAAGCTCTCTAAAAAGTTAATTAATTATTTAAAATCAAATTGATACACAGCTACCTAACAGGGTTAATTTATTACACCTCTCTTAGGTTGAATAAATTTTGCCTTAGCAGTCACACACGCGATATCAGCCACATAAAGTGAGGCTTCCAATTGGTACATTCCCATACGCTGGCTCACGATTCGGCCGACAATTTTAATGGCATCTCCCACCTTTATTGGCGCAACAAAACGCACAGTCATTTCAGCAGTTAATGCTTTTATGCCCTGCATAAACAAACAATGGGTCATAGCGGCATCCACTAAGGAACTGGCAACGCCTCCATGTAGTAGGTTGTTATAGCCCTGAAGCTGGCGATTGACCTTATGATAACCCACAACCTGATCCTTACCGTCAGCAAAAAACTTACACTGCAAAGACAAAGGGTTTTGAGTCGCGTCGCCACAGACAAGGCATTGGCTGTGGCTTTGTTTACAATCTTGATAATTGTTCACGCTGCACCTATTTATTGATGGATGTAAATGGTTTTAAAATCCATCTTTAATGCTGTTCTTCACTAAAAACGTGCATTAACCATTTGATAAGTTTTATAGCCACCACTGAGGTTGCGTACCTTAAAACCATGTTGCACTAACATCCGATAAGCGACATGCCCGCGCAGACCCACTTGGCAAAATACGAGCAGTTCTTTGTCTTTAGGAAGTTCATTGAGCCTGTCTCTCAGTACTGGCAACGGAATATTAATCGCACCAACAATGGCACCCACTGCCGTTAGCTCGCTCGGGTTGCGCACATCGATAATGACTTGTTCAGCCGTCAGATGATCTAGTTCCTGAGAATGGCAAATGGATTCATCACCTAATAAGACGTTTGCAGCCACCATGCCGGCTTGATTCACTACATCACGCGCCGAGCCAAAGGGTGGTGCATAAGTGAGTTCAAGATCGGCTAAATCATAAACTGTCATTCCTGCCCGTTGTGCTACTGCTAACACATCAATGCGTTTGTCGACGCCATCAATCCCAGCGGCTTGAGCCCCTAAAATACGGCCGTTATCAGGGCAAAACAACAGCTTTAGGGTAATGGGATGTGCTCTAGGGTAATAGCTGGCATGGCTAGCGGTGTGCACATAAATCTTTTCAAACGGAATAACTTGCCTTAGCAAACTCTTCTCGTTTAACCCCGTTGAGGCGATTGCCATATCAAACAATTTACAAATTGCAGTACCTTGGGTGGCACGATACAGCTTATTGCCGCCAAGCATATTATCTGCGGCTAATCGACCTTGACGATTGGCGGGACCTGCGAGTGGAATAAGTATTGGATTACCTGTAACAAAATCATCAGTTTCAATCGCATCGCCTACGGCATAGATGTCCGGGTCAGAAGTGCGCATACTGGCGTCAACGTAAATTCCACCGAGCTTGCCTAAGGTTAAACCGCATTCAGATGCTAAGCGGGTTTCAGGCTTAACACCTATGGCAAGGATCACTAAATCTGTAGCTAAGCTGCTGTTATCACTCAAATCTAAATGTAGATGGTAATGAGGAAACACTGGCGTATCGTAGTCATCGGTAATGTCGGATTCAGCCGGTTGAATAGGACGCTCATGAACTGCGGTCAATCCTGTTTTTAAACGTAAATCCACGCCATTATCGACTAATTTTTGATGCAGTATATTGGCCATTTCAACATCGACCGGCCCCATCACTTGGTCGGCAAGCTCTAGTAAACTCACCTCTAATCCTCGATGTCGTAGTGCTTCTGCCATCTCTAAACCAATAAAGCCACCACCGACGACAGTGGCATGCTTAGGTTTATGCAGCAGAAGGTTAGCTAACACCTTATCCATATCGGGAATATTTCGCAGGCTATGCACAAAATGACTATTAATGCCGCTAATTGGAGGTTTGATTGGCGAGGCACCTGGACTTAGCAACAACTTATCATATGACTCTTGATAGACTTCATCTGTGAGCAGATTACGTATGCTTAACTGCTTGGTTTGTCGATTAATTGCAATCACATCATTAAACACGCGCACTTCAATATTAAAACGTGATTTAAAGCTTTCAGGCGTTTGCAGCAACAAGGCCTCTCTAGACTCTATCTCACCGCCAATATGATAAGGCAAGCCACAGTTCGCAAATGAAATAAACTCGCCTCGCTCTAACATGATAATTTCAGCAGTTTCTGATACACGTCTTGCTCTTGCTGCTGCAGATGCGCCACCAGCAACACCGCCTACAATCACTATTTTAGTCATGTTCTTCTCCAATAAAATTAACGAATAATATTTCGTCTATCTACCCGATTTGCTCTCAAGCTTTTGCTTATAATCAAAACAGTGACCATAAATATTAAGGCTGTGATGATCGATACTCATACCGTGACGTTCAGCTGCTAACCATAAACGTAAGTCAATCAAAGGATCGGCAAACTCAACTAACTTGCCGCAAGTTAAGCAGATTAAATGCTCATGACGCGGTTTCCCATTGAGCTCATACATCGCATTTTCAGACTCAAAAAGCCGCCTTACCACTAAGCCGGCTTGTTCGAAATGCGCCATGATTCGGTACACAGTATTCAGGCCCATGGTCTCGCCCTGCGCATTTAACCCCTGATAGATATTTTCGATGGTTAAATGTTGCTTATCGACTTGAGTTAAAAACTTAAGCAACTTGCATCTTTGAGTGGTGACTTTGAGGCCCGAGTCTTTCAATACTGCTTGCATTACACTTACCTAGACACGTCGATACGCGTTACCAGTGTTCAATACTCAGTTGATATTGTTTGTCATCAGCGCTTTACCGTTGATTAAGCTATCAACCACCTTATACCTTGCCCCTTTAACTAAATTCGCCAAGGTTTGACGTGATACACCCATTGATTTAGCCGCTTCCTGTTGCTGCATACCGAGTAAATCAACTAAGCGCATAGCCTCGATTTCGTCCTCGGCCAGCGGCACCTGCTCTAACTGTGTCATAGGAATGCCATTAGGCTTAAAACAGATATTGGCTCTTTGGCCACAAATAGTTCTGGGGATTTTTGGTCTGACCATGTTACACCTCGTTTATAGCATATGCCATTTATATTCGGTTTAGTTCTCATATGCAACCTATATCAGTAGACGAGGAAAATGCTAAAAGCGGCCTAAGCCATGAAAGCACCGTTCGCTATTTGCATTTGAGCTTTTCAATATCACCTAAACTCAGGCTATAATCGCCACAACTAAGGCAAATGCCGATTGACAGCGTCGTGAGTTGCTCATTTTTAAGCCATATCATTCACTCAATTTTTAAGGATTTCACTGCCGATGACAACTGCTTCTACTAGCCCCTTTGCCGTGTTAAATCAAACCACTGCGACCTCGTTCAATGAGCAGAAAAATCTGATTAAACGGGTATTTAAAGGTAAGCCAGTGCAATGTCCTAGCTGTAAACAGACATTAAAAGTGATATTGCCTGAGCAGGCAAAGGCAGAACAAGCGGCAGGAATTTACTGTGCCAAAGGCTGTACTGATATCGAACTCGATATGGAAGCCGTCGCGGGACTCTAGCAAATTAGAATCAAAACTTTTGCCGTAACACTTTCGAATTAACACTACGGCGGTATTACGGATAACACGCCGTAGCAGCATTAATTACTTCGCTATTTATTGATATTGTTCGTGCGAACTTCAACCTTTTCAAGACTCAAGACTCAAGACACTTGCCATTGCCATTCGAGTAAAGGCTCAGCACTCGCTTGCAGACCCCGGCTCAGCGTGACGTTAAATACACTTTTAGCGGGAATCGCTCCCACGCCCTTGGGCGTGCCTGTCATCACAATATCGCCTTCATCGAGACTGATAAACGCTTGCAACTCGGACAAAATGGTCTGAGGTTTGTAGATCATTAAATCGATATGCCCCTCTTGCACCAAGTTGTCGTTGATACTCAAAGAAAAATGCAGCGGCGCCTCGGCATCATCAATCGCCACAAAGGGGCTGAATAATGCGGCCCCATCGAAGGCCTTTGCTCGCTCCCAAGGCAATCCCTTGGCTTTTAACTTGCTTTGTAAATCACGCTTAGTGAGATCTAACCCAACAGCAACGCTGCTAAAGCGGCCATCTTGAAACATAAAACACAGCTCGGTTTCATAGTGCAAGGCTTCACCTTGATGCTCAGCAAGCAATACTGTCGACATCGCCGAATTGGGCTTTAAAAACACCACCATGTCGTCGGGTATGTCATTGCCCAACTCATGGATATGATCGACATAATTACGTCCAATGCAGACAATTTTTGTCGGTACGATACGCTTTTCACCCAACACGACTGATTTCATTTTTAATCCTTTTTACGATACGGTTGAGATTATTTTTAAATAATCAAACCAAGAAGTTAACCTTAACTAGCGCTAAACTCTCAATAGAATAATTCACTTTACTTGTGACGAACTCTGCTACACTTGAATTAATATTTCAATAAAAACAGCGATCTAATCATTAATAAACCCATTTTACAGGGACAGTCATAGAAGAGGTTTTCGCACTATGTTGACGCTTACCATAAAACAAAAAATCATTTTTAGCTTTAGTGCCATCGGCGCCCTGCTCATCGCTGGCAGCAGCTTCTTCTATTATTCACTCTCACAAGTACAAACCGCCTATCAAAATATCGAAACCTTAGCCGTACCGGTGCAAAAGCAGAGTAATAGCTTGCAACTGGTACTGTTGAAAATGTCACGCCTTGCCACCTTGGCCCATAGCCAGCAAGACACAGCCGCCTTAACCAAAAGTCAGCAAGCATTTACAGCGCTGCAGAAGAAATATCAAAGTATCGAAAATGAGTTAACGGAGCGAGTGGCAGATCAACCTAAGATGCAGACTTCCCTGCACGAGGCGCAGGCAAGATACCAAGCCTATTTGCAACAAAGCCAAGCCATGTTTAGTGCGAAACTCGCCAATGAACAAGCAAAGCAGCAATACCAACAACTTTTCCAACGCTTTAACGATGCCAAGACCAACGCCAGTAATGCGATGATCGATCTCGAAACCCTGTCCATCCCCGATAATCCTACTCTGCTCGAAGAGATTGTCGGTACTGGCACGCGTATCGACGACATGTTGTATACGCTAACCAACACTATGGGAGAGCTGATCCACACTCAAAGTTTGGAGGTGATCCAATCGCACCAGCAAGATGTCAGCATCTTACTGGGTAACCTCACCACTAACTTTACCTTTTTAAAACAACAAACTGATGGGCTTGATACCTTAGGCTTGCTGCAAACCTTCGAACAGCAATATGCGATTATCAATACCTTACTCGCAGCGCCTGCCGAGCTTTATAAAACACAACAAGCCGTGGTTGAGGCGCAGCTACAAGCCGAGCAACATTACCTCGATGCCGATAAAGAATTTAACGCCAACAATCTCGCCTTAGACAAGTTAATCACCTTAGCCGATCGCCGATTTAGCAGCCTGCAAACCATTGCCAGCAATGCCATTGAGCAAGGGCAAACCTTAGCGATAGTGCTCGCATTGGTGTTTATCGTTATGGTGAGTTTTATTTCCTTCTTCACCTCCAAGGCCATGCTCAATCCATTAGCCTTAGTGAATGGCGCACTCGCAAGCATCGCCCGTGGGGATTTATCTAAACGCATTCACAAACGCCATGATGATGAATTTGGCGCCCTAATTGATAACATGAATACCTTGAGTGATGATCTTGCCAAGCTATTAACCAATATCAGCCAAAATGCCCATTCGCTGGACAGCTCAGCCACCCAAACCAATGAGCAAGGTCAGCGCATCGCCAATGCCGCAACCGCGCAAATCAGCCGCGTAGATGAAACTAAAGCCTTAGCAGAACTGATGTTTACCAGTTCTAATTTGGTGACAGAACAGGCCAGTGAGTCGGCGAAACAAATTAGCCAAGCCTCGAAATACGGCAATCAAGTGAAGCAAATTGCCGATGATAATCGCAATAAAATTGCCGAACTGAGCGCCCGTTTAAGTAGTTCGGTTGAGGTCATGTCTCGCTTGAGCATTCAAAGCGATAATATTGGCAGCATTTTAACCACCATTAGCAGCATTGCCGAACAAACCAATTTGCTGGCACTGAACGCCGCCATTGAAGCCGCCAGAGCGGGGGAACATGGACGGGGTTTTGCCGTCGTGGCCGATGAGGTGCGATCCCTTGCCTCACGCACCCAAGCTGCCACCGCCGAAATTCAAACCATGATTACGGCCCTGCAAAAAGAGACCTCCACGGCAGCGAGTGCTATTACCACAGGGCAAAATCAGGCAAACGAATGTGTCGGACAAAGCCAAACCCTGCAGGATGCTATCGCCCACATAGAAAGTACCTTACACACGCTCAATGACATGAGTCTAGAGATCACCCACGCCGCCCATGAGCAGTTAGATTACAGTCAACGTATTGAGTCGAGCATGAGCGAGGCAGCGCAAGCAGCAGATCAAAATGCCAATGAAGCCATGGACATGGCCAAACGCAGCAACGAAGTCACCACGCTTGCGCATTCACTCACCAGCTCAGTGGAACGCTTTAAACTCTAGTGAGTTTAGGTTTTTAGTAATGTCGAAAATGGTATTCGTGGGATGACTAGAGACAAGAGTTAGCGAGGTAAAAATAAGCACTTAAAAATGATCACAGAAGTCGCAAAACTATCTTAGCGACTTCTGTGGCTGTCTATCCAATTTCAACACATCTGCAGTTAAGCATATTCCATCAAAAATTCATCGAGCTGTTCGTTAGCCATTTCAATTTCGTCACCTTCAAACTGGGCGATATGGAACATACCCTCGCCTTCGTTGGTAACAGGAATATTGCTGATCCCTATGATGATGCCGTCGGTTGGTGCACGAATGGCCACACTGTCACCGCCGTGGGGGCTGACGATATGGGCGATGATATAACCCTTAGTCACCCGCTGGCCGAGCTTGAGTTTCATATTCACTAAGCCGTCGGATTCGCTGCGCACCCAATAACTTCGAATGGCGCTAACACTCGACCCCTTATTGCTTACCCGTCCCTTCAACATGCCTAAACTGCGCATTACATTGAGCACGCCCTTAAGGCCAGATTTTATCGACAATTCACTGAAACGTAATGCCTCGCCCGCCTCGTACAAAATACACGGAATGCCCTGCTGGTTAGCGTAGCCCCGCATGGAAACACTGCGCGCTTTAGAATGCATAATAAGCGGCGCACCAAAGGCATTCGCCATGGCCAGCATAGTCTCGTCGCTGGTATCACAGCGAATTTGCGGCAAGTTGTCTCTGTGAATCGCGCCCGTGTGCAAATCAATAACATGGGTTGCATGGACTAATAACTGAGTGGCAAAGAGGTTGGCTAACCGGCTTGCCAACGCCCCTTTACTGGAGCCAGGGAAGCAGCGGTTAAGATCGCGTCTATCGGGTAAATAACGGGATTGCTGAATAAAACCAAACACATTTACAATCGGCACCACAATTAACGTGCCCGTCAGATTCTTGGGATTCACTCTGGCTAATAACCGCCGACAAATCTCGATACCATTGAGTTCATCCCCATGAATGGCGGCGCAAACCAGCAAAGTTGGACCGGGTTTGGCCCCGTGAAACACTTCCACATGAATATCGAGTTGCGTATCGGTATACAACTTAGCGGCGGCCAGCTTGATCCCCAGTTGAGTCCCTGCTGTGACTCGTTTACCTGCTAATTCAAATGCTTCACGTCTTTTTACCATGGCAACTCCCTTGTACTATCGAATGTTGTCCCGCGCGGCTGACCCATATTAGCTAATAGCGCTCGGCTATCGCTTATCGCCAGATGTCTAACACTAGAAACTAAAAAATAGAAGCTTAAAACTAGAAACTAAATAATCACGTGAAGTTTAAACGATTTATTGCGGCTCAAATTGGTTCAGCCAAGATTTTAAAATCTGCAGCAACATAGGTCTATCTTCAACGCTCACGCCCGCTAACAATGCACTCTGACATTGAATATGCTGCGGCAAGGCCTTATCAATGAGCGCCTTACCCTCAGCAGTTAACGAGACATGTACGGCGCGGCGATCTTCCTTACTGTGCGCCCGCTCAATCAGCCCCTTATTTTCGAGTCTGTCTAAACGGCTCGTCATAGCGCCAGAGCTTAGCATCATGCTCTGATAAAGCTGTGAAGGTGAGAGTGTAAACGGCTCACCCGAACGCCTTAAGGTGGCAAGCACATCGAACTCGCCCTGACCTAAGCCAAATTCGGCGTGGCATTGCAGCAGTACCACTTCAATATATTTCGTTAAACGCGCGATTCGCCCAAGCACAGCCATAGGGATCAAATCATCAGTCACCCCTTGTTGCTGCCACTGGCCGACAATGCTATCTAAACCATCTTCGCTTTCAAGGCCATCTACTTTGGTGTTCGAAGCCGCTTGGTCTTTATCCGCAGGGCTTGCGTGCGTGAGTGTCGTTTTCGCTGTCATAGCTTTATCTCAACATAAAGATTCTTTATATCATTCTTTACATCTTAGTCATTTTCTCGCAGAATTAAAATATCTTTATATCAAGATACATCTGAAAGAGATTCTTTTTGAACTGTAGCGATGCTGTTTCAAATTGCTGTTATTGAAAGGAAATTATCGTAAATGTGCTAAATGCCGCTACAGGTCACTCTTTCAGCAAATCAAACTCAGCTTATTTTGGAGACAATCCATGCGGTCACCCCAGTCAGAGAAAGCGAATTTATTGCTTCTCGGAATCGCGTTCATTCTTATCGGTCTAAATCTGCGCCCCATTCTCGCTTCCGTCGGGCCTTTACTGCCCAGCATACAAGAGGATATCAGCTTAAGTTTTACCTTAGCGTCTATGCTGACATTGCTGCCCGTGCTCGCCATGGGACTGGGCTGCTTTGCGGGTTTTAGTATCGCTAAACGGTTAGGTTTTAATACCGTGATGACGGGATCGTTGCTCCTGCTGATCGTCGCCACGGCAATGCGTTTTTGGGCGATGGATGCAAGCTGGCTTATCTGCTCGGCATTACTGGCGGGAATCGGTATCGCTCTTATTCAAACCATCATGCCCGCCATGATCAAACTCAATTTCGGTGAACGGGTGCCCTTAATGATGGGGCTTTACGTCACCGCCATTATGGGCGGCGCTGCTTTGGCCGCCAGCAGTGCGCCTTTTATCGGGATGAACTTAGGTTGGCGTGCGGGCTTAGGCCATTGGACTTGGTTAGGCGTAGTGGCACTGGCGCTATGGATGATGGTTAAACATAACGCCGCATTGCCGAATCAAACTGCGGAGCAAACTGTGCAGCTTAGCTTTTGGCGTTTTCGTCGCAGTTGGCTATTAGCGATATTTTTTGCTTTAGGCACAAGCTGTTATGTCTGCGTGCTTGCATGGTTAGCCCCCTACGCGGTCGAGTTAGGTTATAGCCAAACGCAATCGGGATTAGTGTTAGGTTTCTTAACCAGCATGGAAGTGATCGCGGGCTTAGTGTTTCCTTGGCTTGCCAGCAAGTCAACGGACAGACGCGCTATTATTGCCCTACTGTGCTTACTGCAACTCATCGGCTTTATGGGACTCGCACTCGCCCCTCAAGTGTCGCTATTTTTATGGGCGGGACTTGCGGGATTAGGCATAGGCGGAATTTTTCCACTCGGATTAATTGTGACTATGGATCATCAACAAAATCCGATGTTAGCGGGTAAATTAACCGCCTTTGTACAAGGTGTGGGTTATACGATTGCCGCCATTTCGCCTTGGATTGCTGGATTGATCCGCGATAATTTCAATAGCTTTAACAGTGCATGGTTGTTGCTCGGGGGCTTAAGTCTGATGGCGTGGATACTATCTTGGCAATTTAATCCGCAGGGTTATGCACGCCAATATCAAGTCACCCGCTGCGTATCTTAACTCTCTAATTCAAAATAAAAAAACCGCCATGTCGATTAACGAGCATGGCGGTTTTTATGGTGTGCGGCTCGATAAATCGAGCCCACACTAGGTACAACTTAAACAACTTAAGACTTTTTAACGAAGCACGTCAGGATCACAATGCGAGTACCGTTAACACGGCCTTCAATGTGCTCTGGGTTGTTAGTCAAAGCAATGTTACGCACAGCTGTGCCGCGCTTAGCCACAAAGCTAGTGCCTTTCACGTTTAAATCTTTGATGATCACGACCGTATCACCAGCGTTAATCACGGCACCATTACTGTCTAACGTTGGGGTAGTGTCGTCACCTGCGGCGGCAACTTCAGCATCGCCCCACGCTTTTACATCGTCTTCAAGGTAAAGCATATCCAGTAAATCTTGCGCCCAGCTTTCGCCATTTAAGCGCTTAAGCATACGATATGACATCACTTGAACTGCCTGTACAGGGCTCCACATGCTGTCGTTCAGACAACGCCAGTGGTTCATGTCCATGGTATCCGGTGCCGCAATTTGGCCACTGCAGGTTTCACAAATCATGATCTCATTGTCACGGCCATCGGAGGCTGGCAGATCATAAATAGAGAGTTCGATCTCGCTGCCACACAGTTCACACTTGCCGCCACAGCGACTTAGCAATTCATTTTCAGTCATTTTTCTGTTCTATATGCCTAGTAAAACGCGGATTATGCCATAAACCGGCTTTTTTCGGCAGGGGGCTGAGGCAATATAACCCTATCTTTTATAAGTTTTATAAACCGCGCCCACACTGCCTTGGTGATTAATCTTTAAAATTCATAAGCTAAACTCAAGCGAACATCGCGCCCTGCTGCAGGGATCCCATCGGAGAGAAACGGCACCACTTGCAGATTGGTGAGGTTTTTCACCATCAAACGCACGCTTAATCCCTTTAAACCAGCTTGGGGCTCATAGGCGAGGTACAGGTTCTGCAAGAAGTAATTTTCGCTCGGCGACTCGGCATTAAAGATATCGCCATGGGGAACACTGGTTTGCGCATCATACCAAGCGCCCTGCCAAGCCACTGAAATATCATCGGTAATATACATGCCTAAACGCAGACGAATATCGAGCGGCGCCATGTTGGCTAAATACTCGTCGTCATCTTGGCTGTCTCTGAGTGACCCATTGTGTTGTCCTTGCAGCCATGAAACCGCCAGATCACTGAACACGTCTTGATAGCGATATTGGGCCTCAAAATCAGCACCGTAAATATGGTAGCCATCAAGATTGGTATACCCACTTTGAATTAACTGGGTTTTATCAGACTTAGCCCCACGGCGCTGGGCGATATCATCGCGGCCTAGGTTGGCAAACAGAGTGAGCTGCGTCGACAGCGCATCATCGTTGGCAAGCAGATGCTGGTGCTGTGTCATCAAGCCTAGCTTGAAAGCGTGTAAGCGTTCGACATCGATGTCGCGACTCGTGCCGGTAATGCTGGCTTTGGCGTATTGCACGGCATAAATCTCATCCACCACAGGGGCTTGCAAGCTATAGGCGTAATCAAAGTTTAACCGAGAGTAGTTTGTCAGTTGATAATCTATGCCTAATCTTGGTGAAAACCCCGAGTGGTGAGTCGAGCTATAATCGTGACCCGCGCTGATGTCGTTATAATCTGGCGCAATATTTGGCCGACCTATGCTGTAGATAAAGTCATATCGCAGCGAGGGAGTGACGGTTAAGTCGTTGGTGAGATGAATCGCGTCGCGAACATACACGGCATAAGTGTCTTGGCGACCTTCAGGTTGATAATAAGGTGTGTACCAGCCAAAGTTTTTCTCAGGATTCTTCTCATAACTCTTGTTAAACACAAGCGAAGTACGGTCGAGACTGCGGTACTGCAATCCTGTGGTGATCTCGTGATCGCCAATCAAACTCAAGTTGTTGATATCAATATAATCACGTTTGTAATCTAGCCAAGATTCGTGGCCGAAGTTGCCTACGGAAACCGTCATTTTCTCCCACGCAATATCGGGTCTTACCCAGTGGCGCGCATTCGCCGAATGGGAGATCACCACTTGGGTATCAATCAGCGGATTGCTCGGCGAATAACGATAATTGGCAGACCAAGTGTTGTCTTCATAGGTGTTATAGGCGGTTGTGGCATACAGCGCCTGCTCGTAGGAGCCGTACTTTTTGATGTTGTAGTCTGAGATGGCAGGCATGGGGCCACGGCGATTGGCCCAAGGTTTGCGGCCCTCATCGAGATAATGGGTCACGCTCAAGGCCAGTTGGTGATCGCCCTGCTCATAATCAATCTTGCCTAGGTAGTTATCTTGCTCATAGCCCGAATATTCAAACTCATCGCCATTGGCTAAAGTCACATCCCCCGCATCACGGCGTGTAAGGTGCAACAAACCCGATAAGTGTGGATTCACCCTGCCATAGACAGTTCCCGTATAACCCACAGCGTCATTATTACTGGCGTAGCTGGTTTTAACTCGCGCGCCAATCGCTTGATCGTATTTAAGAAAATCATCGGCCGATTTAGTGACCACATACATGGCCCCACCAAAACCGCCATTGCCCGAGCGCACGTCATGGGCACCTTTGATCACTTCCACTCGTTTGATGAGATCAGGATCGAGGAAAAATGAGCCATAGCGATACTGCTCAAATCCCACCGGAGCATTATCCACATAAACGTTAAAATCTTCGGTCTCGCCAAAGCCCCAGATATTAATCCGCTCACCGCCGCTGCGGGTGCCACCATCGATATGGGCCCCCGCCATATCATCAATCACTTCGGCGAAGGTCGTCGCCTGCATCTCCTCGATTTGTTCCATGGAAATAATCGCTTCACCAGGTTTAGCGACTGTGATGGCCCTACGATATTGCTGCCCATGAACCTGCAGGATTTCAATCGGCTCAACCTTAGGCTCGCCCAATACCTCATTTGCGTACAACGGCATTGAGGGCAACAAACATAATCCCATCAGCGACAGATTTCTATTCGCTTTCCATTTCCCAAATTTAGGCAGGCAACCCATTCAACGTCTTCCTATTAACAAACTAATCTAAAAATAGGGCGGCATTATAGGCACTAATGAAGAAGATAAGAATAGTTCTCACTTGGCTTTACGTGTAAATAACGGACTGGTTGAAAACAGAGAGAAGCGGCGCACTCCAAAAAATTTAAGTGAAGATCTTGTCGAAGGATGGCAGTATTAGTGCCATATTTGACAGCCTTTCATCCTCTTAAGAGTGTACGACTTCGCAATACGAGTGAATATACGGGCGACTCGCCTGACGTTCGCCCTGCTTGTATCTAGGCGCATCTAGGCTGTTGGCACTCGTTTCAAATGCATTAATAAGGTTCACCGATAATGGCCACGCTCACGACTAAAATCCCTATTGCGACAGGTGCAACGTTCAGCCCAGCGAGTTTGCAATTTTTAAATCAACTGGCGCAAAACAACTCCCGCGACTGGTTTAAAGCCCATCAAGCAGAATACGAAGAGACAGTGCGAACCCCTGCGCTGCAGTTTATTGAGCAAATGCAGCCCAGTATTCTCGCCCTCTCGCCTCGGCTCACTGCCGTGCCGAAAAAAGTCGGTGGCAGTCTTATGCGTCCCCAACGAGACAGCCGTTTCAGCAAAGATAAAACGCCCTATAAAACCAATGTCGGTATTCAATTCCGCCATTTTCAGGGCAAAGACGTGCATGCGCCGGGACTGTACTTACACATTGCCGAAGATGGCTGTTTTATTGCCGCAGGGATTTGGCACCCAGAATCGAAAGCCTTAAATGCCATTCGCACTTGCATCGATGAGAACCCCAACGGCTATAAAAAAGCGCTACAAACCATACAAAGTAATGGATTTAACATGGATGGCGATAGCTTAACTCGACCACCAAAGGGATTTGATAAAAACCACCCTATGCTGGCCGAGCTAAAACGCAAAGATTTTATCGCCATAAAAAATATCGCTTTTGAAGAACTCTGTCGCCCAGATACCGCCAGTTTCTGTGCCGAGCAATTTGCGCACTGTACTCAATTGATGGCCTATCTGTGTTTCGCGCTGGACTTGGATTTCTAGACAATAGGATTTTAAAAATAGACTTTTAAAAAGCAAAATGGCCTAGACAAAAATCTAGGCCATTAAAACAGCAACTTGTGCCGTTAAACGGCTTGATTTGCACTTAAGCATTTGTAGTTAAACTGCATAGTTAAACTGCACTTAAACTTTTGTATTTAAACTGCCTATGTAGCCCTGCAATACCGCGAATGCATTGTCTAGCAGTTCATATTCACCCGCTTTACCTAACACTCTAATCCCTTGTAATTGCAGTACTAAAAATGCAGCGACCTGATGCGGCTGTACATTGGCCAATAACTCACCTCGCGCTTGGCAGTCCTGCAACACTTGGGTGAATGAGGTATGTAATCGGCAAAATAACCGCTGACATTCCTGCAGCACACTCTCATCGTCGAGGCTCTTTTCTAATACGGCATTTTGCATAAAACAGCCGTATTTCTGTTCCCGCTGCAGGGCAACAAAGCGCGCTAGATAAGCTGCTATTTCGGCCAAGCCTGCTTTTTCATGCAGCAGAGTATCTGAGGCACCAAAAGAGTAGTTATCAAGGTAGAAGCTGAGGCACTCGCGGTAAAGATTCTGCTTGTCACCGAAACTGTTATAAAGGCTAAATCGATTAATGCCTAAATGGCCGACGAGATCGGAAATTGAGGTTTCGGCAAAGCCCTTTTGCCAAAAAAGCTCCATCGCTAATATGAGTTTTTCCTGCCGATCAAAATTACAACTTCGTGCCATAAGCCTGCGACCTAATCTCTTGAATACGCGCTCACAATCAGCTTTACCACTCCTCTTTACCACACTCTTCTTTACTACAGAAAGTTGAGGGGCAAATCATTCTTGACTGATCGTTTAGATATGACGTAAATTCTATCCTAACCGATCGTTCCGTTAAAGCCTTATATGCTCAAATCGAGCATAAAGCACAGATAAAAACTACAGGACTTTAGATGAAACTCTACGAATTAGCTCCGACTCCCAGCGCGCGTCGCGTCAGTATTTTTCTTGCGGAAAAAGGCATAGAAGTGCCAAGAGTGAACGTCGATATCCGCGGAGGAGAAAATTTAAGTACCGAATTTAAAGCCAAAAGTGTAAATGGCCGCATTCCATTGCTCGAACTCGATGATGGCAGCTACCTATGTGAATCCGTTGCCATTTGCCGCTATTTAGAAGAAATCCACCCAAGTGTTCACTCGCTGTTTGGTAATACGCCACTTGATCGCGCCAAAGTAGAAATGTGGCAACGTATCATAGAGTTACAAGGCTTAATGGTTGGGTTTCAAGCCTTTCGTAATTTAAGCGGTGTCTATAAAGACAGGGAAAATTGTGTCGAGTCTTGGGGCGCAGAATCACGCCAAAGGGTCATTGACTTCCTACCAAGCTTAGACCAACAATTAAGCAAGTCGCCCTTTGTGGCAGGCGATGAATTCAGCATTGCCGATATTTCGGCTTACGTTTTTATCAGCTTTATTAAGAATTTAGATATTGAAGTCACTGACAGCTTGCCGCATCTTAAGGCTTGGTTCATCACTATGGCGCAGCGTCCTGCCATAGTATCGTTAACCCCTAAAAAATAGCGGCACGAATGCTTGAATGGGCACTAAAGTGAGTAGCTATAAGCGTTATAACCTAAAGGAATCATAATGATAGATTTATACACAGCCGCGACCCCTAACGGTTTTAAAATCTCCATCGCACTGGAAGAAATGGGGCTAGAATATCGCGTCCATAAGCTAGATTTCAGCACCAATGAACAAAAACAGCCTGAGTTTATTGCCATTAATCCAAATGGCCGAATTCCCGCCATTATCGACCGCGACAACGAAGATTTTGTGGTATTCGAATCCGGTGCAATTCTGCTGTATCTCGCCGAAAAAACAGGTAAATTCCTGCCAGTCGATCCTAAAAAGCGCTCTCAGGTTATTCAATGGTTGATGTTCCAAATGAGCGGCGTCGGACCCATGATGGGCCAGGCAAACGTATTCTTCCGATACTTCCCAGAAAAAATCCCCGCAGCCATTGACCGTTATCAAAAAGAAGGTCGACGTTTATTCGAAGTCATGAATACTCAACTCGCGACAAATCAATATCTTGCTGGTGACGAATACACGATTGCCGACATTGCCACTTGGCCTTGGGTACGTATCCACGAGTGGAGCGGCATCAATATGGAAGGTTTGACCCATTTGCAACGTTGGTTAGATGAGTTAGCGCTCAGACCTGCGTGCCAAAAAGGCATAATCACGCCGCCACCGGTGGAAATGAGCGATGAAGAACGGGCTAAGCAAATCCAAAAGATGGTGACGAAATAGTCATCTGCTAAACGGTCATTGCGCGAATAGCCCGCAAATAACCGTTAGGTACTGAATGCACCATGAGTCTCAGTGACTCAACCACAAAAAGCCCCGTTAGCTGATGCTAATTCGGGGCTTTTTTACTGCCTGTTATCGGGCAAAACTGCTACACTCTGCGCCACTTATTTTTCCCCTCTGTTCAGCTATGCCTCTTACATAAAGGCGCAGTCACAGAAGCATGATCTAGGCTAAATTTATGGGTAATCCAAGCAGCTTCTCTTCCGGTATAGCATCTAACTCAGTCACATCATCGGCGTTAAATGTTCAGGCAAGCACTCCAGCGCAAAAACGCGCACTCAGTTACGCCAGTACAATTAAGCAATTATTCGATGAAATTCAAAGCAGTAAAATGCCCGCCGACCGTATTCTGGCAAACTACTTTAGAGAACATAAAAAACACGGCTCGAAGGATCGTAAAGTCATTCGTGAATCCTTATTTAGTCTGTTCCGCTGGTGGGGATGGTTTCAGCGATTAGGCGATCAGCAAGAATCAGCCGTTTATTTTGCCAGCCTAAGCGCCAGTGCCCTATTGGAAGCTCACGCATGGCAAGATATTGCCAGCGCTTGGCATGAGTTATCACAATCGCCCATCGATTATCAGCAAGCTCAAGCACTTACTGTTGAAAGTCTCGACGACAAACTGGCACTGATACAGTATTTATTCCCTGCGACTGAGTTTAAGGCACAGGATTTATTACCCGACTGGTTCTGGCAAGTATGCCCTGTTGATACAGCGCAGCAAACGCAATTAATTGCAGCTATGTCTAGTCGCCCGCCGATTTGGGGACGCGCGCAAGGGATCACGAGTCAAGATGCAGCGACACAACTGCAAGCGCTCGGCATAGAAGCGAGTTATGGTCATTACTTTAGCGATGCCATCAATCTTGGCAGTAAGAGTATGAATCTTAATGAAATCGCCCTGTATAAAGACGGTAACATCGAGATCCAAGATTTGGCTTCACAGGTCATAGGGCAAATTTGCGCGCCTGAACCCGATGCCCATTGGTGGGATGCCTGTAGCGGTGCTGGCGGAAAAACCCTACAACTGCGCTCTTTGATGTTAGCTAAAGCTGCTGATAACCAAACGTCATCTGCGGGCAGCATCATATCGTCCGATATTCGCTCCAATGCCCTAGAAGAACTCACTAAGCGCGCCCAAAGAGCCCACTTTAAGGGCATTAGTGTGGCCCGTTGGAAGAGTGATGCCCTCCCCGTGCCTGCGGATCATTTCGACGGTGTGTTAGTCGATGCCCCGTGCAGTTGTACTGGCACTTGGCGACGTAATCCTGATATGCGTTGGTTGGATGGTGTTGAAGCCGTGGCCGATAAAGCCGCGTTACAGCTCGATATTTTAAGCCGCAGTAGCCGCGCAGTTAAGGCCGGCGGCATCCTCGTTTACGCCACTTGCTCCTTGTCGACCATTGAGAACCAAGACCTGGTAACGGCGTTTTTACAGCAACATCCAGAGTTCACGCTCACGCCGATACGCCATCCTTTTAGCGGTGAACAAACAGAAATGTTGACCGTGTGGCCCTTTGAGGCCAACAGCGATGGCATGTTTGTCGCACGTATGCTCCGCAGTAAGTAACACTAACTCATTATTTTGTATCAAAACTTGGCGTCCTCCTTTCTGGGCGCCAAGTTCAATCGAATAATGTGACTTACGATTAAAATCAGATTTACTCTTTTATTATCATAAAGATAAGCCACATCCTCCCAGTTAAAATCACAGATACGTTTATTTCAGTGGCAAGATATGGCTCTTGGGCAAAACTTTTCACCATCAATGATGAAATATTTCGCTTTAGCTTCATCTCACCTTTGGGTAAAAAGATCGGGTGCTGCGAATGGCACAGGTATTTTTGGAATTTTGACCATGTCACACTCCTATGAATTTGACGACGATGATGCGCCATGGGGCGATAACGTCAAAGGTAAGCAAAAGAATAAACGCGTGAAACAGCGCCGCAGGGATACTAAGCGACGTTACTCGGACGATAATACAGAGGTGGATTTCTACCAAAATAAATCGAAGTAACTGAACCTAAGTCCCCTAGCCCCACGGGTTTGTTTAACGAATTCGTTCTGTGCTGAACCTGCCAAATCTGAGCAAGTTGGATAACATCCAACTTGCTACTCAATCCTGTTACCCCCTCTCAAATTCTTAATAAATCAATTGTAAAATCAATGGGCTTAATAGCTTATTTGCCCTATGCTTTTTGGGTTATAGCTTTCAAATCATTGGACTTACACTGAAATTTAAGGATGAACGCCATGGAAAAACAGCGCCCCGACTTTATTTATCCCCAAGGCAGTATGTTGATGCACTCCCCCTTAGTGTTAAATAAAGCCGATATGTACGGTTTTTTTCTGAAGGGGAAACAGGTAAATCTCCAACGCTCTATCGATAAGACCTTGAATCAAG
This sequence comes from Shewanella baltica, assembly GCF_900456975.1. Taxonomy (NCBI): domain Bacteria; kingdom Pseudomonadati; phylum Pseudomonadota; class Gammaproteobacteria; order Alteromonadales; family Shewanellaceae; genus Shewanella; species Shewanella baltica. The sequence goes on from NZ_UGYM01000002.1 coordinate 3,153,035, forward strand.
TTGCCGGTAGTGCAATGTATTTTAAAGTGTTATCGCCCTACGTACTGACAACCTTCACTCAGATTGAAAAAGCTTACTCCGCGTATCCAGAAGACAGAGCCAAAGGTTGGATCCAAGAAACGGACATCATCACTTGGGTCATGGTCGGGCGCCAAGATAGCAGCGACAGCACACAAATCAGCCAAGTCTACTTTCAGCCGCTACACATTTGGGTGAACGATGCCATGGCCTTAATTAATGGCCGTGAACTCTTTGGTTATCCTAAATATCTATGTGAATACACTATGCCAGCTGTGGGTGAGCCTCTGACGCGATTATCCCTTGCTGCCAAAAGTTTTTTACATTTCTCACCAGAAACTGAACTCGCCCTGCATCCATTGATTGAAGTGAATTGCGATGCCAAACCCGAGGCGCAGCTTTCCACCCTTGAAGCGATAACCCAAACCTGGCAACTCTTTAAAGAACAAACCGATTTCATACCAGAGCTCGACCAGCTCGGCGAAGAGCAGCTGTTTCATCTGCTATTTAAACCCGCAATCGATCAAGTATTTCTAAAGCAGTTCCCCGACTCATCTGGGCAAAAAGCCGTTTATCAAGCCATCGTCGCCGCACCTGCCCAAGTGAATAAAGTGCACAGTGTTGCCCTGCTCAAAAATGATTTTGTCGCGACCATTTTTGATAATGCCAGCTTCCCGCTAAAGGAAACCTTAGGCGTCGAGATTGGCGAGCAGCATGTCTTACTGCCTTACCATGTGAACTTTGATTTTGAAGTGCCACCCGGTGAAGTATTAGTCGATAACTCCGAAATCAAAAAACAGAAAATCGCCATTCTCGGTGGCGGTGTCGCGGCGATGACCGCTGCCTGTTATCTGACCGACAAACCCGGCTGGCAGAATCAATATGAGATTGATGTCTATCAACTCGGCTGGCGTATCGGTGGCAAAGGGGCAAGCGGCCGCAATGCTGCAATGGGACAACGCATTGAAGAACATGGCTTACATATTTGGTTTGGTTTTTATCAAAACGCGTTTGCCTTAATGCGTAAAGCTTATGAAGAATTAGATAGGCCAGAAGGAGCGCCGCTCGCGACCTTTTTTGATGCCTTTAAACCCCATAACTTCATCGTATTACAGGAAGAAGTCGAAGGCCGCTCGGTAAGCTGGCCAATCACTTTCCCTACACTACCGGGCATCCCTGGTGATGGCACCGAAACCCTCACCTTCTGGAAAGTCGTTAAAGTCGCCTTTGCGTGGATAAAGGAATGGCTCAAGGACATGGATGACTTGCTTGATGCCGATGAAAAAGCCATGGGAACACCTAAAAACTGGCTCGATAGCAGCTGGTTTGAACGCTTAAAAGATAAGTTAGAAGATTCAGTCGAAGATGCCAAAGAATCACTCGACGCGCTCGGCGATAAGCTCGAATGCCATTTCAATCAAATGATTGGCCGCGAGTGCGATGAGCATGTCCACAGTGAAAGTGACGATGGCTTTGTCGAATCGGCCGTCGATGCCCTGCATAAACGACTCGTCAAACGCTTTAGCGGCCATTTAGATAACAATGACGAACTGCGCCACTTGTACATCGCCGCCGATCTGGGGCTTACGATACTCAAGGGCATGTTTGCCGATGATGTGTTTGAAAAAGGCTTCGATGCCATTAATGGTTATGATTACCGCGAATGGCTAACCAAACACGGTGCCAGTCTTAAGTACACAGTCGACAGCGCACCCGTGCGTGGTTTTTACGACTTAGTCTTCGCCTATGAAAAAGGCAACTTCGACAAACCCAATGTCGAGGCGGGGACAATTATCCGCTCTATGCTTCGTATCGCCCTGTGCTATCAAGGTGGTGTAATGTGGAAAATGCAGGCCGGCATGGGCGATGTGGTCTTTACGCCTTTCTACGAAGTGCTCAAACGCCGAGGTGTCAACTTCCACTACTTCAATCGCGTCGATAACCTCGAATGCCGCAATCAAAGCGTTCAAGCGATTGAAATCACCGAGCAAGTTGCCTTGGCACCGACAGTCACAAGCTACGATCCCTTGGTCGATGTTAAAGGTCTCGCCTGCTGGCCGAGCACGCCCAATTATGAGCAACTTGAGCCTGAACAAGCTGCGCTGCTTAAAGCCCATAATATCAATCTGGAACACTTCTGGAGCGATTGGGACAGCGTATATGAAACGCACTTTGGCAAAGCCCTGCCGAAAAAGCGCTTAGTCAAAGGTGTGGATTTCGACAAAGTCATCTTCGGTCTTTCCATCGGTTCAGTGCCCCATGTGGCGAGTGAAGTGATGGCACAAAGCCCAGCCCTCACACTTTGCGTTGATAAGGTGCAAACCGTTGCCACTCAAGCCTATCAACTGTGGATGAACCAAGATCTTAATGGAATAGGCTGGCCGAATTACTCTGAAGATGGCGAGGAGCCAGTATTATCGGGCTTCACCGAACCCTACGATACTTGGGCATCGATGAACCAACTGCTAGACAAAGAAGATTGGCGCGGCTTAGAACCTAAAAATGCCAGCTACTTTTGCTCGGCATTGCCTGTCGAAGCCTATCCACCAAGCTCGGATGTGGATTTTCAACAACGGAAAACCTTAGAAGCTAAAGCCGGTGCTATCCACCAGCTCAATACCGAAATCCATAAACTTTGGCAAAATGTCGGTGATAGCTTCCCTTGGGAATGGCTTCACGATGAACAAGACCGTCAAGGCGTTGCCCGTTTCGATAGCCAATATTGGCGCGCAAATGTGGACCCATCCGAACGTTATGTGTTGTCGGTTAAGGACAGTTCGCAGTATCGCATCACAACAGATGGAACAGGGATAGATAACTTGTATATGACGGGCGATTGGATAAAGACAGGTCTCAATGTGGGCTGCGTCGAAGCGGCGACGATGGCGGGTATGCACACCTCAAAAGCAATATCGGGTCATCCCGTCTTGATAAAGGGCGAGAAAGACTTCTAAACTCGTACTTATAGACCGAGGACAACACTCAGCTTAAGGTAAAAATAAAACGGCGCAGAATTTATCTGCGCCGTTTTGTTTTACCTAACTTTTATCTAGCTTTTATCTCGCATCCATTGCAAACCATTTGATTGAACGCAGTCGCTAGCTTAAATGCAGTCTCACATCGACCCCGCGCGTATCGACATACTCTTGGCGGCGCTTATCCATTCGCGATTGGTACAAGTTAGTGTCAGCAGAACGCAGCCATTCATGGGGATCGGCCACCTCAGAGTTTAACGAGATCCCAAAACTACACTGACAATCCTTAAAGCCTTGGCTGGCTAATTGTTCGCCTAAACCATTTAACGAACTCAGCAATAGCGGGATCCCAGCCGAAGACGTCACAACCACAAACTCATCACCACTAATACGATAAAGCTTTAAATGCGCTAAGTCCGTTGCTTGCAATAACTGCACTACCACTTGCAGTAATCTATCGCCCTCTTGATGGCCGAGCGTTTCGTTAACACTTTTCAGGCTATCGATATTCAATAGCGCTAACGCCATAGGCTGCACTACTTTATCGGCGAAGCCTAATTGAGAGTTCATATATTCATCAAAGGCATAACGATTACCGACTCGGGTCAAGCCATCTAAGCGGGCCTTTTCCCACGCAATCGCAAGCTCTTCAATATGCGCCTTACGTTCCTCTGCGAGTAACTTAAGCTTATTCGCTAACGCTAAGGACAATAGCAGCGCATCAGCCGTGCCGCCCATCAGCGTCGCCAGCTCCGCATGTTCGATAAAATCAGGGGTTAGCCCCATATTCCCGGGCAAAATAATCACCGCAGGCAAGAGTAAACAAGTAAAGGCGAGAATAAAATAACGCGCTGGGGCAAAGCCTTTCATCAAGCACACATTACCGCAGGTAATCGCTAAGGCAATCCACAGCATGATCAGCACTGAGGCAATAATCGCCGTATAGGGCAACAACCAAATACTGGTCGGCAAAGCAACAATACAAGCAAACATCAAATACTGACTAAGGCGCCACAATCGTGGTGAGTAGCTAGGCAGCTGCAAGAAGTGCTTGTAAAACATGATATTAAAAATCGGCAAACTGATAAAAAACAGATGGTGCAACTCAAGGTAATGGAAATTAAACAAGTGCGCCGGCAAATGGAAGGTCAGTGCCCAGCCACCAAAATACGCGAAGACATAAAGACCATAATAAAGAAAAGCTTTATCGAGAATAGATATATAAATCAGAAGATTATATAAGGCGATAAATAATAAGCCGCCTAAGCACAGCAGCACTGCCATGGCGAGGCGATCAGACATCAACTGATGATCCGTCAAGCTTTGCAGAGCTATCTCGGGAGGAGATGAGTAATAACGGCTACTGAGCTTAACCAACAGCCAATAATCCGTGCCCATATTCAAGGTGACCTTACGGCCATAATCGAATAAAAATTCGTAGGGGGCACTGTAGCCGCTGTGGGCATGCTGTGAACTGCCATCACTGCCGAGTATCCAATAATCTACGGATTCGATAATCGAATTACTCGCATCAACTACCCAATTCGACTGACGTTGATTGACCATCACAGGCGTGATCATCCAATAGTCACCGCCGGTTAAACTCACAGAGTTAGCTTCATCGAGTTGGCCCATCCAATTGGGCACAGCATCAAACTGTTTTGGGGGCTGTTGATCCGCTTGAGCATGGAACAAATACGGCGAGTCCAACGCAATTTCAGCGCTTAATACAGAGGGACTTAATGTCCATATAAAAAGTAAAAAACACCAAAATAGGGTTTGTTTAAGTTTGTTCATCGGCTTATTAAGTTAAGGGGCCATAGATCATTTATACAGCTATGAAGTAAATGCTAATGCTGTCAATCTTAGTTGATAGTTGGAATTGTAGGTTAACTTTATGGCCACATTTAGTTTTTTACAATCAGTTAGGCTAAATTAGTCGAATATCCCATGCCGTATGGAGCTATTTTAGTCTCAAAGTCCAAACCGTGGCCTGAAATCCAAAATACAACTTAATACTGACTTATTTTTTGCTGGGATCCTATGCAGCCTCTATTGATGATTTTAGCCGCACAACTCCTGATTGCCAGTGGCAACCTCTTGGTCAAGTTGCTTGAAAATGATGCCCCGGTGTTCCAACTGGTGCTCTACAGACAACTCTTTGCCACCTTGCTAGTGCTGCCTTTTGTGTGGCGCTTGCAGGGTAATCTCAAACTGAGCCCTTATTACAAAGTGCATCTTGCCCGCGCCCTATTGATTGGGCTCGGCAACGCCATTTTTATGCTCGCCATTTTGCATCTTCCCCTCGCAACGGTAACCGCCGTGATTTATACCTCACCTTTGTTACTCCTCGTGCTTTCTGCGTTATTTTTGCATGAACGCATAGGCTATCGACGCTCAGTTGCGGGGATCATTGGCTTTACTGGCATTCTACTTATCAGCCAACCAACCGAATTTAACCTGTATATAGGTTTAGCCTTTTTCGGCGCTATGACGTCGGCGTTGAATAGTTTGATTTTAAAGGCCTATTCGACCCATGAACATCCTTTCTCTATGCTCTTTTGGTCTAATGCCTTTGCGATGATATTTCTGATACCGGCGACCTTATACGAAGGCGCGGACTTTAGTTTGCCAGTGGCACAGGTGGGATTAACGTTGGGACTATTTTATATTGGCATGACCTATCTCATCATTCACGCCTATCGACGTGCCGATGCGAGCCAAATGGCGCCTGTAGAATATACCGGATTGATTTTTGCGGCCTTGTTCGGCTGGTTGATACTCGATGAAGAACTCAGCCTAGTGATGTTAATCGGCATCGGATTAGTCATTTTTTCATCCATATTGCCCAGCTACAGCGAGCTAAAAGCAAAATGGAAAAGCCGGCGAAGTTGACCTCGGCCGGCTCTTTACATCGACTGCTAAGTTAACGCAGCGAGATCAAAACGATTTGTTTTAGAAGCGGAATTTGCCGCCAATATACACGCCATCTTCGAAAGTGAAATCGCGCGCATTATCGTACTCATAGGCAATCTTGCGATAACCAACATAAAACGCCATGTTTGGCGTTACGCGGTATTGCACTTTTGAATCGAGCTCATATTGACCATCAACATTACCAAACGATAAGACTGACGGTGCGTAGTAAGCGGCGGCGTGTAATGAAATATTAGGTCCCATAGATAGCGCATAACGGCCACCAACAGAAATGGCGCTACCATTTGGAGAATAGTCAGACCAAAGCTGACTTAACTTAGCGCCAACTTCAAAGTGATGCACGCCCACATCATGGGTCATGTGCATTGCACCTTGGGCAATATGGCCGCCCTCGTCGGCATAGATATAACCTAACACTGCATTAGTATCTTTGCTCAATTGCAGTTCTAACTCAGTAGAAACCACATCGTTGTTCAACCCAAGATTAAATTCTGACGCATTCACTTGCAGCGCTGCCGCACTCAATAATAAAACACTTGCTACTCTGAACTTAGCCATAAAAACACCTCAATAAATGACTGTGGGTAATAGCCGCGGATCATACCGAATAAATAAAGAAAATCAGCCTATTTGCGTATAAATGGGGATTTTTCGCGATGGATATACAAATGTAAAACAAACTCGAAACAGCTGAAGATCTAAGTCTTTTCACTTACCGTACAATTACACCACTTGAATGCGATCACCCACTAAAGACAGCATTATCGCTTCAGCGTCGACATTGGCACTTAAGGCTAAGTAATACCAACCCACAGTGTTGCCCGTGCCGCGGACACTCAAATAATCACGCCAAAATTGAAAGCCCGCCTTCAACAAATTTGCTTGGCTCGACGTATTCTCGGCGCGAATAGTGGCGTATAAAATCGAGATCCCTAAAGCCTTCGCCACTTCGATACGTTTTTGCGTTAAACCTTTGGCAATGCCTTGACGTCGATAATGGGACGACACCACCAGATAACCCAGTTCACCGACAGTGCCTTTACCAACAGTGCCTTTACCGGCTTTTATCGCAGCGCAACCGACTATCTCACCCTCGATAGTTTTCGCTAAGATCACCGCACGAGAATCGAAAAATACCTGATGGTCAAGCGGATGGGCATTATCATCACGCCCATCAATCAATTGTGCCGCCAGCGCTAATTCCTCTGGTTGTTCACTTATTACAAACTGAATGTCACTCATATCCAGATTAAACCGTTAATGTTGCCAACATACGGGAAATGCACGCCACTTAGCTGTGCACTCATATCCCACTTCGCTTTCACTCTCATACTACAAATCTAACAGAGCACTGCTGATATAACTGTTTATATACCAATGCACTACAGATACAGGAGGGTCGCCATACCTAAGAAAGTAAAGAAGCCCACCACATCCGTCACTGTGGTTAAGATCACTGAACCCGACAGCGCCGCATCTTGATTAAACTTCTGCAGCACCATAGGCACGACCACGCCAGCAATTGCCGCCACGGCCATGTTGATCAAAATTGCACAGCCAATCACTATGCCTATGGTCGCTTCACCGAACCACCAGCCAGAGACTAAACCTATGACTATCGCCCACAAAAATCCGTTAACTATGCCAATACCGAGTTCGTTCTTCATTAACGAAAACAAGTTACCCGCTGAAATCTGTCCCATAGCCATGCCGCGGATCATCAGCGTCAACGACTGACTACCCGCAATGCCGCCCATAGAAGCCACAATCGGCATCAATACCGCTAACGCGACCACTTGGGATAGCACATTTTCAAATAAGCCAATCGTCGCCGAAGCGAGGAAAGCCGTCAGTAAATTGATCCCGAGCCACACAGCGCGGCGCTGGGCGCCTTTCATAATCGGCGCGAACAAGTCGTCGGACTCATCCATACCCGCAGTTGCCATCAACTGCGCTTCATAATGCTCACGTACTAAAGCGGTCGCGGTTCGCAGCGTCACGCGACCAATTAACTCTCCAGACTCATCGATCACAGGCAATTCGATTTCGCGGCTGTGCTCTATCGCTTCGGCCGCTTCCAATAAACTCGTGTCAGCGGATAACGCACGGCTATCCTCGGACAAGAGTGAAATCAATAACTCATCGGGATTATGTTTAAAAATGTCATACCGACGCACTGTGCCTTGATACTTATCCTGATCATCAACGATAAACAAATTGTCGTTACAATCGAGTTCGATACGGCGGAAAAAGCGCTGTGCCTGCGCAACGCTCGCCTTATCACTGAGCACCAACATTTGATGATCGGTATAACGGCCGATTTCATTCTCAGAGTACTGATCGTAGAGTTCGAATCGTTGTCGCTGACGCTCGCCCATCTGAGCCAAGGCGCGATCGGTAAAACTTTCAGGGAGATAATCACTCCACTCAATTAAATCTTCTGGGCTTAACTGGGCAAATAGCAAGTCCACTTCATTGTCGGGCATCCGTTTGAGGATCCCCATGCGCGGATCGGCACGCATTAAGCTCAACACTGTCACTCGGTCAGCAAATTCAACTTGCTGCCAACGCTCGTAACGCTCATCCAAGGGCAAGGATTCAAGCGCTAAGGCTATGGTTCCAGGTTCTGAGTCATTCAAAATTTCGCTAAACACTTCAGCCTGTTCTTCGCCTTCAACTTCAGTGAGTTGTTGAACAACCTGCCCCACGTCAGCTTGCATGTTTGTTTCGTATTCTGCGTCATTTTCTGTCACACAGATGCCCTTTTCTTTAGCTACAAAATTGCTGTAACTATATTGATAATTAAGTAAATTAGCAAACCCACAAAATGAATTGCGCACAACTATATTGCTGAAAATTATTTTTAGGTTTATGCTGTTTGACTAAGATCCTATGGAGGTGAACATGACTACGAATATATACAGCCAATCAGCGACAGACATTCAAGGCAACACAGTAAGTTTAGAGCAGTATCGAGGCAAAGTACTCTTGATCGTCAACACCGCCAGTGAATGTGGATTTACACCGCAATACAAGGGATTAGAAGCGTTATATCAAGAATACAAAGATCAAGGATTAGTAATTTTGGGCTTTCCTTGCAATCAATTTGGCGCCCAAGAAAAAGCCGATGAGCAAGGTATTCAAGCCTTTTGTGAATTGAATTTTGGCGTGACGTTTCCGCTATTTTCTAAAATAGAAGTGAATGGCGAACATACCCATCCACTTTATCAATACCTTAAGAAAGCTGCTCCCGGTGTATTAGGTACTCAAGGTATCAAATGGAATTTCACCAAATTTTTAGTTAATCGCCAAGGCGAAGCGATTGAACGATTTGCATCGACCACGAAACCCGAAGCATTAGAAAGTAAAATTGCCGCTTTACTAAAATAATTTACTCGCTATCTATTTGAAATTTTGCGTTTTATAAAAATTTAGATTTATTTTAACTTTTTTATGGAACTTTAACCGTACAAGCCCCCTCAAATGTATTGAACAGTGAATGTCTTTTTCATGTTCATCATCTCCCTGGGGCTTCTAGCGCGGCCCCCTTGACCTAGGAATAGGTCACTAGGCAACCATTGGGTTGCCTTTTTTTATCACAATGATTTATATGTAAAATAAATGTAATGTCTCATTTCAACTGCTTTTTATCTCTCAGAAATTCTTTTTTAAACTTTTTGGTGTTTTTTTGCGATATCGATGAACTTAATTAAAAATGGCGACTCTGAGTATAGGTAAGGATTAACGGATAAGATTAAATGCACCTTGAGAATGAAATATGTGAAGACGCAGTTTCATCTACTCAAATGACACAGTTTCTGTTTTATCGCATTGAGTCTAATTAGTTGGTCGTTCATCATCATCTCCCTTTTGGGACACAATAGAAAACACGCTAGCGCACTGAATTCTACTTGTATCCCGCACTGATTTCCTTGTGGCAACCTTAGGTTGCCATTTTTTTTGCTCAAATTTCAACAAGCGCTAACGCTAGCTCATAGATTAATAAACTGACACGCTTTTAATTTTTATCGCTATGATTTTAATGTAAAACAAATGTAGCACTTAAGTGTGAGCACTCAATATTTACCAGAAAAATACCCCAGAAAATATTTTTAAACTTTTTGGGATTTTTTTCTGATATCGGTGAACTTAATTAAAAATGGCGACTCTGAGTATAGGTAAGGATTAACGGATAAGATTAAATGCACCTTGAGAATGAAATATGTGAAGTCGCAGTTTCATCTACTCAAATGACACAGTTTCTGTTTTATCGCATTGAGTCTAATTAGTTGGTCGTTCATCATCATCTCCCTTTTGGGACACAATAGAAAACACGCTAGCGCACTGAGTTCTATTTGTATCCCGCACTGATTTCCTTGTGGCAACCTTAGGTTGCCATTTTTTTGCCTAAATTTCTATACGCACCTAAATCTCTATAATCGCCTAAATATCTATAATATTAGTGACTTGTCCAATTGAACTTGAATCGAAGGATGATAACCTGCGCGAGCCTTTGTATAGATATCTTTTAATTCAGCGTGATATCCCGCGATTTGCAGCTCAGCATAAAGTGGCCGCACAAATTTACCGCGGCCAATACGTACTAGATAAACACTTAATGCCGGCAACACAGGGTCGTAATGATTGCGAATCGCCACCCTGAACCAATCACAGGCAATTTCCGCATTGGTCGATTGGGTGAATTGGAACATTTCATCCAGATCCATCAGTTGCACTTGGCTGACGACTTCAGGCAATTGGGTCAGAAAATACTGCCAATGATGTACTCGCCAATCTTTCACGCTTAATTGGCTCGCGGTCGTTCCCTGTAAAAAACACGCCAACGCATCATCGACTTTATCTAAACTCATGGATGTTGGTCCGCAATATCCCTCGGGCAAACCTTCGCCATAAATCCACGTTAGCAGCTCGGCTTCGGTAATCTTATCTGAGTGTAATAGCAGTAAGGTTTGCTGCGCGTATTCGACAAACACTTCGGTGGTAATCGCCTTAAAGGCAAAATGATCCACATAGTTGCGTAAAAATTTATCGAACGCCACTCGCCCTAGCCTGCGCTCGAGATCATGGACAAACATCGAGGCTTTATCATAAGTAAAACGATTAAAGGCAAGGTTGGGATCGCCCTGCTGCACATTGGCGGGCAAGGTTTGTTTATCCTTAGGCAAAGACGCCATTTCTTCTGTTAAGCGACCAAACTCTATCACCCACTCCAACTCTGCCTGCTCTTTGCCGTAAACCGCTTCCACGATACGGTTAGTAAAGTAAGTAGTGAAACCCTCGTTTAACCAAAGATCTCGCCAGGTTGCATTACTGACTAAATTGCCAGTCCACGAATGCGCTAACTCATGGGCAACGGTTGACACTAAGCTTTTATCGCCGGCGATGAGTGTGGGCGTTAAAAAGGCTAACCGCGGATTTTCCATCCCGCCAAAAGGGAAACTCGGCGGCAAGATAATCATGTCATAACGGCCCCACACATAAGGACCTAACAATGACTCGGCAACCTCGAGCATATGTTCGGTATCTTCAAACTCTTTTGCGGCGGCCGCCAACATACTTGGCTCAGTATAAACCCCGCATCTTGGGCCTATCGCTTGAAAGGCAATATCACCGACGGCCAGCGCCATTAAATGGGTCGGGATAGGTCGTTCCATCTCGAAGTGAAACACACCATTAAGCGGTGTGTCGGGATGATTCATCGCACTCATCACTGCGCGCATGCCTTTGGGCACTTGCACTTTAGCATCAAAGATCACTCTCGCCTTAGGCGTATCCTGCAATGGGATCCAGCTGCGGGCATTGATCGGTTGCGATTGACTGAAGAGATAAGGTAACTGTTTACCTGCAGTTTGCTCAGGTGCTAGCCACTGTAATCCTTGGGCGGCGGGAGAGGTTTGATAGTGAATGCAAACCTGTTTGCAAGGTGACGTTGGTAAACTGATGCATAATTTTTGCCCGAGAATGGAATTGGCTTCACTCAGCACAAAATCGAGCGGCTCCTCATTTTCTGTTGTTAAAACACTCACTGTATCAGTGGCATTGACGCTATCTGCATCATTCACAAAAGTAACCGCGAGTATGGTTAGATCGCGGCTATCGAGCCAAAGCTCTGTTACATCGGGCTCAAGGTATTCCAAGGACAGCGTCGCTTTACCGAAAAGACGCTGCGCGTCAAAATCCACCACTAAATCCAAAGAGACATGTCTCACTTGCACTTGTTCGGTATTAGCAAAAGAATGGTAATCTCGGGTTAAATCCCAAGTCGTTGCATCCGCTAGCGTACTCTTAGTTGGTTGTAACACTGTCGCCTCGATATTCAAGTTCTGGGCTCTGGGTTCAGGGCTCTGGGCGCTAGCCCTCTAAGCTCTGGCTCTTAATTGTTAGGGTAAGTTTGAATACTTAATCGTGAGTTGTATGCCGCGCAGCTGTGGTGCAACGCTTCATGACTTGTCACGGTTATAACTTATCACGGATTGTTAGGCGTTATTATCGACTGCACATTTGCTCAGAGGCAAATCGTAACTGAGCTTTAAGTCAGCTTATCGGCACGTTATAGGCGAGTTTTTTGTAACAGTTCATCTTTGGCGGCGATCACAGAACTGCAATCGGTTTTCTTTCGTGATGCAAGATTTGCCCGTTGCGACGGCCAATAGCGATGAGCAAACTGAAGAAACTGAGAAAAATAGAGGCTCGCGCTTCTAATAAAAACAAAGTGCAAAATTATTTAAAATATTTCGCACTTTCTCTGAACTAATTTAAGGATGCTGAGTCAGATATTATGAACCGAATCTTTGTAATGAGTTTCTTCGTTCATCATCATTCTCCTTTAGATGGTTTCTAGCGCGACCGTCCCAAGATTCCGAATTGGAATTTACAGCAACCTATTTAGGTTGCTTTTTTTATGCCTTTTATTTGGCATCTACCAGACAGAATGACCAAACATCATCGCCCAGATAAAACCCCAGAAACAAAAAAGGACCTCCGAGGAGGTCCTTGATTAACAAGCCGTTTGGCTTACAAGCGGATACCCACTTGTTCTAAATCTTTAGCAACTACGCTCTTAGGCAGAGTCACATAGCCATCTTTCTCAACTACTTGCTGACCTTGCTTAGACAGCACATAACGTAGGAATTCTTTTTCCATTGGTGCTAAGTCTTTGTTTGGTTGCTTGTTCACGTAAACATATAGGTAACGTGATAGTGGGTAAGTACCGTTAGCTGCGTTTTCTGCAGTTGCTTCGATAAACTCTTCGCCTTTCTTAGCAATCGCAACTGCTTTAACACCAGCAGTTTTGTAACCGATACCTGAGTAACCAATCGCGTTTAGAGATTGAGAAACAGATTGCACTACAGATGCAGAACCTGGTTGCTCGTTCACGTTCGCTTTGAAGTCGCCTTTACACAGTGCGTGCTCTTTAAAGTAACCGTAAGTACCAGATACAGAGTTACGACCGTAAAGTTGAACGTCTTTAGCAGACCAGTTACCGTCTAAGCCCAGCTCGCCCCAACGTTGGATGTCGCTGCTACCACATTTGTGAGTAGAAGAGAAAATACCATCAACTTGTTCAACGCTTAAACCTTTGATTGGGTTGTCTTTATGTACGAATACAGCTAAAGCATCGATAGCTACGCGAACCGCAGTTGGCTTATAACCATAATGTTTTTCGAACGCTTCAATTTCGTTAGGCTTCATCTTGCGGCTCATAGGGCCGAACTGTGAAGTGCCTTCAGTCAACGCTGGTGGCGCAGTAGAAGAACCCGCCGCTTGGATCTGGATGTTGACGTTAGGGTACATTTGTTTAAATTCTTCGGCCCAAAGTGTCATCATGTTGGCTAACGTATCTGAACCTACAGATGATAAGTTGCCTGACACGCCACTCGCTTTTTCATAAGTTGGCAGAGATTGATCAATCGATGCCATCGCAGTTGCAGAGAATACACCAGCGGCTGTTAGGGTAATCGCGCCGACAAGCTTTTTCAGTTTCATTATGTGCTCCAGTAGTAAGCTAACTAATTTGTAACTTAAGTTTCTTCAGACGCAGCCAGTATCAATCGCTACAATGACAATTCTATGTCTGTGATGTGACACTTAGATGACAATGCGTTATTTATCGCTTTTTTCTGTCACTAATAAACAACTCTCTGAACCTAGAAACAAAAACAGGCCATAATGGCCTGTTTTTATTATTAATTGCGAATATTTCACTTAAGCAATTTATTTCTTACGCTCGATAAGATGTAAAGGAATAACAAAGCTAAACGTACTGCCTTTACCCACTTCACTGCTGATTTTAAGCTCACTGTGATGATGGTTAAGCGCATGCTTTACTATCGCAAGACCTAGACCACTGCCACCGGTTTGCCTTGAGCGCGCACTGTCTACCCGATAAAAACGTTCGGTTAATCGACCTATGTGCTGAGGTGCAATGCCTTCGCCCGTATCCGTTACGCTAAAGATGGCTCCCGTTGCCATACTGCGCCACTGCACTGTGATTTTACCGCCGGGTTCAGTGTAACGAATCGCGTTAGAAATCAAGTTAGAACAAGCACTTCTTAGCTGCAATTCATTACCGTGGGAATCAAGCCCAGGTTCGCAATAGAAGCTCAGCTCGTATCTGTCTTGTGCCAGCGCTTTAGCTTCCTCCTTGAGCACTTCCATCAGCTGCGTCATGTTCACTGTATGTTCGAGGTTGATATCGGCCGCATCTTCAATCCGCGATAACATCAATAGCTGTTCGACCATAGATTGCATTCGCCGCGTCTGCTGCTGCATTAAAGCCAGCGGTTTGACGTTCATCGAATCGGGCTCGGCCATGCTTTGCATCATTTCGAGATAACCCTGCAACACAGTGAGCGGCGTTTTCAGCTCATGTGACACATTCGCGACAAACTCTTTACGCATGCCCTCGAGCTGACGTATACGGGTGATATCCCGCGCAATTAACAGTAGCTGCCTGTCACCGTAGGCCATGATACGGATCTCAAGCAAACGCCTATCCGATACCGGCGAAGGTAACTCCAGCGGCTCTTTGTATTGTGCAGATTTAATATAAGCGGAAAAATCAGGATGGCGGATCAAGTTATCAATACGCTGGCCATTATCCTGCGGCCAAACAAAGCCGAGAATAAGCTGCGCTAACTTGTTGCACCATAAAATATTATGCTCTGAATCGAGCACCACAGCGGCATCGGGTAACGCTTCTGCACCTTGGCGAAATCGCGCCAGCAATGCGGCCAATTGACCGACACGTCGACGATTCTTACCTTGGAGGCGATAAATACCGTTAAACACCCCTTCCCAACTCCCACTGCCCTGCGGCGGCGTGAGTTTTCTATCGCGCCATAACCAAAAGTTAAGCCGTGATAATTGTCGGTAATGCCAGCAAACCAGGCCTAGCATGCCGAAAAAGAGTATCCAGAGAAGTTTCCCTACCAATAAACCTATTAGCGCGCAAAGCAGTAGATATAAGGCTAAGCGCGTAAACAACCGGTACCCTGAATAAGAGTCAGACATAGATAAACCCAAACATCAGGCTAAATAAGAGGAGCACAAGATAGCCTAAAAGCTAACTTGTGCCTAACACTTATTCGGCACTAAATGCGTGTAGAGAAACGATAACCTGCGCCACGAACCGTTTGGATCAAGCGGTCGTGACCAGACTCTTCAACGGCTTTACGAAGGCGTCTGATATGCACGTCAACGGTTCTGTCTTCAACATACACATTGGTTCCCCACACATTGTCGAGCAGCTGTTCGCGGCTGTAGACACGTTCTGGGTGGGTCATGAAAAAGTGTAATAAACGAAATTCGGTTGGGCCCATATCTAATACAGTATCGCCTACGCTCACCCTGTGGCTCACAGGATCGAGCATTAAGCCCTGCACATCAATGGTTTCTTCTAAACGAGTCGGTGCACTGCGACGCAATACGGCCTTAATACGTGCGACAAGTTCTTTAGGGGAGAAAGGTTTAGTGATGTAATCATCGGCGCCGACTTCGAGACCTTTGACTTTATCTTCCTCTTCACCGCGGGCAGTTAACATGATGATCGGAATTTGGCGCGTGAACTCATCTTGCTTCAAGCGTTTCGCCAATTGAATACCACTTCCGCCAGGAAACATCCAATCCAATAAAATCAGATCGGGGTAAGGCTCCTTTAGCAGCGCAATGGCCGAATCAAAATCTTCCGCCGCAGAGGTCGTAAACCCATGCTGTTCCATTACAAAAGTCAGCATCTCGCGGATAGCTAACTCGTCTTCTACTATCAATATCCTTGCAGTCATAAGTGATTTTCTGTCAGTGAATGTCAACACGGCTATTATTAGTCATTTTTATTACAGATTTATGAATTAGCACGCCGTTTGAGCCATATAGTAGTAATATTTGTCATAATAAGTTTATATAACTGTTTGTTTATAGCAATAAAAAAGGAGGCAATATGCCTCCTTAATTGAATCTTAATACTGGATTTAGAATTTGTGTTCTAAGCCAACACCGATATATTTGTCATCATCAGTAGACGCTTCTAACGAACGATTGGTGTAGAAAGCGAAGACTTTAGTGGGTTTAGCCAGTGCATAATCAGCACCTACTGACCATGAATCACCTTTGTCTTCCATGTCTTGATATTGTGCTTTCAAAGTAACAGCATCGATATCATAGGCAGCGCTGAACAGGTAACCGTTAACACTATCAGTCGTTACAGGTAGCGCGTTTTTATACGTCTCTTCCTGTTGTTGGTACATACCACCTAAGGTTAAATCAGCGATTTTACCTTGAACCGATGCACGTAGGATTTCATAACCTTTTACATCTGAGTCATAAGCAATAGCAGCATAGATAGGTGATTTTTTCAGTTTAGCGTCACCGTACATAGCGGCTAAGCTGAAACCGTCTTGACCTTGTTGGTCAGCATCACCTTCAGCAGCATAAGTCGCACCGAATACGAAACCGCTGATTGATGGAGATAAGTAAGTCGCAGTTTGACCTAAACGGTTGTCGCCTTTGAACAGGCTTTTTAAGTCGCCAGATAAATCGTTAAATTGATCAACGTTACCTTGAGAGATTTTTAACAGCGTGTCGTTACGACCAACTGAGAACGAACCGAATGCGCCTTTTAGGCCAACAAATTGGTTACGTGCTTTAAAGTTGTCGCTAGTCGCAGCACCTGTATCAACTTCGTATTCAACTGTGTAGAACGCTTCCAGCGAGCTAGACAGTTCGAAATTACCCTTCACACCAAAACGAGAAGCATTACTTTGAATAGTTGTTGTAGCATCACCTTTCTCATCATTTGATTGAGCAGTGACATTCAACTTACCATAAACAGTCAGTGGCTCAGCGGCATAAGCTGAAGCCAGAGTTGCAGAAGCTAGCGCAGAAGCAAGTAGAGTTTTACAAAAAACGTTCATCATTTAATCCTTTCGACGTTATGTTCGTCTTGGTTATTGGTTTGGAACGACCGAAAGTGTGCAATGAATGTGTTTCAGTTTTATTTCAATTGTGACCGTTTAGTGCGCGAGGTAAAAAAACTGACGCTAAGCTTGGCAATAAACCCAGTAAAAATGCGGCCTGCAGCTGAGCTAATTCTTATGTTACAGTTTAATGAATTCTGATCCGCCGCTAGAAATTAGCTATCGAACACAGGTTTACCCCGCACAAACTATGCCGTAAACTGCCACTTTAATTTTCAATGAGCGCCTCTTATGTGGTTTAAAAATCTTACTCTTTATCGTTTCAATAAACCTTTTGCCGTCGAAACCGAAGCGCTAGAAACTGCGTTGGCCGATTTCACTTTCTCTCCGTGCTCAAGCCAAGATGTCAGTAAATTTGGTTTCTCTAATGCTTTAGGCAAGAAAGGCAGCTCCTTGGTACACAGTGCCGACAATCGCCATCTGATCTGTGTAACTAAAGAAGAGAAAATTCTCCCAGGCCAAGTCATCAAAGAAGCCTTAGAAGAAAAAGTCGCCCTCATTGAAGATGAAGAAAATCGTAAGATGGCGAAAAAAGAAAAAGATGCGCTAAAAGATGAAATCATTACTAGCCTACTGCCACGCGCTTTTTCACGCCGCAGCCAAACCCATGCTTTGATTTTGCCAGAGCTGGAAATGATCCTTGTCGACAGTTCAAGTGCCACTAAAGCCGAAGAGCTGTTAGCGTTATTACGTAAAGCGCTCGGTAGTTTGCCGGTGATCCCATTGAGCTTTAAAGCGCCAGTCGAATCCAATTTAACCGAATGGTTAAAACTTGGCAGCGCGCCATTACCTTTTGAAATGCAAGATGAAGCAGAACTTAAATCCGAAGCGGATGAAGGCGGCATTGTGCGTTTCAAGCAACAGGATTTAAAAGAAGATGAAGTCTTAGCTCACCTCGCAACAGGTAAGCAAGTCCACAAGTTAGCACTGCATTTCGGCCAATCGATTGCACTATTATTGCAATCGGATGCCAGCGTTAAACGCCTTAAATTCTCAGAAGAATTTAGAGCGGGTAACGATGAAGTGGGCACAGACGACCCTATGGCACGTTTAGATGCAGACTTTGCCTTAATGGGCAGCGAGTTAGTCGCCTTGATGCATGCACTCGTTGCAGCACTAGGTGGACTCGAAGAAGCACAAGTTTAAGCCTCAGCGAGTTAGTTAAACTAAATCTGCGACTCACTCGTATTCTCGTATGAATGAGTTGAAATACAGAATAACAAAAGGCGCCCCCTCTAAATGAGTGGGCGCCTTTTTTATGACAGTTAAACGCCTAAAGTTAAGATATTCGGCTTAATCGCATCAAGCCGAGTGCCACTTAATTTAATCATTAGCTTTAGACACTAGCTCGCCTTTATTATTAAACGGCCAATCAATGCCTAACCAAGCCTTGAAGAAGGCTTTTTGCTGTTTAGTCGCTTTCGCATCGCCCTTAAGCACTAACTTACCGCTTTGCTGCTCCCCAAGGATGAGCTTAACTTGTTTGATTTTATCGTTGCTGAATAATGTTACTTCGATGCTATCGCCAGTCTTAAAGTCTTTAATGCGCTTATCAAAACCCGCAACAGTCACCTTAAGACCATTAATCGCTAATACTTCATCCCCCGCGACGATACCCGCTCGCCACGCTGGGCCATTACGCAGTACTTGATCCAACACTAAAGAGCCATGGGCGCTGCTTAACGTCATGCCGGCAAATGCCTCGACTTTTGAATCTTTGCCATAGGACATTGCTAACCCAGCCTGCGATAACAACTCAGGGAAATCTAAGCTCATCGGGCTATTCACATTTGCCTGCCACCAAGGCGCATAATCTTTGCCGGATAAATCCTTAAGGATATGCTGCACATCACTAACCCCATAGCCCTTTGGCACACGGTGATCTTGATATAAACGGCGATGCACATCGCGGTATGAATGCTTTAGCTTAGTATCTTGGAGCAGCGAGAAATCTAACGCTAAGGAGGTTAAGTAACCCTCAGAATAGATATTCACACTGTGATTAATCGCATAATCACCGCCCGTACTGCTCCACTCTCCTGCACTCGCCTCGGCAACAGATTGAGTTTCACGCCCAGGGTTGAGTTGGTTTTTCTCAACGCGTTTAGCTAAGTCTTCGAGGAATTCTTTAGGCGTCATCACCCCAGCACGCAGCAGTAACTGGCCTTGAAAATAACTGGTAGAGCCTTCGGCCATCCACAGTAATTCCGTCATGTTTTCATGCTGATAATCATAGGGCACAAGTCCCGCAGGACGATAGGCCTTTACGTTCCAGGTATGGATAAACTCATGGGATGCTGTGCTAATAAAGCGTAGGTAATCCTTGCGTTCACGGAAACTAAAACGCGGCAGTTGGATAACCGTAGAATTTAAATGTTCTGTCGCGCCACTGGCGCCGCTGGTGGCATGCACCATATACACATAACGATCAAAGGGATAATCATCCCAAATCGCCTTTGCTTGACCACTTAATGCCGTTAAATCCTTAACGACTTTATCGGCGTCATAGTTACCCTCACCCCAAAATACCAACTCATAGTTTTTGCCATTAGCACTGAATGGCTTATGGGTGCTCACACCGGTTTCGATAGGGGAATCAATTAACACATCGTAATTTTGCGCGATAAAAGAATGCGCTGGCGTGCCTGAAGCCATACCCGAGTAACTTTGCCACGTTTCAGGAACGTTCAATTGAACCGATACAGGCTCAGAGCGAAATTGCGGGCTATACATGAACACGCCGCTGGCATCTAAATACGCGTGGCTCGCATCAATATGGCGAACCCTTTGGCCTAATTCATTAGCATACAACTGATAACTAACCGTCACGCTGGTTGGCTGCGTGAGCGCGACTTGCCATTCACCGCTCGCCGTACGTTTCCATGGGAGTTCATGACCTTGATTGTCTTTAGCGCTAAATAAACGCACACCGTCGGCCAAAGGCAATACTTGATATTTACCCGTGCGCCACACTGGCAGATTGACCGTAAAATCTGTGGTCTTCACTTCAGGAAAAGTTACACTCACTTGGGCGATATGATGCTCGGGTTTAACGAGGTCGATTTGATATTTCACATCGGCCAATACTTGGCCCGAAAATAATACACTTAATATCAAGATTGATAATCTGTTGGGTTTCACTCTTGCTTCCTTCTGTTATTATGCTTCTTATGATTTTTCCAAGTATAACAAGTCGATGTAGCATCCTCATTAGGCGCTAACAAAAGCTAACAAAATAAGTTCCTTGACTTAAGGAATGAGGAATCACAGTTCAAATGCAAAAACTCACGGTTATTTTATTTACTTTGTTGCTGTCACTGCCTTTTAGCGTTCAAAGCCGAGATCTCGAAGCTGATGAGGTGGAGTTAAGAGAATCGCCACAGCAAATGTATGATGTACTCAACAAATCCATTTCCTTCCCCCTTGCGTTCCAAAACCGTGACCAATTTGAGCGTGCAGCCCAAGAACAAGGCTACAGCCCAATCGAATTTGAACAGATTTTGTATCTGCTGACTCGGCTGAATATGGAGCCGAACGTGAAAACTAAGGTCGGTTTTCAAGACGCAAAAAGCTTGATTGAACTCTTATCTACTGCAGCGCAATCGCCCTACGAACTTGCTATGGTCGCCATGTTGAATGGTCGTTACCTTGGCCGTACCGAACAGAAATATCAAGAAGCGATTGGCCTATATAACGAAGCGCTCACTCGCATCAACGACAGTTATGACATCGAAGCATTGATTCTTAAGCACAATATTCATGAGCACTTAGGCGGCTTACATTTATTGATCCGCCAAGAAGTACCGGCGCTGATGCACTTCCATACATACCGCGACATTGCCTATAAGCTCAGAAACGATTACTTAATCGCGGCGGCTGAAGCAAGACTGGGGTTCTATTACAATTTTAATCAGCAGCTCACCAAATCATTGCAGCATTACAGTGAAGCGATCAGGATCTCCAATCGCTCTAATTACCCGGCGATGAAAACCAATCTGCAATTGCAACTTTCTAAGGTATATCGCGATTTAAAGCAGTGGGATGAAGCCCTTAAAAATGCCCACGAAGCCGCTGCCGGTTTTAAAAAAATGGGCAATGACACCTATCTTTCAAGCTGTATGACTGTGATCGCTATGGTCTATGGCGAACAAGGGGATTGGAATAAAGCGATTGATTACTACCTTAATGCCCAGCAATTAGATGCCAAACGCGGTAACTATATTGCCCAAGGCCTTAATTTCCACAATCTTGGGCAAGCCTACTCAAATATTAATGACAATGTTAACGCCCTAAAATATTTACTGATGGCCAATCAAATATTCAAAGAAAAACAAAGCCATCATTATCAGGTTTATAACGAACTCTTAATTGGCGAAATCGCGCAAACTAACCAAGATTGGCCGTTGATGATGACCCATGCCGATATCGCATTGGCATTGGCTATCGACTTAAAACTCGTCAATGAACAAAAAGCAGCCCTCACACTGATTGCCTCGGCGTCGCAAAAATTAGGGGAATTAACCAAAACCATCGATGCCCAAACCCGTATCATAGAGCTAGGTAACACCCTTGCAGAGAAAGAGAAAGACTCACCAGTGCCGACCTCAGCCCTTGCGGAGCAACAGCTCAAACTTGAGCTCAACATGGTTCAGGGAAAACTTGCCGAGACAGTGAAGGAAAGTAACAGCACCCACACGCTACTGCTTATCTGCTGCCTGATTGCCGGACTCTTGCTGCTGGTGATTGCGTATATGTTGCATCATCGCCGCAAAACCATGGCAAAAAACGCCGCATTAACCCAACTGAGCCTACAGGAGCCCTTCACCCATAACTTAGGCTATGCGGCGCTATTAGCGCACTTAAGTTATAATCAAACTCAAGCGGCGACGACTGCCCTAGGGATTATCGCCTTCCCCGCCCAGCTCACGACCGATCTCGACTATGGCCAATATTTTAGTGATGCAGTCACGGCGCAACTGGCCACTCATCTAACCGATGCGCTCACAGCACCTGTGTATGTGATACGCCAAGGGGTATTTGCAGTGCGTTTCACCCAAGCCGTTGAACCAACGCACGTGCTCAGCCAGATACGCCAAAAACTCGACCAACAGCACATCGTCCATCATTTCCGTCTTGGTTTTGCCAACTTGCCACTGTTAGCAAAATCAGAAATCAAAATGGCCGCGAAATTAAAGTTCGAAACCGTGCAGATGGCGCTCGCCTGTGCCCGCAGTTTAGAGGGCAATAACGATTATTTTGTCGCCCTCAGAGCACTCGACTTTGTCCCTCTAAGCTTATTTGCCAATCCGTTATTTTTACACCTTGAAAAAGGCATTGAGCGCGGGTTAATCAGATTAGATACCAACGGAAATAAAGAGGATGTTCGCTGGCCTTGCTGGGAAAATAACCAAGATAGGCAATTACTGGAAAATATTTGATCAATATCAGCAATTAATCACAGAGTCATAGGTAAATCGCATTTGCACTCTACGCCCAGTGTTATAACATTAGTATCATATGAGTTAACAGCTAATCTGGACATAGGATCGTCATGTTTTTTAGCCTTGCAGAGTTAGGACAACACTCAGAATGAAGGATTCGAGCGCTACCGTTTCACAACTTGCATTGCTGCAACAGAAACTTCATTCGGCCAAACTTGCCCTCGATGAAGTAAATGAAGACAGAAACGCAAAGTTACAGACATTACTGCAATTTATTGGTCACTTAAGCCTCGCCTGTAAAGGGCAAAATCTTGAGCTAGATAATAAACTCGCCAAACTTCGCCATAACTTAAATACGTTTGAGCGAGTCGATGAGGCATTGCCAGAATTAGTCGATGTCGAGCGCCTACTAAAAGGCCAATATCACCATGTGATGGTACAACTCGAAGAGAGTCGTACGGGTTTGTCACAGGTGATCCGTCAGATCCAACGCGTTAACTCTGCACCTGAAAAACTCAAAAAAGAAGTCAATTACTTCAAACAAGATCTGGCTAAACCTTTTCACACAGTTTGGGAATATATTCCTAAAGTTAAGCAAATCATCGGCTTCTACGAAACCATATTACAGCTACAATTTAACGAATCTGAAAAACTCGATGTCTTGCCAAAACACAGGCAGCTAGCCCATGAGCTGGCGCAGATGATTTCGGAAATCGAGTTTCGTAAAGATCAGCGTGACCAAGTCTTAGTGATCAAAGAAGTGCTCTCTTCTGAGATTGAAGTTGATAGCTTGCTCGAAGCCTACCAAACCATTTTAGCGTTATTACTTGATAACATCGCCCGCGAGAAATCGGCATCGCAAGAGTTTTTGTTTGCTCTAAACGATGCCTTAGCCGCAGTGCGTGAAGTGGTCAGTGAATCTTACAACCACAATCAACGCAGCTTTCAACTCAAGACCCAGTTGAATCGTGAGATCAACACCCGCGTCGATAACGCCGGTGAAATCATTATCGATGTGGAAGATGTCGTCGATCTTAAAGCCCAATTGACTGAGCAACTTAACTCCATTCGTTCGGCATTGGCCCGAAAAGAAGCCTTAGAGCAAAGAGAACAAGCCTTACTGCGTAAATCGATGGAGACGATGCGCAAAGAGCTTAATGAATTAAGTAACGAGGCAAACACCTACAAAGAGCGTTTGTTTGAACAGCAAAAACTTAACTTGCTCGACAGCTTAACTCAATTGCCTAACCGTGCCGCGTTAGAAGAGCGCATGGAGCTTGAATACCGTAACTATCAACGGCATAAATCTCCCCTGTGGGTGGCGGTTGCCGATATCGACCATTTCAAAACTATCAACGACAGCTTTGGTCACAGCACGGGCGACAAAACCCTGCAGGTGATTGCGATGGCATTGAAAAACTCGCTACGCGATACAGAGTTTGTTGCCCGTTATGGTGGCGAAGAATTTGTCCTGTTATTACCCGATGTAGCACCTGCCGATATCGCTCAACTTTTAAACAGAGTGCGCGAGAAAGTAAAAAATATTCCATTTAAATTTAAAAATCAGAGAATTACAGTTACAGTATCTATAGGGGCTGCGCAAGTTATGGGAAGTGAGCTCATACATGAGACCTTCGAACGCGCCGATGCAGCACTCTACAAAGCGAAACACGAAAGCAGAGACAGGGTTGTGATTGACGTATAATTGAGCCCCACTATACGCCTCCTCTAATCACTCCTGTCATGACGAAGGAGTGGTAAATGATAGTAAAAGTCAGCCCTAAAGGCAGCATGGATCAGCTTTCGCAACTTGAAGTTGATCGTCTCAAAAAAAGTGCCAAAAGCACGCTATATCAACTGTACCGCAACTGCTCCTTAGCAGTACTTGCCGCGGGTTTAAAAACCGACAACTCTAAAGCCCTATTCGAGCAATACCATGATTTCGACATCCACGTCCTACAACGGGAACGCGGTGTTAAATTAGAACTGGTCAATCCCCCTGAACAAGCTTTTGTCGATGGCCAAATAATCACCGGCATTCAAGAACATCTGTTCTCAGTCTTACGCGACATCCTCTATATCAGCGACAGATACGACTCGCTCAAACACATTAATCTGACCAACGCCCACCATATCACCAATGTGGTGTTTGATATTTTACGTAACGCGCGGGCGATTGCCCCCATGAAAGACCCTAACGTCGTCGTCTGTTGGGGCGGGCACAGTATTAATGCCATCGAATACCAATATACCCGCGAGGTAGGTTATCAACTTGGCCTGAGGGAATTGGACATTTGTACTGGCTGTGGTCCTGGCGCGATGGAAGGCCCGATGAAAGGTGCGGCCATAGGTCATGCCAAACAAAGGATGAAAAATGCCCGTTATATTGGTTTGACTGAGCCAAGTATTATTGCCGCCGAGCCACCGAATCAAATCGTCAATGAACTGGTGATCTTGCCCGATATTGAAAAACGCCTCGAAGCCTTCGTGCGTTTAGGTCACGGCATTATTATCTTCCCAGGTGGTGCTGGCACGGCGGAAGAGTTGCTCTATATCTTAGGTATCTTACTCAACGAAGAAAACCAAGAAACCCCTTTCCCACTGATCCTCACAGGCCCCACTGAAAGCGCCGATTACTTCATTAAGATTGATGAGTTTATCGCCTCAACCTTAGGCCCTGAAGCTCAGAAAAAGTATCAAATCATCATAGATAATCCCACTGAAGTAGCGCGTATCATGAAGAAAAGCATGGAGCAGGTGAAAGCCTATCGCCGCTCAACGGGTGATGCTTACCAATATCAGTGGGCACTGAAGATTGAATCTGAATTCCAGTTACCTTTTGTCCCGAGCCACGAGGTGATGGCAAACTTGGACTTGCACTTCCAAACCAATAAAGCCGAGCTTGCCGCCAACCTGCGCAAAGCGTTTTCGGGTATAGTGGCGGGTAACGTCAAGTCGGAAACAATCAAGCACATAGAGCGCGATGGTCCCTTCCAATTGAAGGGCGATCCTAAACTCATGGATATGATGGATAAGCTCTTGAGTGCATTTGTGCAACAGCAGAGAATGAAGCTTCCCGGAAGCGCTTATATTCCTTGCTACCAAATAGTGAAATAGAGAGCGAAACAAAGACACCCCATGAACAAGTTTTTAATCATCGATGGTCTCAACTTGGTTCGCCGCATTTACGCGGCGATCCCCGATGAAACAGATATGCAAAGCCTCACAGAGCGCGTCAGTTCGGCGTGCACTAAACTGCTGCGGGTGCATCGCCCTACCCATGTGGCTATTGTGTGGGACGGTGATGAGATCTCATGGCGTAAACAGCTTTATCCCGATTACAAAAAAGGTCGTAAACCTATGCCAGAACCACTGGCGCAGGGTTTAGTTGCGCTGCAAGACCACTTAACCGCAATGCACATTGGCTCTATTTATGCCGCCGCCGAGGCCGATGATGTGATTGCGACACTGGCGATAAAAACCGCCAAAGCGCAAGGTGAAGCCATAATTGTGTCCACCGACAAAGGTTTTAGTCAGCTTAATCATCGCCAAATTAGTCAATGGGATCACTTTAATCAGCAGTACCTCGATATTGCGGCATTGGAACAAAAGCTTGGTGTTGAGCGCAGCCAATTTCTCGACTTGATGGCATTAGCGGGCGACAGCGGTAATAAAATTCCTGGTATTGCGGGCATAGGCCCTAAGTCGGCAGCCGAGTTATTGAAAACCTTTAGAAGCTTACCGACCTTGTTCTCCTCATTATCTAACCTAGGCGCTAAACAAGCGAAGAAGCTCGCCGAGGGCAAAGAGATGGCGAGGCTGAGTTATAAGCTGGCGCAGTTACAAACGGACCTACCACTCAATATCAACTTGAAAGACTTTCGCGTGATTGACTCCCCACCTGAAAAAACCATCAATCAAGACTAAACTTCTGTTAACACAAAGTTGCAATTAACGCATTTACCTTAGCGCAACAAAAGCGTATTTTATGGACGTGCTCAAGTGACTCATTTAATGAGGTAAAGGAATAACTATAAATGAAATCAAAAGTTTCAGTAATTATTGGTAGTATTTTTGCCGCCTACGTCGCCTTTGTCGCTGTGGTTGTACTGGTTTATGAACCAACGCCAGAAGACATGAATTGGGAGGACCGACAGGCCTATAACAGCCAGAAGATGAACGATTTAACCTTAGGGCAAAATATCGGTTCAGTAAAAGAATTGCTCGGTAAGGCCGACTTTTCAGAGGCAAAAGCCGTCAAGGAAGCCAAGTTACAGGTGCTTTTTTATCGCACTCACCATGAGAAATCAGACGGTGTGACGACCAAAGAGGAATGTACCCCGCTTATTTTTGAAAATGATAAGTTGATTGCTTGGGGCCAAGATACCTATAAGCAATACCTCGATGCGGGCACAGACACTGTGCTCACTTCCGCCCACGAGACATTGAGCAGTAAATAAATACGACTGACATCTAAATAAAAACGCCACCTAATCGGTGGCGTTTTTGTTTTCATAATTAACCAACTGAACGTCTTAGTGATAGCATACCTAGGTCACTCAGTGCGATAGCAATAAGCTAAACCAGTCGCTTATTCATCATCAGCCTTGTACTCGACATAGGCTTCGCCTTTGCTGAGCCATTCTGGCGCGGGTTTACCTTTCAGATAATGGTCGAAATACTGCATCATGCGAATGCTGTAATCGAGCTTATTCGGGTACTTTTTCAAGTGATGCGGCTCATCCTCATATTGTAAGAACACCACATCTTTACCCGCACGGCGCATGGCCAAGTACATTTCAACACCTTGTTCCCAAGGCACCGCATCGTCCTTATCACCAAACATGATCATCAAAGGCGTTTGAATACGGTCAGCGTAAAATACTGGTGAGTTTTCAATGTATTTTTGTGGCGCGGCAAACAAACTCGCGCCAATACGGCTCTGTCCAGTTTCATACTGGAACTGACGCGCAATACCCGTACCATGGCGAATGCCACTGTAGGCGCTGGTCATGTTCGATACAGGCGCACCCGCGACCGCCGCCTTAAACATCTTAGTCTGAGTGATGGCAAACGCCGTTTGATAACCACTCCAAGAATGACCTTGCAGACCAATAGCATCGGGATCGGCAATGCCCATCTCAATCAGCTTTTGCACGCCTGAGGTGAGCGCTTGCACCGAACTCGTACCAGGGTAACCAATTTCAAAGCGAATATCAGGCAGGAACACCGCATAGCCATTATTGATATACCAAGCAAAATTAGGTCTGTGGTTAATGTTCATCTGCGGGAAGGCATGCAGTCTATCCGTCATAAAACGATAGTAATAAACCAACACAGGAACACGCTGACCCGCTTGATAATTGGTCGGCTTGATCAGCACGCCATCTAACGGCTTACCATCGCCATTCGTCCAGTGAACTAACTCGGCTTTGCTCCAGTTAAACGCTTGGCGTTGCTTATCTAAATCCGTTTGCTTAAGCGCATTTTGCGGGGCGCTATAGTTAGCGGTATACAAGTCGGGGAATAAGTCGAAACGCTCCTTAGAAAACACGATAGTGTCTGCGTCTTTACTGCGTCCTAACACAGTCAACTTATACTCGCCTTGCATCAGCGTTTTCACGCCCGCTGCGCCGAGCGTCGCTTGGTAGAAGCCATCGGCCTTAGTTTTATCGCTATAACCGTGGAGTAACACAGTGGCGTTATAGGCAAGCTCAGTCGGTTCATCGGGATTATCGACTAAGCCCTCAAGACGATATTGAATTTTCTGGGTGCGCCCTTTACCTGCGGTTAAGGCAAAACCTGCCTTAGATTCAGTATTAAACTGCCAGACATCGTATTTATCGTAAACCAAGAACCCAGCGTCATCTTTCAGCCAAGGGCCAAAACCGTATCCCGGCGCGCTCGATGGATAGTCATGGTCTTCATCGGCAAAGCTGACCTTTAATGATCTTGTCAGGTTAGTGCGATGGGCCTCAGCAATATCATAAAGATACACATTACCTTGCTGATAATAAGCCACATACTTACCGTTACCCGACAAACTTGGCTCGGCATCGCTCGGCTGCTGAGTCAAAAAAGGCACCTTACTGCCAGTGTTAATGTCGACCAGATAATAGTCTTGATAGAAGCCAGCCCACGTCGCCATCTTGCGATAGGGCAAATCTGAACTCGCCAACATAAAGCGCTTATGTTGTGAAATGGTCACATCTGGCACGGTTTTATCGCCAAGCTGCACCACGTTATTTGAGCCTAAATGCAATACCGCAAGGTAAGTGCGTTTTTGCTCATCATCATATTGCTTGATTTCGTGGGGTTTAATCCGTGGGTCGTCACCATGCCACACCTTAAGACCGCGCTGTCCGGTAACAATATCGGCATCGAACAGGTCTTTTTCTTCGGAGATTTTCTGCAAACTAAGCTGCTGGCTCACCTCTGGCACGCGGCCGAAGAACAGCCGTTCGCTGTCCAATGAGAAGCTTAAACTTGTGTAGCGATTAAGTTTCCACTCGGGTGACTCAGGAGTTTTGCTGATTTTACCCGATTGCAAATCGACCAGCGATAACTGATAGCTTCGACCATAGGGCAACTCGCTATCTTTGCCCTGCGTAAACGCCAGCCAACGACCATTTTTAGCCAGCGCTAACGCACCAACCTGTTGGCTAGGCGAGTCAAAAGCGACGGTTTTTTGGTGGGTACGTAAATCCACTAACTGCAATTGATGCTGTTTATTGGCGATATCATTCACCGCCAATGCAAGTCGGCGGCTCGCCTTATCAAACACATAACCAGTCACTTGCTCAACATCGATGCGCTGGGTTTGATAGTCTAAACTAAGCAAAGTAAAACGGCGGCCTTGGTCAAACTTATCAACCTTTGGCTTATCGGCTTTCGCTGGGGTTTGTGTGCCTGCTTCAGCGAGTTTTTCGCTGGCTTTAGGCTCAGCATCTTTTTTAGACTCTTCATCGGCCTCAAACCACATTGCCAAATGCTTACCGTCATCACTGAACACGAATTCCTTCACGCGCTCAAAGCGGGTTTGAGTGCCCGTTTGGGTATCAAGTAATACCATGTCAGATTTGAGTTTTTTCTTCGCCTTGGCATCACTCGTTTCACGCGTAAGCAAACTCGGTTTGACCACCACAGCCACAAAGCGGCCATCGTGACTCACTAAAGGATCTGACCCACCCGCGATTTGATAACTTTGCTGCGACAGCACATTTTTCACAATGACGTGACTATCCCCGCGATCGGGCGCAGACTCGACCGCGATGACTTGGCCCTTATCTGCGATAACCGGCTTTTCAAGGGATTCAAAGTGCATGATGTCTGTGAGGGTGAGCGGTTTAGTGCTGGTTTCAGCCTGCACTGCTGGCAATATTCCAAGGGATAACAGCACCAGAGATGTGATAGGGATTAACTTCAATGTCTTCCTCTTTTATATATTTGTTAGACTAAAGTAGACTTTTTTAACCATTGACTCTCCATCATGGTGAGAACCCAGTATTTTTACAAGTTATACCACATAAAAAATCGTGATATTGCTCACTATTTCCTGTGAAGTTTGACCAAAGATGGTTAAAATAATAGGCAGAAAAAATACCAAATTCA
This sequence comes from Shewanella baltica, assembly GCF_900456975.1. Taxonomy (NCBI): domain Bacteria; kingdom Pseudomonadati; phylum Pseudomonadota; class Gammaproteobacteria; order Alteromonadales; family Shewanellaceae; genus Shewanella; species Shewanella baltica. The sequence goes on from NZ_UGYM01000002.1 coordinate 3,183,512, forward strand.
TAGTCCTGCTATCCAGTTAACGCTGGGGCAGACAATTGCAGTAACGACGAACCGTGGAAGGACTTCTCCATGTCAAAAAGAACGATAACCGTAATTCCAGGTGATGGAATTGGCCCAAGTATTATTGATTCAGCCTTAAAAATTCTCGATAAAGCGGGCTGTGATTTTGAATATGAATTTGCCGATGCCGGCCTGACTGCACTCGAAAAGCAAGGCGAGTTACTCCCACCGCGCACCTTAGAATTAATCGAAAAAAACCGTATCACACTGAAAGGTCCACTGACGACGCCAGTAGGTGAAGGCTTTACCTCTATCAACGTGACTTTACGTAAAAAATTCGGCCTGTACGCTAACGTACGCCCAGTGATTTCGTTCAAAGGCACTCAAGCTCGTTACGAAAATATCGATATCATCACTGTGCGCGAAAACACTGAAGGCATGTATTCTGGCTATGGCCAAAAAGTGTCTGAAGATGGTTTAACGGCAGAAGCGACCAGTATCGTGACTCGCCAAGGTGCCGAGCAAATCGCCACTTTTGCCTACGAACTAGCTCGCAAAGAAAACCGTAAGAAAGTCACTATCGTGCACAAAGCCAACATCATGAAGTCAACATCAGGCCTGTTCCTGAAAGTGGCCCGTGAAGTGAGCCTACGTTACCCAGACATCAAGACTGAAGAAATGATCGTCGATGCAACGTGCATGAAGTTAGTGATGAACCCAGAAAACTTCGATGTGATCGTAACGACCAACCTGTTCGGTGATATTTTATCGGATCTGTGTGCTGGTTTAGTCGGTGGTTTAGGTATGGCACCAGGGGCAAACATTGGCCGTGATGCAGCGATTTTCGAAGCCGTTCACGGTAGTGCACCGGATATCGCTGGTAAAAACCTTGCAAACCCAACCTCAGTAATTTTAGCCTCTATCCAGATGCTCGAATATTTAGGTATGGCTGACAAAGCTGAGCAAATCCGTAAAGCGGTATCTGCAGTGATCGAAGAAGGCGACCGTACCACTCGCGATTTAGGCGGCACTCACGGCACGACTGACTTCACTCAAGCGGTTCTTGAGCGTCTGTGATCGCAATGCTGAGCGCGTTTAAGACGAGTCTATAACGCGCTTGTTCAAGCTTAAGCTTCATAAGAAGTAAGCGCTTGAAACTCAAATGAGTAAACATGAAAAAGCCCCGAAGTCTCCTTTGGGGCTTTTTGTTATCTGGCTTTTAAACCTGCATGGCTTTAAAACTGCGTGGCTTTTAAACCCGCCTGACGATTACCGTATTAGCGTATTAGCGTATTAGCGTATTAGCGTATTAGCGTATTAGCGTATTAGCGTACCTAAGTAACGTACGCGAGTAACGACGTCAATATCACTGCAGAGTTATCGCAGGAATTAATTCCACGCGGTATTAGGACGCAGCCATAAATGCACTGTCACTTCATCACGATCGTGATAAAGATGCTTACACTGCACTTTAAAATCGGTCACGCCGTTCTCTTTAAGAATGGTCTGCATGGTCTCAAGAATGGCAGTGACTTCTTTATAGCGGCTCTTCATCGGTAATTTAAGGTTGAAAATCGCTTCCTTAAACCAACCGTTAATCGCCCAAGCTTCAATCAGTTCAGCAACACGCGCTGGTTTCTCAACCATGTCGCACACTAGCCAATAGATATTTTTGCGCTGTGGCTCGAAACGGAAACCGTCTTCACGGTAATGTTTCACTTGGCCCGTTTCCATGAGTTTCTCATCCATGGGGCCATTGTCGACAGCCGAGACAAACATGCCACGACGCACCAGTTGATAAGTCCAGCCACCAGGGCAAGCGCCCAAATCCACTGAGTTCATGCCACTGCGAATACGCTCTTCTTGCTCTTCCTTCGGCACGAACTGGCCAAAGGCCTCATCGAGTTTTAGGCTAGAACGACTCGGAGCATCCGCCGCCATTTTCAGACGTGGAATCCCCATAAAGTGTGGCGAGCTGTTATTACTGTAGGAATAACCCACATAGGCACGCCCGGGTCCGATAAAACACACGTGGATAATCGGACGTTTTGGATTTTCCTGCGCGAGCAAACTGCCGGATTTTTTCAAATGCTGGCGTAAAGGCACAGTGAACTTACGGCAAAAAGCCGAGAGCTCTTTCGCTTCGTTAGTGTCTGGCGTTTCAACCCGCACTTCGCCCGCTTTGCTGACGTCACTGAGTGCCGCCACGATTGGGCTAATTCTGTCGTTTTCAGGCAAGTCGACTAATAAGTCGCTGGCAGCAAACATCTGGCGAGCGAAAATGAGCGAATCTAAAGGCAGTTGTTTCACTAACGTATCTGCGGCGTCATCCTCAAAACATTGGTACACGACATAGGCGTCGTTATTATTGGCCTTAACAAAGCCACCCACATTGAGCTCACCGGCTCGCTGTTGGATTTCTGCAGCGCATTCTTTTTCAAAGCCTGCGCGGCAAAATAAAAATAGGTTTTTCATGGGGATCCCTGAGAAATCCAAGCCAAAGCATTGGCTGACTATCGATTTGGGCGTCAGTATACCAATTTCAATCCACAAATGCCCTATTTGCCTACTGCGGAACCTTGAATTGCGATTGGAGAAATAAAAAAGGCTTAGGTGCGCCCTAAGCCTGTTAACTCACACTTAACGTTCGAGATTAAGACTCGTGACCGTCAATCACTTTATGGCGCCATACCGCGGCAGCAAATAATAACCAGCCGAGTAAGAAACACCCACCGCCCATTGGCGTGACAGGGCCAAGCCACTTAGTGCCGAACAATGCCAGTCCGTATAATGAGCCAGAAAATAGCACTATGCCTGCAATAAACAAATACGCCGACCAGTCCAATAAACGTGAGGTTAACCATTGGCCCGAAAAGGCAACCATGATTAAGGCGAAGGTATGGTAGAAATGGTATTGCACCCCAAGATTAAACACGTCAATCAAATCCGGTGGTGCGACTGCTTTTAAACCATGGGCACCAAAAGCCCCTAAGGCGACGGCTAAAAATCCGCTCACGGCGGCGAGTAACAATAGACCTTTACGCATTTAACTCTCCTGCTGGAATGGGCTTAACTCATTCAACATTCATTCGCTCAACATTAAGCTAACCAATAAAATCGCTAGATAAATCAATGGCACGTGCAAGGTTAGCCGCTTCAGTGGTGCCTGACGACTTTCTTGGGACAAAACTATGATCACCGTCGGTTATCCAAGCCAATCCTATCTCTGCCTTCAAGGGCCAATTTGGGATCTGCTCTTTGCCACCAAACTTATCACGCTCGCCCTGTACGACTAATACTGGGACTTGGCATTCATTCAAAGGTTCCAATCTAGGCTCGCCGCCTTTAAGTGGCACAAAGGGGTAACCTAAACAAATGACTCTATCGATGTGCGCCGCTAATGCAGGATCGCAGGCTAATAACGCTGCCATACGTCCGCCCATAGATTTGCCCATCAGTACGACACGCTCGACCTTAGGTTGTGAATGAGCGATATCGAGCATCTGTGTAAAACACGCGAGCAATTTAGGCGCGCGGTCCGGTGGACGCCGTTTGCCATCGACGGCATTAGCCTGCATATAGGGAAAATTAAAGCGCATCACTTGGTAGCCCTTAGCCACAAGCCCCGCCGACATGGCCTGCATAAACTCTGAGTCCATGTTAGCGCCCGCGCCGTGGGCTAATAAAATCATTGTGCTCGCAGGCTCACCCTCTAATACATAACTTGGCTTATCCGGGCAACAACTCACTACGCGACTCCTCAGCAAACATATCTAACATCCATTCGCGAAATGCGACGACCTTACCAAGTTCAGCGTGATTCTGCTGGCAAACCAAGTAGTAAGCATCTTTACTGACCAAGACTTCTTGGAATGGGCACACAAGACGCCCCGCTTTTATATCGGGACGCGCCAGTACGCTGTAACCTAAAGCCACGCCTTGACCATGGGCCGCCGCCTGCAATACCAAGGACGAATGACTGAAGATGGGGCCTTGGTTCACATTAATATCGTTAATCCCACATTGTCTAAACCACGCCTGCCAATCGTGACGATTCATATCATGTAATAGCGTGTGATATTTTAAATCGCTCGGTTTTGACAACGGCTTAGGACCGTTGAGCAACATGGGCGAACACACAGGAATGAGCACTTCGTTTCTGAGCTTATCGGCGCGCAGACCAGGCCAATTGCCTAGACCATAATAAATGGCGACATCCACATCATCGGTTAATGAGCTCGCTTCGGTATCGACGGCTTTAATACGCACGTCGATATCGGGATTTTTCTCACTGAACTTTGCCAAACGCGGCACTAACCATTGAATTGCAAAACTGGGCGACATACTGACCGTCAGAGAACCAATCGCACTGCGGGCGAGTAATCGGTCGGTAGCATCGGCGAGTTGAATAAAGATGTCTTTGATGTCGAGGAAGTAGCTCTGCCCTTCTTCGGTTAAAAGCAAAGAACGGTTCTTTCGGCGAAATAATTTTAATCCGAGGAAATCTTCTAATGCCTTTATTTGATGGCTCACCGCAGCTTGTGTAACAAACAATTCTTCTGCTGCGCGCGTAAAGCTCAAATGCCGCGCGGCTGCCTCAAATGCTTTAACCGCATTAAGCGGTGGTAATCGTCTGGACATAGTGATCTCAGTCTCGTTTTTTAATTAGTTTTTCTAATCCGTATTGTTACATTTAATCGTTTGTAAAGGCCAGTGATTTTGGTTAAATTTTGCGCCATTGAAACAGCGGTATCCACGAAACACTTATATCTATGAAACACCCTAGTTGGACAATCTCAAAGTTGGTGATGGGAATGTCTGACAGCGTTACTTTGTCAGCCCGGAGGCGACTATGTTTAATTTAAAATCAGCGTTTGCGTTAGCGATAATTTCAGCACTCAGCTTAAATGCCAGTGCTAATGTACTCGTTGACGAAATCGTCATCGATACTAGCGACTTACAAGCCAGTATCACTGCAGATTTAACCGCTGCAATGAATAAAATGCACCAAGAAGTGCTGCAAGAAGCCACGCTATTGATTGCCACAGATGATGTCGCATCAAATCAGCAGATCGTTAAGCCTAATAGCTTATAAGACAACACTAATTCAGGTTTTCAACCCAAGACCTAACAAAAAGCCGCATTAATATGCGGCTTTTTTGTATCCTAGACCTATGGCACTTCCCACTGACAAGACGTGTCAGTGGGCAAGTTTGCCTGGATTTATGGGCGATACACTTTGACGTTCGTGTAGCCTTGCTCGATTAAGTACAATGCCTGCAATTTACTCATCACCCCACGCTCACAATACAGCAAATAAGTCTTTTGCTTATCGAGATCGGCAAATTGAGTCGCTAACTTGAAGAATGGGATACGTTTGATCTCAATGCCTTCAATTTGCAACGGTTTGCTTTCCTCTTCTTCTGGGGCGCGAATATCAATGACCACTTGGTTGGTATCAATACTGGCGACCGTTTCAGTCTCAGTAATCCGAGTATCCATTTGTTCTGCGATCTCCCTGATATCAATAGTGACAGACTGAGCGATGATTTTATCAATCAAATCTTCAGAGAACTTCTTCTCTTCCGCTTCAACTTTCGCTAATACCGCTTTAACCGTTGGCTTTTGCGAAATCACGCCGCAATATTCTGGCATAGACTTGGCAAAATCTTCGGTGCCGATTTTACGACTCTCGTTGATAATGTCTTGTTTATCCATGGCGATCAGCGGACGTAAAATCAGCAGCTCAGTACAGCGGTCAATCACGTTTAAATTGGTCAGCGTTTGGCTAGATACTTGACCTAAACTTTCACCGGTTACCAAGGCTTGAATACCCATACGTTCTGCAATGCGCGCCGCAGTGCGCATCATCATACGCTTCAGCACTACGCCCATTTGGCCATTATCAATACGCTCTAAAATCTCAGCAACCACAGGCTCAAAAGGCACAGAGATAAACTTCACCTTGTGGGATTCGCCGTAGGTTTTCCACAAATGGTAGGCCACTTGTTTAACGCCAATTTCGTGCTGCGCGCCGCCCAGATTAAAGAAGCAATAATGGGTACGCGCGCCCTTTTTGATAAACTGATAGCTTGACACACCTGAGTCAAAACCACCTGAAATCAAAGACAACACATCTTCCTGCGTCGCCATCGGGAAGCCACCTAAGCCTTCAATACGCTTAGTGACCATGTAAAGATTATCGCGTTCAATTTCAAGGTTAACGGTAATATCTGGATTCTTTAAACGCACACCTAAAGCATCGGTAAACTGATTTAAGCCGCCGCCGACGTAACGCTCCACTTCGATAGAATTAAAATCGTGATCGCCAGTGCGCTTCACTCGCACGCAGAAGGTTTTACCCGCGAGTTGGTCACGGTAAACAGGCAAGACTTGCTGATAAATATCGTCCACAGATTCAAAGCTGTACTCATCCACTTGCACTACGTGTGCAATGCCAGGAATACACGCCAGACGCTCACCGAAGGCTTGGGCCAATTCAGGCTTATCCTTTGGCACCATTACCATAATGCGGTCCCACTGACGTTGAACTTTAGCGTCTTCGTCGACTTTTTTGAGTACATTACGTATGTTGGTTTCGAGCATTTTGGTGAAGCGCATCCTTACGGGTTTGCTCTTCATCATGATTTCTGGGTACAGCTTTACAATAAACTTCATGGGATTTCCGCGGGCAATTTTAAAACAGCAAAATTGGTTAAAAGAATAATCGGGGGATTATATACCCAAGCGACCTAAAAATGCGAGTTTCAGCGCGCATCGCAAACAGCCACACAAGCCACATTCATGGCGGATTAATGGCGTATTAGTGATTAAGTCACGGCGGGATTTTTAAGCGAATTCGGTTGGAATAATGTCACTAAACCTATCCACTTAGTTTGAATTGCCCTGATTAAAATGAGTGGTTTGAAATGAATTATGTGAGATAAGTCGTTGAGGTAAGGTTGAAGGAAGCTTAGGGATAACACACTCTCTGCGATTGGCGTAAGGCCCAAATAGATTCAAATCAACCACAGCGCTTTGATGCACAAAGCGTTAGCAAAAAAAGGGAAAGTCCACATTCGCCCAATAAAAAAGCCGCAACAGGATTGCGGCTTTAGATGCAGTGAGTACCAAGCTACCTAAGGCGAATTACCGACCTGAATCTCATCAGATTCCTTCGCTTTACCTTGCTCAATGGCAATTTCCACCCTGCGGTTACGGGCACGATTCTCCGGTGAATCATTTGGCACTATCGGATTGTTAGACGCCATGCCAACCACTTTCATCCGTTTAGAATCAAAGCCTTTGACTTGCACCAACTCGTGAGCCACAGCCACAGCGCGTTTACTGGATAAATCCCAGTTAGAGCTATAAAGCTCATCGCTGATTTGCATGTCATCCGTGTAACCCGATACCGTAATAATCCCCGGCACATCTTTTAGCAGTTCGCCAACAGAGCGCACCACAGGCTTAAATCGTGGTTGAAGGAAGCCCGAACCAGAGGCAAATGCGCCCTTCTCACGGATACGGATAATAATCTGCTGACCTAAGGACTCAATTTCAATCGCACCATCGGTGATCTCTTTATTGAGCTCCTGCGCCATCTTCTTCACTTCTTGATTGATCTTATCCTGCGCCGCTGCCGCTTCGGCTTTAACCGCATCGGCCACTTCCTGCGCCGTTGCAGTGGCTTCACCACCACGCTGAGAACCACTTTGCTGCTGAACGCCGCCAGCACTGTCGTCTTCACCCGCTTGGTAATCCAATACAGGTTCCGTCATTTCATTGGTTTGCTGGTTGATAATTTCAATCGGCGTGGGATCGGGACGTCCTGGTCTAAATTCTAAGGCAATAACAGACGTCCCTTTCGGGATATCTTTGACTTCCACCTTATTTTGCACACCAAAGGCATACTTCATTGAGCCCGCGATCTGCTTAAACTTCATTACGTCCATTTCGGAAAATGACAATAACAACACGAAGAAACACATCAACAGCGACATCAAGTCAGCAAAGGTCGCCAACCACATCGGTGCTCCGGCCGGTGGACAGTTGCACTTAGCCTTAGCCATGGGCTACTCTCCGTCCGTTGTATCTATTTTGCGATTTTTCTCAGCCAGATAATTTTTCAAGAAGCCTTCAATCACCCGTGGGTTTTGTCCGTCTTGAATCGCCAATACCGCATCCATAATCAAGTTACGGTTCAGCATTTCTTCACCCATCCTAAGCGTTAACTTATCCGCGATAGGAAGACAAACCATGTTAGCAACCATAGCGCCGTATAAGGTGGTTAACAAGGCCACCGCCATCGAGGGGCCGATGGATTTAGGATCTGACATGTTTGACAGCATGGCCACAAGACCCACCAGCGTACCAATCATGCCCATTGCCGGACCTACGTCACCAAACGCTCTAAAAATGCCGATCCCTGTACGATGGCGCTCTTCGGTCAGGGCGATATCCTTCTCTAAGGCAGCGCGCACCACTTCACCATCGTGACCATCAACAAGCATGTCGACGGCTTTTTGCATAAAGCTGTTGGTAATTTGCGCTTCTTCTAAAGCTAAAAAACCGCCTTTACGGGCGGCATCAGCCATAGTCACGGACTGTTCAATCAAATCTTCTGGCTTATCAATCTTAAAAATAAACGCTTTGGCGGCGATTTTTACCGCACTAAAAAACTGTTTAAGATTGAACTTCATCATCACCACGAAGAAGGACCCACCGAAAACAATAAGAATCGAGGGTACATCAACGAAAATCATTAAACCGCCGCTGGTGGCCATTGCCCCGAGGATAAAACCAAAGGCACCCACAATTCCAATTACTGTTGCTAAATCCACAACGGCTCCTCAATTTTCGTAATAAACGACATAATACTTACCCTAAGTAAGCAATAACACTCAGTTGTTCCACTGAGTAAGATAATCCCACCGACATACATGCGAGCCTTGTCTATCCAGTTAAAAATTACCATACAAATGATGATACTATTGTCAGTTATCGGACACACACTAAGCAAGTTTAGCGACAATTTATATTTTCTGAAAAAATTTCAGTAACAAAGCGTGCTATTGAGCAAATATCTTTAGTCTGAATTTGACCCTAAAGCCGCCCTGATATACCTTGTGTCCGCTAAATCAAAGGAAGCATAAACGTGGCGAAGAAACCCGAAAATCTCAGTTTTGAAGAATCCCTTGGCGAACTCGAGCGCATTGTTGCCGATCTAGAACAAGGCGATATCTCCATCGATGACGCGTTAAAACAATTTGAACGTGGCATCAATCTGGTTCGAAATAGCCAAGCAAAACTCGAACAAGCCCAACAAAAAGTGGCCATTTTACTGAAACAAGATGAAAATGCGCCCCTATCCCCCTATGCCGTTGAGGGCGAATAAGCGTGTTAGTCAGTGCCATTCAAGAATATCAACAACGGGTTGATAATCAATTAAAACAGCGTTTTAGTACGCTTGAAGATACTGCTCCCCAATTAAAAGCCGCCATGACTTACGGCGCCTTATTGGGTGGCAAACGCATTCGACCTTTCCTTGTCTACAGTGTCGGACGCATGTTTGGGGTCGAGCTCGAAAAATTAGATGCTTGCGCCGCAGCCATTGAATGTATCCATGCTTATTCATTGATCCACGACGATTTACCCGCCATGGATGATGATGAACTGCGCCGTGGTCAGCCCACAGTGCATATCGCTTTTGATGAAGCGACCGCCATTTTAGCGGGGGATGCACTGCAGACCTTAGCCTTTGAAATTGTCACCGAAGCGGTCCCTGGGATCAGCAGCGAGCAACATATCGCTATGGTCAGAGTATTGGCAAAAGCCTCAGGTTATCGTGGCATGTGTGGCGGCCAAGCGATAGACTTAGCCTCAACAGATAAACATATTGATCTTAAAGCATTAACTCAGTTACATAATATGAAAACGGGCGCCCTTATCAGCTGCGCCGTTGAGTTAGCGTTAATCGCCGCAAACGCGCCAAAAAATCAGTATGCTGCTATGATGGATTTTGCCCATGCGGTCGGACTCGCCTTTCAAGTACAAGACGATATCCTTGACATCGTAGCCACCACCGAAGAACTCGGTAAGCCGCAAGGCTCTGATACTGAATCGAATAAGAGTACGTTTCCACAACTACTTGGACTACAAGGTGCACAAGACACCGCCAAACAACTGATCCAAGAGGCACTATCAGCGCTGGCTAAATTGCCATACAATAGCCAGTTAATTGCAGACTTCGCCCGCTATATCATTGAGCGAAGAATATAATAAGAGTCGAAGTATCTCGCTATGAGTTTGGACATTTCTCAGTTTCCCGTGTTGGCGCAGGCCAACACCCCTAATGAACTCCGCCAGCTTCCTCAGGCACTTTTACCACAAGTAGCCGACGAACTGCGCGAGTTCCTTCTTAAGTCTGTTGGCATATCCAGCGGACATTTTGCCTCTGGGCTCGGCACAGTGGAACTCACTGTTGCGTTGCACTATGTCTACAACACCCCTTTTGATCGGCTAATTTGGGATGTGGGCCATCAGGCTTATCCCCACAAAATTCTCACGGGTCGTCGCGACAAGATGCACACCATTCGCCAAAAAGATGGCTTGCATCCTTTCCCATGGCGTGAAGAAAGTGAATACGACACTTTCAGCGTTGGGCATTCAGGCACGTCTATCAGCGCCGCACTGGCGATGGCTATTGCCGCAGAAAAAGAGCAAGCGGGTCGTAAAGTCGTTGCCGTGATCGGCGATGGCGCTATGACAGGCGGCATGGTGTTTGAAGCCATGAACCACGCTGGCGACTTGCACAATGACATGCTCGTGGTGTTGAACGACAACGAAATGTCGATCTCTGAAAATGTCGGCGCCCTCAATAACCATTTAGCACAACTGATGTCAGGCCGTTTTTACACTACGCTGCGCGAAGGCGGCAAGAAAGTGTTGAAAGGCATGCCCGTCATCAAAGAAATGGCCAAGCGCACTGAGGAACACCTCAAAGGCATGGTCGTTCCTGGCACCCTGTTTGAAGAGTTAGGTTTCAACTATATCGGTCCTATCGACGGCCACGATGTTGATGCTCTGGTCGAGACCATGCGTAATATGCGCAATCTTAAAGGTCCACAGGTGCTGCACATCATGACGAAGAAAGGTCGTGGTTATGAACCTGCTGAAAAAGATCCTATCGGTTGGCATGCGGTGCCTAAGTTTGACCCGTCGCTGTTTAAAAAGCCGGCCACCAAACCCGGTTTGCCGACCTTTTCTCAAGTCTTTGGTAAATGGTTATGCGACATAGCCGAGCAAGATGAGAAAGTGTTAGCGATTACGCCTGCGATGCGCGAAGGCTCTGGCATGGTAGAGTTTTCCCAGCGTTTTCCTAAACAATATTTCGATGCGGCGATTGCCGAGCAGCATGCTGTCACCCTATCAGCAGGTTTTGCCTGTGAAGGCTTTAAGCCTGTGGTGGCAATTTACTCGACCTTCCTGCAACGCGCCTACGATCAGCTTATTCATGATGTAGCGCTGCAACAATTACCGGTATTGTTTGCTATTGACCGTGGCGGTATTGTCGGTGCCGATGGTCCAACTCACCAAGGTGCATTCGATTTAAGCTTTATGCGCTGCATCCCCAACATGGTGATCATGGCGCCGTCGGACGAAAATGAATGTCGTCAAATGCTCTACACTGGCTATTGCTATGATGCAGGCCCAAGTGCAGTGCGTTATCCAAGGGGCTGTGCCACGGGAGCGACGCAAGTCGAAGCGATGACGGCATTACCGATTGGTAAAGGCGTGATCAAACGTGTGGGTAAGCGCATTGCCATACTCAACTTTGGCACCTTGTTAGCGTCGGCGTTAACCGCTGCCGAAAGCTTAGATGCAACGGTTGTCGATATGCGCTTTGTGAAACCACTTGATGTTGATTTGGTCAAAGAGATGGCGCAAACCCACGAAGTACTCGTCACAGTGGAAGAAAACGCCATTATGGGCGGCGCAGGTGCTGGCGTGCTTGAGCAGCTTCAAAAGCTGCGAATGCCTAAAGCCGTGCTTCAAATTGGTTTGCCAGATGAATTCATCAAACATGGCTCGCCAGAGGAAGTTACCCATGATTTGCAACTGGATGCCGAAGGTATACTGGCGCAAATCAATGCTTATCTAGCACAATAAATAGCTCAATAGTTGGCGTAATAGTTAGAACTTACTTATCTCGGTAAGGTGCTCAGTCCTACCAATACAAATTCTGCACATATCACCGCCCATAAAAAAAGGACTGCAATTGCAGTCCTTTTTTGTTGCTGTCTGTTATAACAGCGGCTGATCCAATAAAGCTTAAGCTTCGATATCTATCGTTGCGCTTTCTTGGTTAGGGCCACCCTGTGACACCATTACCATAGCAGGGCGCAGCAAGCGACTGTTCAGCTCATAACCCTTTTGCATCACCAACATCACAGTGTTCGCAGGGAACTCAGCACTTGGCTGCATGCCAATCGCTTGATGTTGATCTGGGTTAAATGACTGACCTTGTGGATCAATTTGCTTAACACCAAATTTAGCCACCGCAGTGAGTAAGCTTTTTTGAGTTAACTCAACACCTTGATAAATCGATTTAGTCGCTTCATCTTCTGGGTTAGTCCCCATCAATGCGCGCTCCATGTTATCAAGTACTGGCAACAGTTCATTGGCAAACTTTTCCAAGGCAAACTTGTTCGCCTTTTCCACATCCATTGCGGCACGACGACGAATATTATCGACTTCGGCTGCAGCGCGGATGACTGAATCCTTCTGCTCTTCAACTTTCGCCAAAGCTTCAGCGAGTAACTGTTCCAGCTCTTCAATACGGAAATTGGCCTGGGTAAGCTCATCGATCAGACTTGCTTCTGCGGTAGATACTTCAGACTCTACACCCTCTTGGATCAGATCCTGTTCTGCTTTAATCGATTCGTTGCTCATTTTCACTCCAGCTAAAAATGCTTTGTTTCTGAAATACTCTGGGCATATTATGGGGATCAATTTTGACGTTTCAAGGCCTAAGGCCAGATCTAGCATAAATATGACCACAAAGTTTCATACTATCGGCCTTATCGGCAAACCTCATCACCAAGGGACCAACCAAACCTTAAAACGTCTGCATCATTGGCTGACAATGCAAGGCTTTGAAGTCTTAGTGGAAGAGCGTGTTGCTGCCGAACTAGGGCCCAATATCGAGGCGGTCGATTTACTAGAAATTGGCGCGCGCTGCGACTTAGCCATAGTCGTCGGTGGTGACGGTAACATGCTTGGTGCTGCTAGGGTATTAGCCCGCTTCGATTTAGGCGTGATTGGCGTTAACCGCGGTAATTTGGGCTTCTTAACCGACCTGCCGCCCGATGCCTTTGAAGAAGCGCTCGCCAAAGTCCTCGACGGTGAGTTTGATACCGAGCACAGATTCTTACTTGAAGCCGAAGTCTATCGCCACGGTATGCTCAAGGCGAGCAATACCGCCGTCAACGAAGCCGTACTCCATCCGGGTAAAATTGCCCACATGATTGAGTTTGAGGTCTATATTGACGATCAGTTCATGTACAGCCAGCGTGCCGACGGCATGATAGTGTCAACGCCAACGGGTTCAACGGCTTATGCCCTCTCCGCTGGCGGCGCTATCCTGACGCCTAATCTGCAGGCTTTGATCTTAGTGCCTATGTTCCCGCACACTTTGTCGTGCCGCCCGATTGTCGTCGATGCCTGCAGCACCATTAAAATGGTGGTGTCACCGGACAATGGCGAGAACCTCGAAGTCAGCTGTGATGGCCACGTGCATTTAGCCGTGTTACCGGGCGATGAAATCATAGTGCGCCGCAGCTCAGAACGATTACGCTTAATTCATCCTAAAGGGCACAATTATTTCCACGTGCTACGGACTAAATTAGGCTGGGGCAGCAAGTTGTTTTAAGCCAGCGCATATTTGTCCTATTACCATAATTTACCCAAGTTCCCATAAAAGAGACGTATCCCGTCTCTTTTTTATTCCTTCTATATCCCCAGAAAAAACGGCGGCTAAATACGAGAAGATCTCATTAAGATAATAGTGAGTGAACTACCCACTCGATTAAATAAACGAGCTGACATTCTCATCCATCGCATTTGCGAATTAATATCACTAACCAGTCTGATAAAAGTTCGCACAGCATTCTTTCGCTTTATTACGTAAACTTTTCGCCTCAATTTAGCCCTGTACTCTCAATAATTCAGCTTAAACTATTAGAAGCGGTGACTTTTAATTTCAACATTTGCGTTAGCCGCTCAATATCATCGACATTTATGGCGCGCTATTGGCTCAAATAAACTGAAAGTAACTTAAATAACGGTTATTTAATTTCATATTAAAGTAAAATTAATTAAGTGACATGCATCACAAGAAAACTCCACCATTTAAAAAAGTGATCTGGAACACTATAAAAAAACACCTACCAACTGCAACATTAGTCAACTATAACAATATCTTGAAATATGCCAGCGTAACATTGCCAATTCAGCGGCATCACCCTATGCGACCTTAATCACACCTTAAAAATGTCTGAAAAAACCAATAACAACCTATTAATGAAATAAATGGATCAGTTAATTGCAATAATGACCATCAACTTGAGTGATAACTCTAGTTTTAATAACTAAAATACCGATAACTTAAATTTAATATAATCGAAATAGATATACGCCTAGCCGTCTAAGTGATCACTGTCACAGATAGATAAATCCCCTGAGAGAAGTGTCCCGCAGCACTGTAAATTAGCATTTCATATAGCAGCCAAGATGATCTAGATCATATTAGTCAAGCCCACAATAGCGTCTAGTACACAACACAGAATGTCGAGACCATAACTCGTTGCAGTATTAACTGCTGATTTATCGGTCTGGGAAGTCGACATGAAGGCAGATGAAAAATTCTAATATCAATAATAAGACAGACCACTTTATGAAGAGGCAAGCATGACAATACTTCAACTCCTCGCCAGCTTGACGCCTGTGCTCAGTGTAATGCTATTCCTAGTATTACTCAGAATGCCCGCATCAAAGGCTATGCCCATTTCCATGCTAGTCACTGCGCTCGCCGCTGTGTTTATTTGGCAAATGGATACCACATTACTGGCGGCATCGGTCCTCGAAGGACTGCTCTCAGCCATTACACCTTTAACCATCATTTTTGGTGCTGTGTTCCTACTGAATACCCTGAAATATTCAGGTGCGATGGACACTATCCGCGCAGGTTTCACTAACATCAGCGCCGATGCCCGTGTGCAAGTGATCATCATCTGTTGGTTATTTGGTGCCTTTATCGAAGGCAGTGCTGGCTTTGGTACGCCCGCCGCGATTGGCGCACCACTGCTCGTACTGCTTGGCGTGCCACCGGTTGCCGCAGCAGTTGTTGCTTTGATTGCCGACTCTGCCTGTGTGTCCTTCGGCGCGATTGGTCTACCTGTACTCTTTGGTATGGAGCAAGGCTTGACCCAAGGCGGCGTAAGCATGGCTGCGGCGCAAATTGCTGAACATGGCGGCACCTATGCTGACTTTGCGCAGTTTATTGCAATGCACATGATCACTATCGATTTAATCACAGGTTCGTTAATTCCATTAGTGATGGTGTCGATTCTGACAGGCTTCTTTGGTCGCAATAAATCCTTCAAAGAAGGCTTAGCGATTTGGAAATTTGCGATTTTTGCAGGTCTTTCGTTTACAGTTCCAGCGTGGATCATCAACTATGTTGCTGGCCCAGAATTCCCATCGGTTATCGGTTCTTTAATCGGTATGGCGATGGTTATCCCAGTCGCTCGCAAAGGCTACTTGCTGCCTAAAGCCGCTTGGAATGATTTTGCCGAGAATGACAACCAAGAAACCGCCAAAGTGGAAACCACAGCTAAATTTTCCCAAATCGCCGCTTGGACACCTTACATCATCATGGCTGCGCTGTTAGTGCTGTCACGTACCGTTGCACCGTTAAAAGCCTGGTTATCTGGCTTTAACATCAGCTGGACTGGCTTGATGGGCACTGAACTTAAGGCGAGCTTTGCGACACTATATGCGCCTGGCGCCTTCTTCGTTGCCGTGTGTATCTTAGGTTTCTTCCTATTCAAAATGAAAAGCCCTGCGATTAAGCAAACGGTCGGTGTGTCATGTAAATCCATGTTACCTACCATTATTTCATTAGGGGCTTCCGTGCCTATGGTGAAAATCTTCTTAAACTCAGGTGTGAATGGTGCAGGCTTAGCCTCTATGCCTGTCGCATTAGCAGATATGCTGGCAGGTTCCATGGGCGCTGTGTGGGCTTGGATGGCGCCTATCGTCGGTATATTTGGTGCTTTCCTATCGGGTTCAGCAACCTTCTCCAACATGATGTTCTCAGGCCTACAGTACAGTGTGGCTGACAATATCGGCATGAACCACGCTCTCGTCCTTGCCCTTCAAGGCATAGGTGCGAACGCAGGTAACATGATGTGTGTAATGAACGTGGTTGCGGCTGCGACTGTGGTAGGTATGGCGGGTAGAGAGTCAGAAATCATCCGTAAAACCATGCCCGTCGCCATTGGTTATGCATTACTTGCGGGCACTATTGCAACCCTGTGGGGTGGCTTCTAAGCCCATTGAAAACTAAGGTCGCTGCGGCGGCCTTGGTCATTTTTAGCGTTAAGAGAGTAGCCTTATGTCAATTAACTATGACGTTGTATATAAAGACTTAATTAAACTGCTCGGCGAATCTGCAGTATCCAATGATCCTGTCCGCCGCTTCGCTTGGTCTACCGACGCGAGTTATTTTCGCATAGTGCCAGAAATTGTTGTGCATGCCGATAATCTCGAACAAGCAAAACACACACTGGCCATTGCTCGCACTCACAAAGTACCAGTAACCTTTCGCGCCGCAGGCACCAGTTTATCGGGCCAAGCCATTGGCGAAGGCATTTTACTGATTTTGGGCCATGATGGTTTTAGAACCATAGAAGTCAGTCCAGACAGTAATAAGATCACCTTAGGTGCAGCCGTTATTGGCTCCGATGCCAACGTAGTACTCAAGCCTCTGAATAAGAAGATAGGCCCGGATCCCGCCACTCTGACCTCGGCCATGGTGGGCGGTATTGTGTCCAACAACGCTTCAGGCATGTGCTGCGGCACGGCTCAAAACAGCTATCAAACCATCGCATCAGTCAAACTCTTGTTTGCCGATGGCACTGAATTAGATACCGGCTGTGACAAATCCAAAGCCGCCTTTACCCAATCCCATGGCGAACTGTTAGATTCATTGACGGCGTTAGCCAAACTCACCCGAGGTAATGAAGTCCTCGCCCAACGCATTCGTAAAAAGTATTCCATCAAAAATACGACAGGTTACAGCATCAACTCCCTTGTGGATTTTGAAGATCCCTTCGAGCTGATTAACCACTTGATTGTCGGCGCAGAAGGCACGCTAGCTTTTGTTGAAGAAGTGACTTACCACACAGTCGATGAGGCCAAATTTAAAGCCTCAGCCATGGCGGTATTCTTCAATATGGTGGATGCAGCCAGCGCGATTCCGCCCATTACGGGTGACAGCGTTGCCGCGGCCGAATTGCTCGACTGGGCATCCATCAAAGCCGTTACTGGCAAAAAAGGCATGCCAGATTGGTTAAGCACACTGCCTGACGGCTCTGCGATTCTACTGATTGAATCCCGCGCTAATGATGCTCAAACCTTAGAAACCTACACCCAAGATGTGATTGCTAAACTGTCACACCTTAAAACGGAACGTCCCATTACCTTCAGTAGCGATGCCAGCGTTTACAGCCAATACTGGGCAATGCGCTCAGGCCTGTTCCCTATTATTGGTGGCGAACGTCCAAAGGGCAGCTCAGTTATTATCGAAGACGTGGCCTTTAACGTTGAACATTTAGCCGAAGCAGCGGCGGATTTAACCGCATTATTTAACAAACATGGTTACCCAGAAGGGGTGATCTACGGCCATGCATTAGCGGGTAACTTCCACTTTATCATCACGCCGACCTTTGCATCGCAAGCCGATATCGAGCGTTTCCAAGGCTTTATGCAAGATGTCGCCGAAATGGTAATCCACAAGTACGACGGTTCGATGAAAGCCGAACACGGCACGGGCCGCGCGGTAGCGCCTTTTGTTGAAATGGAATGGGGCGCCGATGCCTACACCTTGATGAAACGCATCAAGCATATTTTCGATCCCGAAGGCATGCTTAACCCCGGCGTTATCTTGAACGATGACAGCACAGTGCATGTGAAAAACATTAAGCCCTGCCCTGTGGTCGATGATTTTGTCGATAAGTGTATCGAATGCGGATTCTGCGAAAAAACCTGTCCAACATCGGCACTTAACTTCTCGCCGCGCCAACGTATTGCCACTTTGCGTGAAATCGAGCGCTTAGAGCAGTCCGGTGATAAAGCCGCCGCAGCCGAAATGCGCGCCGCCGCTAAATACGATGTGGTTGATACTTGCGCCGCGTGTCAGCTTTGTACCATTGCGTGTCCAGTGGATAACAGCATGGGCCAACTGGTGCGTAAACTGCGTACACCGTACATCAGCACGACTGAACAAAAAGTATTAGATTTCCAAGCCAAACATTTTGGCGCAGTTAACCAAGTGATCAGCTCAGGTTTTGACATGCTCGGCGTGATCCACAAAATCACCGGCGATAGCATCACCAGTGCGCTGATGAAAACCGGCCGCCTGATTTCTAAAGAAGTGCCGTATTGGAATCCTGATTTCCCGAAAGGCGGCAAACTGCCAAAACCATCACCTGCAAAAATGGGCCAAGAAACGGTGGTCTACTTCCCTGCCTGTGGCGGCAGAACTTTTGGTCCGACACCAAAAGATCCCGACAACCGCACCTTGCCAGAAGTGGTCGTGACGCTACTGGAACGCGCGGGCTATAACGTGATTACCCCTGAGAAAACCCGCGACTTATGTTGCGGCCAGATGTGGGAATCGAAGGGCGACTTTAAAAACGCCGATGCCAAACGCCAAGAACTTATCGATGCAGTGAGCAAAATGACCAATGGTGGCAAGCTGCCTGTGGTCGTCGATGCGCTGTCTTGTACCTACCGGACTTTGTCGGGTAATCCAAAAGTGCAGATTATCGACTTAGTTGAATTTATGCACGACAACCTGCTGACTAAGCTGAACATCAGTAAAAAAGTCAATGTAGCACTGCACTTAGGTTGTAGCGCACGCAAGATGAAACTTGAGCCTAAGATGCAAGCGATTGCCGATGCCTGCTCTACGCAAGTGCTCAAACCTGCGGGAATTGACTGCTGTGGTTACGCGGGTGAAAAAGGCTTGTACAAGCCTGAAATCAACGCCAGCGCACTGCGTAATATCAAAAAGCTCATTCCTGTCGAGATTAAGGAAGGCTATTACGCCAACCGCATGTGTGAGGTTGGACTCACTCAGCACAGTGGCATTTCCTATCGCCACTTGGCTTATCTACTCGAAGAGTGCAGTCGCTAAACTGGGATAATTAGACGAGGAAAATCATAGTAGAAAACGGGGCGATTTTTAGCCCCGTTTATTTATATAAGCGAACTATTCTCACTTATTCATTTTTTAATATTATTGATAAATCTAAAGCTGAATAAATACATTTTTAAAGCAACATAATCAGCAAGTTAAAATATTCTCATTTTTGCAAAAATCCGCAAGTTCATTTACTAAATTAGGGCTACTTATTCCGCAAGGATGGGCCTATATTAGTTAAAATACCTTAGCATTTGTGTGGACTTTGGGGTCACACCGCAAGGCAATGTCGTTCACTAACAAGAAAGAGAAAACACAATGAAAATCGCCCTTTTCATCCCGTGTCTAGTCAATCAAATGATGCCAGAGGTGGCCATTGCCACCTTGGAATTATTAGAGAAACTCGGGCACCAAGTGATTCTACCCGCGGGTCAAACATGCTGTGGCCAGCCGATGACAAACTCAGGTTGTTTCGATGCAGCGCGCAGTACCACCCTTAAATTGCTCAACGCCTTTAAGGGAGTGGAATGCGATGCGATTGTTTGCCCTGCCGCCTCTTGCTTAGTAGCCGCCAAAGAAAACTTCCACGAGTTTGATAGCAGCCCAGAAGCACAAGCTGTGATCAACAAACTCTATGAACTGACTGAGTTTTTACACGATATCGCGCCGATCCCCGCCTTTACCAAGCCCTTCGCGCACAAGGTAAGCCTGCAACTGAGTTGCCATGGCATCCGCATGCTAAACCTCGCCACCCCGAGTGAGCAAATGGGGCCAAGATTCAACAAAGTCGAAGCCGTACTCGCTAATATAGCGGGTTTAGACATAGTGTATCCCGACCGCCGTGACGAATGCTGCGGCTTTGGTGGCACCTTCGCCGTCGATGAAGGCGCAGTATCGGCTAAAATGGGAAAAGACAAGGCCCAAGCCCACGCTGCAACGGGTGCTGAGTATGTGGTGGGTTTTGATCCCTCATGCCTATTGCACCTTGATGGCATGATCCGCAGACAGCAATTGCCGATTGAAATTCGCCACATAGCGCAAGTGCTGAACGCCGCGATCTAGGAGACTCACCATGGCTTACAATCATAATCACGAGGCTAGTCAAGGCTCACAGGTCCATGCCCATAAAGCCGATATTTTTTGCCGCGACGAAACGCGTGTCGACTGGCATTCAAAAGCCCTGTGGATGCTCAGAGAAAAACGCGACCGCGCCGCGGGTAGCATCCCAGAGTGGGAACAACTGCGTCAGTTAGGCTCAGAAATTAAGCTGCACACGCTAACCCATCTTGCTCAATATCTTGAAACCTTTGAACAAAACTGTATCGCCAACGGCATACAAGTCCATTGGGCCAAAGACGGCGCCGAGCACAATCGCATCGTGCATGACATTTTATCTCGCCATAACGTCAAAAAATTAGTGAAGTCGAAGTCAATGCTGACCGAGGAATGTCACCTCAATCCGTACTTAGAACAACATGGTATTGAAGTCATCGATACCGACTTAGGTGAGCGGATTATTCAGCTCGCCAAAATGCCGCCATCACACATAGTGGTGCCCGCAATTCACATGAAAAAAGAAGAAGTCGGCGACCTCTTCCATGAACAACTCGGCACTAAAGCGGGCGAATCCGATCCCTTGTATTTGACCCGCGCCGCCCGCGCGCATTTGCGTGAAAAGTTCCTCACCGCAGATGCGGCAATGACAGGCGTGAACATGGCGATTGCCGATAAAGGCGCCGTAGTGGTCTGTACCAACGAAGGCAACGCCGACATGGGCACTAACTTGCCTAAGTTACAGTTGCATTCAATGGGGATCGATAAAGTGGTGCCCGATGTAGACAGCGCCGCCGTCTTGCTACGCACACTGGCACGTAACGCCACAGGTCAACCTGTTACAACTTACAGCGCCTTTTACCGTGGCCCACAGCCCGAAGGTGAGATGCACATTATTATCGTCGACAATGGCCGCACTGAGATGCTCAAGGATAAAATCCTAGCAGAATCATTGAAGTGTATTCGTTGTGGTGGCTGCCTCAATACCTGCCCTGTGTATCGTCGCTCTGGCGGTTACAGCTACAACTACACCATTCCGGGCCCAATTGGTATCGCAGTGGGCGCTAAGATTGATGACACAAACTCGATTGCTTGGGCCTGTACCTTGTGTGGCAGCTGTACCTATATCTGCCCGACTAAGGTGCCGCTCGATAAGATTATTTTCCACCACAGACGCCTTAAGGCAGAAGCAGGAAAACTCCCATACGGCAAAAACAGTTACATGCCATTAGTGGGTAAATTTATGGCAAGCGAAACCATGCTGAACTGCTCGATGAGTGTGGCGAGAACCGCACTGCGCATTCTACCGGGTAGCCTATTGAAACCCTTTAGCGGTGCATGGGGCAAATACCGTGAACTGCCCGTCGCCCCGAACTCCAGCTTTGAAGCTTGGTTTAAGAAACACAGGAGCCTATAAGATGTCTAGTAAACTTGAAATTCTCAATGCGCTCAAACTGTCGGCCTTAACAAATCATCCTATGCCGAGCATAGATGTGACGCCAAGAGTCGAAAACCTTGTCGGCCAGTTCGAGACCAACCTCAATACTGTCGCAGGTACACTACACAAAGAAGGTGGCATCGTTGCCTTGCAAGCCAAAGTCGATGAACTTATCGTCCAAGGGTTACAGGTGATCTCGTTAGTTGATGGAGTACAGGCCAACCGCGAAGTGCCCCCCACCGCCCATGAGCTAAAAGACATAGATTATGCGGTGATCCCAGGGGACATTGGCGTTGCCGAAAACGGCGCAATTTGGGTAAACAATAAAAATTTAGGCCACAGAGTCACGCCGTTTATCTGTGAAAACCTGATCTTAGCCCTACCCACCAATAAAATTGTGCCGAACATGCATCAAGCGGCAAAAGAAATCACCTTAGATGTCGGTGAGTTCGGGGTGTTTATCGCGGGTCCATCAAAAACCGCCGATATCGAACAAGCCCTCGTCGTCGGTGCCCACGGCGCCTGCAGCTTGAACGTGTATTTGCTCTAATGCCTCGAGATTTAATGTAACCAAGAAAATACAGAGGTTACAGGACAATCGAAACACAAAAGCCGCCTTCATTGGCGGCTTTCTTATCGAGACTTTACGGTTTCTATAGGGGTTGTCCACTCACACAGGCTTGCCATGGCATTCACTCGACGACTCGCAGCCAGTCCATCCGTGGATGCTCGACCGCCCCGTCCATGGGGTGGACGGTCGTCTCGCGAATCACCATGGCTCACCTTTTTAGCATTAGCGGAACCTGTGGATTGAAAAAATTACGCAACATACTTTTGGACAAAAGCGTGTTAGGTCATCAGCTATAACAGGTGAATTTCTCATAAAAATTTCTATAGGGTAACGTTTTGTTAAGGGGCGGGCTTTAGCCCATCCCAGTGAGCGAAGCGAACGGTTTGAACCATTTGTTATGCATGATGGTTGTCAGGGATAAGTGCTAATAGATCTGTAACGCCTACGTCTTGGCCTGCTTGGGCCAATAGCGTAGTCACTTGGCCTCGGTGATGTGTTTGATGATTAAAAAAATGTAGCATTAAACTAGAATATTGGCGGCAAGCTGGTATGCCTTTCATGTTTTTGTAGCTTAGTGTGTAGGAAAGATCCTGCTCTTTTAAGCTAGAAACCCATGTGACAACTAATTTATCAAGCCATTGACGAAAGTCATAAAGCTGTGTGAGGTCGGAGAATAATAAGCTATCTAAATTCGTTGGTTTGGGGGTTTCAATAATTGGCTTTAGAGTGAGTTTACAAGACGGGTGTTCAGCAAACCGTTGAAGCCAAATAGTATCGGCTACTGCAATGTGGTTAAGAGTTCCTAAGATTGACTTGAAGAAGGCGCCTCGGTCGCAGATTAGTTCTGGCGCTGACAGAGCTGCGGATGCATCGTATATCTTGAGGTTCATCCATTCATTGTAGTTTGCGAGTAATTCGAAGTGTTCTTGAAGACTCATCGGATTCTGTTCCATTATGCATAACGCATTAATCTAGCGAATCCCCAGATAAATTCGATGGGATTCAAATAAGTAGACACGCATGATGCTGTTTGATCTAATCAATTTCGCCAAAAACCTACTAGATCCAACATCATGCGTGATATCGACATATTACACGATTAGCAAAAAAATCAGGCCATCCATTTTAGATCAACAACATAATGCACTTTTGGTTTGTCTACAACGTGTACGAGCTAACATTGCTTAAAGTAGAGTCATAAAAAGTTGAAGGGCTAAAGTTGAGGCATAAAAATGAGCTAACTCATTAAAATATAGTGTATTTAAGACATGCTAACCCACCCAATAAAACAAATGGGCAGTGATTAGTTTGGTTAAGCAGGATTGCAGTTAGTTGCTGTGAAAGTGCTGACAGCTTGCCGCAAAGTGCCGTCGTCGCTTTTCTAAATGTTCGCAGTAATCGGTCAGTTCTGCGAGGACGCGGCATACAAACCTCCTTGTTTAATGCTTAACCCAAGCATAGTCGGAGGTTAACAACTGCGCTATTAAGGCTGGGTGTCTTTATATTCCTGTTTATATTCCCCTTATATTCACCCTCTTTTAGGCTTATTGCGATTATGGATAAACCATCCACAGACGGTACAAACCTTGTTCGACTTATGCGATTAGGTTACTCTCGCATCGCCAATTAAACCTTTGGGATGGATAGGATTTGCAAGGGATTCTCAACTACTACAAACAATGTTTTCAACATGATAGTGCCGAAATCAACCTCTGGTCTTGCCACAAGCTTGCCGAGCAAGATCAGCTATTACTCCAACATGAAGACGAGTTAAGCAGTGGCTTCCTACCCCGCTTACCAGTACCATTTGCTCCCGCCTCCGTATTATTGACCCGTAGCGCTTTGTATTTACGTGAAAAGGTATTATTGCACTGTTGTTTATTTTTCTGCGGCACAGTCGAACTTAATGGCGAAAAACGTAAAGTCGTGACACCACTCCTTTACCGCGAATGCCAATTACACACTGATGGCGATAACATTTACCTGCAAGGCAATGACACATTTCCTGGCCAAGGGCCATTCACCATCAATGAAGCACTATTAGAAAAATTAGTCGTTGAAGGTCACAGCTAAGTCAAGAGTTACGCGACAATCCAACAGACGTGAGCGCTTGGATATCTTGGCTGCGTGCAGGCCAAGCCGATGTAGACCCGAGTCATTTACTGCATTTTCCACAACTGATCGATGAAGCTGAATTCACTGGCTTATGCCGTAAACGTGGGCACTTTTTTGTCAGTCGAAGCCAAATCATACTTGCAGAGCGTTCACTCGCTAGTCGTGGCATTTTGCACGAACTCGACAAGCTAATAACAGCGCCTGAACTATCTGCGCCGCTTAAAGCGCTATTCGCAGAAACTCAACAAACAAGATCAACAAGCGACAATGTAGACACGCAAGAAGATTATCTTCCTGGGCTGTTAAGCCGCGCCCAAATTCAGGCGTTAAAGATAGCGGCCAGTAGCACATTAGGGCAGATTTCAGGTCCGCCTGGGACAGGTAAGAGTTACACAATCGCCACCGTTGCAGCGGAGCAGGTACTAAGGGGAAAATCTGTCCTCATCGTCGCCCACACAGATGTTGCTGTTGATGTGATTGCCGATAAGTTACAACAACAATTCCAGCTAGGTAGCAGTCTTATCCGAGCGGGTTCTCCGCAGTTTATTAAAATACTGAAAACTCAAATTGATGAAATGCTCCATGGTCAGCACCCTTCGGTTGACCAAGCTGTGACTGAAATTTTACTACGCCATGCAAAACAGCAACTTAATACTGTGATCCGTGAGCAAGCCAATATGGAAACAGGCTTTATACGCCATTGCCGACATGCTATACGTCGCGGCCAAAAACTGGCGACCTTACAACAAGGGCAATCGCGTTGGCGCTTAGGATTTTACAATTGGGCATACCGTGCGGGGATCAAACAGTTTGCACAACAATGGAATGTGCTCGATAAATTAACGACACTGATCGCGCAAAAAGAAAGCTTAAGCCTCAAATATCTACAATTGGCAACCAGCTATCGATTAAACCAATTACTCAAAAATAAACGCAATACCCTCGTGAGCTTCGCCACCGCGTTACGCGCACGGCAGTCCGCTAAGCAACTTGAAGGTTTCTACAAAACAGATTTTGATGCCTTAAAACAAACATTTCCTATTTGGCTATCTAGCCTTACCAGCTTACATAAAGTGCTTCCTATGGAGCTGCAAATGTTTGATTTGGTGATTATTGATGAAGCAACTCAAGCCAATATTGCCGAATGTTTACCTGCATTGCAGCGGGCAAAGGCGGCACTGGTTGTTGGTGATAACAAACAATTACGACATTTCTCGTTTTTATCCCGCGCGAAGCAAACCCAAATCCACACTCAGTTAGGACTCGCACAGGATTGTCGCGGGTTAATGAGCTATCGTGATGCGAGCATGCTCGACTTAGTATCGCAATCCCTCACGAGCCAGTCTCAAGTGGTATTTTTAAATGAGCATTTCCGTAGCAAACCTGAGCTGATCCAATTTAGTAATCAGCAATTTTACCAAGGCATGCTTAAGATTATGCAGCACAGACCCTGCACGAGTTCAGGGCACTTACATAGAATACAAGTAACAGGCGCGCGCGATAGCAAGGGAGTTAACAGACTAGAAGCGGAGGCTTTAATTCAAAAGTTATCACAACTGATTGATGACCAAATGAATACATTAGTGCCTTCCAGCATCGGCATTCTTTCTTGTTTCCGCAATCAAACAGAGTATTTATCCCAGCAAATCATGGTGCGTTTTAGTGCACAGCAAATAGAACGTCACCAATTGAGGATTGCTACGCCCTTTGGTTTTCAAGGGGAAGAGCGCGATATTATGCTGATCTCTTTTAGCATTACGGCCAACGACGGCCGCGCCGCCGTGTATTTAAATCGCGCCGATATGTTCAATGTCGCGATTACCCGAGCCAAACAGGCGCAATGGCTATTCTTATCCGTGCAAGAGCATGAACTGGCAAAGCACAGTTTACTGGCAAAGTACTTAGAGTCGGCAGGTCAATTTCAAGCAGCACATAATTATGTCGATACACTCGATACCTTTGGGCAGTCGGTGGCACAAGAGATTGAAAAAAAAGGGATTACAGTATGGCGCGCCTACCATATGGCGGGGCTCGAACTAGACATATTATGCCGTTATGGTAACCAATATTTAGCGATAGACTTAATCGGCTACCCAGGACCTTGGGCGGACTTTTTCGATATTGATATGTATAAACTCTTACAGCGTGCCGGGATTAAACTCATCCCCGTGAGCTATGGGCTTTGGTGTCAGCAGCGGGAACTTTGTATCCAACATATTTGCCAGCAATTAGGTATAACGCCCGCCTAAGCGGTATACAACGCTACTACCCAACTCAATCACAATAGCCTTAACCACCGCGGTTCAATGGGTCTGGAAACGCCACGCGTTAACAGTCCCTTATGAGACATTTGTTAAGCTTCATGAACTAAACATTTACAGTAAAGCTCATTTCCCTTGCCTGTGACGTAGATGACAGCTTGGTTGCGGGAGTTAACTAACTAATTTAAAAGGATTGTATTGTACTTATCCCAAGCATAATCGGAAGTTAACAACTGCGCTATTAAAGCTGGGTGTCTCTGTATTCTAGCTCTGAAATAATTTCTTTTTGTTGTTCTTTATTGAAAACATGAAGATCAAAAGATATATTTTTATTTTTACCGTATATTATTAATTTTTTTAAAAATATACCCAGTATTTTAAAACGCTTAAAATCACTCCATGAAATAGATTCAAGTGTTGTCATATTTATATAGCGCACTTCTTTATCAGTAAATTAAATAGCGTATTCGTCAACTTTAGATTTACCGGAGTTAAATATTGCAAGCCATAATGTAAGTAGTAGTGAAATTACTATTAAGCCAAGCAAGTAGACCTCAATAAAATACTCTCCCGGAGAGTAACCAAAATAAGAAGTAAGCAAAAAAAATAACAACAGAGAAATTACCGACGCTAGCGTATTTATTGATCGATATATAATGCTTTGTATTCTACCTTGCGAGTACTTCAATTTCAGGATTCCTTTTTTGGTACTTACGCCTTAATAACTGGCATGTAGGTTGGTGTTATTTTTTCGGCTTTTTATTTTGCAAAAATGATGACAACCGTAATACGTCCAGTTGATTAAATTTTTATTTTTTAGTACAGATACAGGCAGCCTTCTTGCTCTAATTGCATTGCAAGTTCAGAAGACCAAGTAAGTTCTGGATATTTCGATGCAATGGATTTTAACATACCAATACCAGATTCTTGTTGGTAATATGCAAACAAAATAACAGCAGCTTCCCTCATATAATCAGGATATCCCAAGTTATTGATTATAGATAAAAGTTTTATTTCTTTATTATCAATTAATGAAATTATTGCCTCAATATTTTGCCCTAGTGTTCCTCGTTCGAAAGAAAGTTCATCTTCATCAATTAAGGAGAATAATTTAACTACATTGGATTCAGAAAAATTAGAGATCTGGTTCCGTAATTCACTTCGCAAAATAGGTGGTATGCCTTTACCATTGAACCAATAAATATCAGGATGCCCAGGGATATGCGCCAAAACGTAAACAATTGTAGGATCTAAATCATTTATATCTCGACTTATAAAAGAATCAAAGACCGCTTGCCAAGCTATTGAATTATTACAATACAAATCCAATAAAACATGTAAACCCAAGCTATGCTCAGCATTGTTTTTAGATGACAAATAACTAATTGATTTATTTAGTGAAAGTTGAATTTGTTTTTTTAAGTGAATGGGTTTGAAAATTGTTTCAAAATTATCCGCAGTGAAACGTGAAAAATCCGCTTTGTTAAATGTTATTGAGTATGGTCCATTCACAATAGCATCAGGCTTGCTTTCTATATGATCTTTAATGTTTGTCCAATATGCTATTTTTTCATTCGGATCGTAAACAATGCCAATAATAGGTAGTGAGTGAGATTTCCAATATTCAAAATGTTGTTTCGATGCAGGGATACTACAAGAACTTTTAGTACAGAAAGATGCTCCAGATTTCACCTGAACAGCTAGAGTAATTCCTCTAACGTCTTCACCTTCGACAAGCTCTATAAAAGCATCATTACCATAATCATTCTCTTGATGAACTTCGTGAAAAATACTATTAGACGATTCAATTATGTCTCTTACATAATTAACCCCCTTTTTTG
This sequence comes from Shewanella baltica, assembly GCF_900456975.1. Classification (NCBI taxonomy): domain Bacteria; kingdom Pseudomonadati; phylum Pseudomonadota; class Gammaproteobacteria; order Alteromonadales; family Shewanellaceae; genus Shewanella; species Shewanella baltica. Next base: position 3,212,280 of record NZ_UGYM01000002.1, read on the forward strand.
CCATCGCAGAACTTTTTAACTTCGTAGTACCCATATTACCTCAATAAAATATAACGCTTTGCTAATTGGCTGCCGCAGCGTAGCGTAGGCAGTCCAGTGGAGGCCACGCTGTTTGTGGCCGGAACGAAATTAAGCAACTTGTTGAACGAAGCCGCTTTGCGGCAGGAACAAGATAAAGCCATCCTTTTGCCCCTCATCCTAAATACTTGCTAGACGCGACCTGCTTCGGTCGCAAACCTAGGAGTATCATCATGGACATTCACGAACAACAACGCTTTGATTTACTTTATGAACAACATCTTACCAACTTAACCTTGCAAGGCAAGCGGCCTGCAACCATTGATGCCTATAGCCGAGCTATACGCCGTATTGCGGCATATTTTGACTGCTGCCCCGATACCCTGACCACCGATGATTTAAAACGCTATTTTGCTGATTTGATTGCCTCACATTCATGGAGCACCGTCAAACTCGATCGCAACGGTTTGCAGTTTTTCTACTTTCACGTCCTCAATAAATCTTGGCAGTGGCTTAATATTGTTAAGCCACCACAGGTGAAACACCTGCCCGATATCCTGACGCCCTGCGAGGTCGCGATGGTTATCAGCCTCACGCGTCAACTGCGTTATCAGGTTTGTTTCTTAACCCTGTACAGCATGGGATTGCGCCTTGGTGAAGCGATTTCATTGCAGGTCGGGGATATTGATGCAGGACTCATGCAGGTGCATATCCGTGATGCTAAAGGTGGCAAGGATAGACTGGTGCCGTTACCTCAACGCACCTTGTTAGCTTTACGCTATTATTGGCGCACCCACCGTCATCCTCGTTTGTTGTTTCCGGGTAAAGATAATCAACCTGATTCACTCATGGACAGAGGCGGGCTCCAAAAAGCCATGAAGCAAGTCATTTCCGAGTGCAACATTCATAAAGCCATCAGCCCGCACAGTCTACGCCACAGTTATGCCACCCATTTACTGGAGCAAGGACTCGATTTGCGCTCAGTGCAAACACTGCTTGGCCATCACAGCCTGAATACCACCGCCCGTTACACGCGGCTCACTGATATCACCCGTAAAAATACCTGTGAGGCAATTAACCAACTGACCAACGACTTAGCTTTGAGGTGGGAGTGTGGGTTATGAGCCAGTTTATCGATATTTTACGCCAACATCTGGCGGATTTTCGGCGGCGTTATGCCCATCAAATCACCCCAGAAATACATGCTGCTATCCATGCCATGCTCAGCTGTCGTTGCAACACGGCGAGGGTGAGTTGCTGGGATTGTCAAACCTGCGAGCAACAGCTTGAGTTTCCGCTCTCTTGTGGTCATCGTAGTTGCCCACAGTGCCAACACGGCACCACATGTGACTGGCTGAGTAAACAACAAGCCAAGTTATTACCGGTGAATTATTTTATGGTGACCTTTACCTTGCCGTTTGAATTAAGAGCCATAGCGAAGTCGCAACCCGAGCCGTTCTATCACGCCATGTTTACCGTGGCAGCGAGTGTACTCAAAGACTTTGCCGCACGCTCCCCTAAGCTCAGTGGTGACATCGGCTTCACCGGCGTACTGCATACTCACAGTCGGCGCAGAGACTACCATCCACATCTGCACTTCATTATCCCAGCAGGGAGCTACCACTCAGGCAAGCGGCAATGGCGCAAGTGTCAAACCCATTACTTATTTAACGCCTTTAATCTTGCCAAGGTGTGGCGAGCACGTTTACTGGCTTATCTGAGTGACACGCTTCAGCTTAAACTGCCACATCAATCCCAGTCGAAATGGGTGGTCGATTGTCAGTTCGTCGGTAAAGGTGCTCCTGCACTGCAATATCTGTCGCGCTACCTTTATCGGGGCGTTTTACCCGACAGCAGTATTTGTCGTCATGTCGATAATCAGGTGAGCTTTACCTATCAAGACAGTCAGACTCGCTGCCAACAAGTACGCAGCTTGCCCGCGGTCGAATTTCTGTGGTTGATATTACAACATGTGTTACCCAAAGGATTACGGCGAGTACGAGACTATGGCTTACTGCGAGGCAATGCCAAAAAGCTACGGCAACAAATCCAACTAATGTTGGCTGTCGCAGGTGCAGTGTTCCCCATGTTACCTGAGGTCAAACGTACCTTAGCCGTGCGCTATTGCCCTTGCTGCCATCAAGCTATGCATTTTATGGGTGTTCATATGCGTCATCGACCGACAGGCGCTAATATCACCGCTTAAGGCGAGAAGTATAAGGATAACGGGTTAACCAAACAGAATGAGGACTCGATAACAGCTTGATGAACAAGTGATAAAAATATTAGCTCGTTCGCTAAGGGCGGGTCATGTCTGCAAAAAAGTCTCTTTCAAAGTACGACCTTAGCACCCTCAAATTCTCAATCAGCTATTTGCATAATAAAGTGTCAACAACCAGCATCGGGCTTGTTCAACACTTGGGATAAGGTCGCGGCTACGCGCGGCCTATCCTTATTTGTTATGTGACATTTACAGGCCCAGCCTTAAAGATTGCAATTGCGGAAGCTACGCAACCTAAAATAATCATAGCTGCCGTTAAATCTGGAGTTCGCTCCCATACCACAAGGTATTCACTTAACCATGCAGGGAATAAAATTGAGTATGGAATATATAGAATGATAAACACTAACCACGCGATATATTCTAAAACGACTTTCCCTTTTATTTTGCCTCGGACTGCAACATTCGCTTTCGCTATATAAATGCACGAAAGAAAATAAATACTTAAACCGAACATGAAGAGTAAAATGCTGCCCCCTTATGACACATAACGTCTTAGTATTTATGCGCTGCGCTGTTTACCTCATTAGACCAGTAAAAACGCGCATTGTTAACTAGTTGTATTGCAAAGAACTTATCAGCTTTCTATCAAATAAAAAAGCCCTGAAAACGCGCATGCGCGTTTTCCAAACCTATTAACTAATTTGGCAAAAACATATCTCAATGATTTTAATAGACTTTGTTAATTTAAGGCTGGAAAAACACGCAAACGAATAAGCCTGGAAACACTCAAAACCCATTCGTTTTTAATACGACTGTATGCCTATCGAGTTTTGAACATTCAAATAATCAAATAAAGCGCTAAGAGCAGGGTTTATATATGATATTTTGTAGGGCAACTCATTCGTCAGTTTGCGATGGTTTAAATGTGTTGTAACAAGCTTTGAGGCAAAGCTGAACGAACAGGTAGAGGGTCAGTGAGGATTGGCATTGTTGTAACAGTGACCGTTGGCGACATGGATGTCGCCGTCGAGCCTATAGGGATACTTCTTATGAAATAAAGAGACGGCGAGTCACTGGGGAAACAATGACAATGAATGCCGCGTAACTCAGTTATCTTGCTTTGGGTACTTTCCATTTAAAATGGCAGCGTTGAGATACCTACGCTGCCATTTTAGTGTGATGCTTTATTCGAGGCTTTACCTATTTCAGCATCAGACTAAGTACGCAGTAATAGATCCACTCTCAAACACCACCAATCTCTTGCGAGATAAACTACATAAAGGCTTTGGTGAAGGCTTCCTTCGACTGGCGAATATAGTTACGGGCGCTTTGGGCGTGTTGCTCCCATACGGCGCGATCGCTTGGGTCAGTGAAGGGGTTTTGTTCAGTAGCAATCGAACGTTCAAACTTATCGTAGAAGGTCAGCATGGCAGAAGTGATCTGGTTAAAACGCTCCTTAAACTCTTGAAATTCATCAATCTTCTCAGTGGTTTTAATCATGTACTGCACCAGTTCAGCATTGCTATTCGAAGCCAATAAAGCTTCGGCTTTCGCACTGATATTGGCACTGGCCTCAGTAATCACAAGTGCTCGGGTCTGCTCGTCTTTACTCATCACTCGGCTGTAGTTTTCAGGCGTGCGGACAATGCCGGCATGCTGCAAATAACCACGCAGATGCTTATCGAGATCCTTACGGAAAGTGTCTAAGTTCTTCTGCATGCTGACTAAATCATTATCTAGTGCTGTGACTTGTTGCAGCTCTTTTTCGATTTCAGACATAAAGCGTTCGGCCTGCTGATAAATTTTCAGGCCATTTTCTTCGGCAAACTTTTTATCGCTACGACTCAAGTCGCTGTTGTCATAATTAGAGCGATCGAAGGTCGCGGCCAAGAATGATTTAAAGGGTTCGGCAAAGGCGGAATAAGCACCGGCACTGACCACATTTAAGGTCGCGGTGGCTAAATCGCCAAAGGGTTTCACCATAGAACCCAAGCGTGCCTGCTGGATAGGTGATGCCACACGTTTAGTGTCGGATAGCACCGACCTAAAGGTGTTATATCCCATAGGGTTAGACATCTTGTTGCGCTCAGAGGTTGCCAACACAAAGGTGATACTGGAATAGATGGCATTCGAGTATTCGAGGTATTGTCTTTGGCTCTCAAGCTGGGCGGCGTAATTTTTACCTAAGGTGCGGAACGACTCAGACTGCACTTCGTAGTTCTTGTCAGCTTTAAGCTTATCTAAAATCCCGCCGATAATTTTCTGCTCATTTTTTTGCAGGGCCATATCGAGGCGAATTTTATCTAAACTCAAATCATCCAGACTGATGGGGCCATTAATGGACTCAATGTCGAGGCGAATATACTGGCGGCTCGGATCGTCGATAGAGACTCTGTGCGCCAAATACTCGTTCGCACCCGGAGTGATATCGATTAAGGCAACATGCTGCCACTGGGCATCGAGCTTTAATACTGGTGAGGTTAATACATTGATTCGATACTGGGTTTGAGTATTTTGGGTTTTAACCCAAAACTCCAACAGACCCGCTTCAGAAATGGGGTACTTGCTGACTATGCTGCTATTGCCTTCGGCACATAACAGCGCACTTTCACCACTGTGGGGTTCTGCGCCTTCAAATTGACAACCCATGATCCACGACCAAGGTTGAGATAAACGATTGCCTTCAAAGTCGCTGGCAAACACTAACTCATTCTCTTTGGCACTGGCATTAACTGTGGTTAACACGCCAAGCAACAGCATAGAAATGACTGCAGTGGTGCGCATAAGGGCCTCATAAAACATAAATTACTAAAATCAACGAGCGAGTCATTCGGCTCAATACCCAGTTATATCGACGATCAACTGACCCAAATTTCAAAGCGAATCTAGCTGGTTTTCTGAGGGTTATGACCTCGAAAAAACCACCCGCTTGAAGGCGTCATTTTTGATAGCAGATTAAACCAGCGAAATGTATCAGAGGCCATCATCCCACGCTAGCCCTAAGTCATGTTTGGCGCAGAAAGATAGCAGTTGAATAGCAATCGGGGCCATGAATCGCCCCGATACTGAAAACAATAGTGAACTTAATGGTGAAATCGGTTATGAAACTCAGCGAAAACTAACCACTTATGTCCGCTATTCTGGTTCTGTTCTTCCCGCTTGTCTGGCCGCTTATTTTGCCCTCTTCCCTCATCATCAGCGCACGCAAAAAAACAGCCAAAACCAAGATCCAAGCAAAACAGGATTATTGCAGCCGCGCCTCGACTCGCTTCATGGCGTAGAACATCCATATCGTCAGAATAGTGCTACAGGTTGCGAGCGATACCCACACACCAATCACGCCAAACATCCAAGCGAAGCAGTAGATAATCGCCGCGATCAGGATAAGTTTCGCGCCAGTCAGCATAGAGGCTTGTTTCGAGCAATTAATCGCTTGGAAGAAACTCGCACCGACTAAGATTAAGCCTTCCATCGGTAAGCCCCAGAAATACCAGCGCATCCCTTCAATCGCCACGGGCGTTAGGTTCTGATTATCGCCAGCAAACAAATACACTAGCCATTCAGGGCGAGAATAAATCAGCGCTAAGCCCAAGGCTGCGGTGAGCAGCGTCATGCCAAAGGCAATATTACGTGCCTGCTTAACCCTATCGAAACGCCCAGCGCCCGCATTAAAGCTATAAATTGGCTGCGTGCCGAGGGCAATACCTTCAAAAATCAAATAGAAGAATGCTTCTGTGTAACTGACTACGCCATAGGCTGCCACGTGTAAGGGGCCGCCCACCCACAAAAAAGCTGTGTTATGCAGGGTTAACACTATCGATAAATAAAGGTTCATCAAAAAGCTGGGTAAACCCACGCGGGCTATGTTCAAGCAATTGTCGAGCTTAAGCTTCATCTGCTCAAGGTCGATCCTCAACTGAGTCCGAGGACTGAAAAAGTGCTGCAAACACAAAAGCCCCGTCACCGCCTGCGACATCATGGTCGCAATCGCAGCGCCCGCTAAACCAAAGGGGAAGACCACAATAAATAGCCAATCTAAGAAAGTGTTTAATACGCCGCCCAAGATCAACACCCAAGTCACCATAGATGGCCGACCGTCATTACGCAGCAATGTGGTGAAGGTCATTGAAATAATGGGGAAATGACACAGGGCAAAATACCAGAACAGGTATTCGTTGGCATTTTCGAGAATGTCCCCCTGCGCCCCGAGGGCGATCAAAATATCCCGCGAGAATATCCCACCAATGAGGGCAAAAATGGCCCCCGCCAATAAACACAAACTAAAGGCATTACCAAGTAATTTACGGGCCTTAGCCACATTGCCTTGACCAAGGTTGATCGACACTAATGCCGCGCTGCCCATGCCTATCATGGCGCCAATCGCATACAAAATAGCGCCGACTGGATAGGCTAACATCATCCCCGCCAGCCCAGTTTCACCCAAATAGTGGCCAACGAAGATGCCATCAATCGTCACATAGACGCCCGTCACCAACATAGAGGCGATGGTGGGTATGGTATAGCGCCAAAAAAGCTTCGCAATCGGCTCCTCGAGCAGGCTCATATCCGCAGAAATGTGATTAGATGTTGTTGCAGTCATTCGCGTATCTCATAGAAAGGAGCAAGGCCATATAAATATAGAAAAAATATGTGTGTGAACAAAAATACGGCGGTGTATTGTACCTAAAACAAGTCAGAACACAAAGTGTGATATAAGCTTGAAATCGGAACAAATATCAATAATAACAATTTGATATGGTGAATAAAAAAGACTAGTCAAATCGAAAAATAAATAAAGTCTACTCACTCCCTCTCACTTACTGATCAATTTTTACTACTTTTTTGGTATTTTAGGCCGAATTAGGTAAAGTATCAGCTTGAACAAGACCATTACGCGTATTTTAACGAAGTAAAATCAATAAAGATTAAAACTTAAGATACTAATAATTAATGGATTAATGTAAAAAACACTGAATAAAAACAATAAGGGAAGGACATGAGTCAGAATCGTCCAAATGCAGGTAACGACCTGCGGGAAGTCAAACAGCTCGGAATGTGGGCCTCCATTACTAGCTTAGGTTATATATTTTGGCTGGTCGGCGGTATGGAGTTAGTCGAGCGTATCGCTTACTACGGCGTAAAAGCCAGTGCGGGGCTGTACGCTAAAGCGCCTGAGTCTGCTGGCGGCCTAGGGATCAGCCTAAGCGACTACGGCATTATTATTTCCCTCTGGGCGATCATGCAAACCTTTGTGCCCGTGTTCACCGGTGGCATGTCTGACCGCGTCGGCTACAAAGAAACCATCTTTGGCTCCACCATTATTAAAATCTTTGGCTATCTGGTGATGGCATTCTTCCCCAGTTTTTGGGGCTTCCTTGCTGGCGCATTACTCCTCGCCATCGGTACAGGGATATTTAAACCGGGCATTCAAGGCACCTTAGTGCTGTCCACCAATCGTAATAATACCTCGATGGCTTGGGGCATTTTTTACCAAGTCGTCAACATTGGCGGCTTCCTCGGGCCGTTAGTGGCCGTACATATGCGCCAATTGTCGTGGGACAATGTGTTTTTCGCCTGCGCCGCAATTATCTCACTCAACTTCTTATTTTTATTGACCTATACAGAACCAGGCAAAGCCGAGCGACTCGCACGTAACAAACAAATCAAGTCGGGTGAAGTCAAACAAGAAGCCCTGTGGCGCGATGCTTGGCGTGAACTGAAAAAGCCGATTGTGATCTACTACATGCTGGTATTTGCAGGCTTTTGGTTCTTGTACAATGCCCTATTCGATGTGTTGCCTATCCATATTTCCGAATGGGTCGATACCAGCGTAATCGTCACATCCCTCTTTGGCAGCGAAGGCACCAGTAACGGCATTCTACAATTCTGGCTTGGCCTCAATAACGAAGGCACTAAGGTGATGCCCGAAGGCATGCTCAACCTTAATGCAGGCCTTATCATGACTTGCTGCTTTATCGTCGCCGCGCTGACGGCTAAATACCGCATCACTACCGCCATGTTTATTGGTTGTTTGCTGAGTATTTTGGCTTTTGTGTTTATCGGCGCCTTCCATGCGGCTTGGTTTATCGTGCTCGCGATCGCTATGTTCTCCATTGGCGAAATGATGATTAGCCCGAAGAAAAATGAGTTTATGGGCAACATAGCGCCCGAAGGTAAAAAAGCCATGTACTTGGGCTTTGTGATGTTACCCCAAGGGATCGGCTGGGGATTAGAAGGCTACTTTGGCCCTAAACTCTATGAAATTTATGCATCGAAGGAATTGTTTTCGCGGGATTTATTGTTAGAGCGCGGCATGAACAGTACTGAGGTTAGCGCCATTCCCCAAGGTGAAGCCTTTACTACCTTGGTGAGCTACACAGGTGAAAGCGCCCAGGATCTCACCCAGTTGCTGTACCACAGCCATAACATTGGCATGGCGTGGTATATCATCGCCGCCATAGGGACTATCTCAGCGGTGGGGATTTTTATCTATGGTAAGTGGTTACTCACACTGCAAAGAGCCCAACAAGCCGCCTAAGCGGGACTCGCTAACCTCATTCGAGGTAAGGGCGATAAAGACAATATAAGGGCTAAATAAAGGGCAAGGTGAGGAGCGATCTTCATCTTGCCTTATCAGTATCAAAAAGGACGCGTCAGCAGCTCAGGCGTAAATTGTTCAGGCGACAGCAATAAACCTAAGCTCTCGATTTGTGCATTCAAACGATTGAGATCTTGAGTCAGCGCAGGCAAGGTCAGGGTATTGTCATCGAGCTCATACACTTGCCTTAAACTCGTGTAATAAAACAGCAGTATAATCAAAGCATTCACATCATTTTGCGCCGCAGCGGCTTTAATCTTTATCAACTTGCGATAGATACGATTATGGAGCTGCTTTAATTGCCACACATAATAAATTTCGCTGAAGAAGGGTTTGTCCTTCAAGTTATAAATCACTGCGCTACACAGACCCAGACTGAAAATCACCCCTAAGAGATTCAAATGGAAATTACCTGTAGGCTCGCCCGGCACAGGCGTTGCCCCAAACAGCGCAATCAGCCCTGCACCCAAAAGCAATGACAGCACTACTAAGCTAACAACTAAAATTACGATGAATAAATTCATGTTTTTACGATACAAGGTTTTATCTATTTCCTGCAGCTTCATAACATCCCGCTCAAATAGGCCGCCTAGCGTTGGCGTATCAATCAATTAGTGGCAGAGCATACCCCAATCCCCTTTATTCGGCCTTAACTGATTTAAACGCATAACTAAAATACATTTCTCATCCTCACCCGCAAGCGATACAAATTGACACCTTTAGGTATCATTAAACGATCTGAGGGATAGGATGATGTATCAATTGAAGATCAACGGCTTAATACCCTTACGATTCTCACTAATCTCACGTTTATCTCAAAACATAAAAATGTTAACGTGCGCCCCAATCAAGGTAAAATTTGCTAACCTTAATCTCAGTGAATTTCATCATGGTATCGCCACCTTTTACGAGATACCTAGCCTTAAGCCCCCGCATTCAAACCACACAAGGAATGCCATGATACTCAGCAAAGCCTTTGCACAAGTCGTCCTTTTGGCGTTCAGCAGCCTTTGCTTGACTGCGCAGGCCAAAGACCTGCTCGCGGTGGGTGCGAGCTTCAGCCAAATTTTCGAACTACAGCCCAATGGCGAATATACCGGCTTAGGTGTCGATATTTTAAATCGCTTCGCCCAGCAGCAAAGTGTGAACATTCACTATCAAATTACCCCTTGGCGCCGCGCCATTTCTATGGTCGAACGTGGCCAAGCGGATATTCTTATTGGTCCCTACGATACCCCAGAGCGTGAAGCGAACTTGGCTTTTGCGACGAAAGCCTTTTACCGCGATAACATGGTGTTCTATGCACGTGTAGGCAATGAAATAGTATGGAATGGCGACTATGCCAGCATTAAAGGTCAACGGATTGGTAAGATGCAGGGTTGGAGTTATGGCCCGACGTTTAATGAACAAACTAAATCATTGAACATCAATGAATTTGTCGATATTAAAAGCGGGATAGAACGCCTCTCTCGGGGTGATTTAGATTTACTCGCCACAAACAGCCGTAATACCGATGCTGTGCTCGCCCAAATCAAAATCCCTAAGGCAATTACCCCGATCACGCCGATAATCGATGTTCAAGACGGTTTTATGGCGTTTCCGAAACAGGCGAAATTTGATCCCTTAAGACATAGGTTTGACAGTTTTTTCGATGAGATGATCCAAAATGGCACCTTTACGACACTCGGCCAAAAATATCACGTAACCTTGCCTTACTGAGCCTGCGCGATTGATCATGCACGACTGTTCCTTCATGTACGACCGCTGCAACCGTATTCGCCCCCGCCTGACCTATGCTCACATGTGTAATAAAGGGCGATGGGAAGCCAGTGAGCAGCTAATCGTTAGCAAAGACAGGCGAGCAACTGCTGCTCTATCTCGTCCCAATTGACTTCGTCCACGGTAATCATTTCTAGTCTGGAATCTAAGGTGTCATCGAGTTCAACCACAGTAAACTCATGATCAATCCAGTTAAATCCGGCGATGCCCTCAGAGGTGATCATCACGGCCTTTAATCTCAGCAATACTTGCCCGACGTCTGATAACTGAGTGTGGCGTTGAATAAACGCCATTAATTTATCGAAATCAAACTCTTGCCTTGGATCAAACACCCAGCCACAGCTAAAACAGCCTTCGCCTTGATTCTGCTTGCGCACTATGCCGCGTGCATCAAATTCGAGTGCGACTTCGATTGCACCTTCGGCAAAGAGGCTTAGCTCACTCAAACGCGAACCACCCGTGCGGAACAAGCTAGGAGCAGTCGTTGTAAGATTACCTAGCTTAGGGACTATGCCACCATTACTGCTCATATTGAGTGACACGCGCCTTGGTTGGTTTAAATAATACAGCAGCGCGCTAGGTAAAGGTTGCTGGTTAGTGTGGCTCACAACAGGAATATCAGTGCGCTCGATATGACTTAAATAGGTCTGTAACTCATAGAGTAACTTAGTATTTTCAGCGTCATATAAATCCGACTTAGTCGCGATAATCACATCGGCCACTTGCAGCTGTTGGATGAAGTTTGCATGTTCGCGATAGCGGGGATCGTGGATTTTACGCGCGTCCACCAAACATAAAGTACTGCGCAGTGAAATCACATTCTGATAATGGGGTGCACTCAATACTTTAATGATTTCATTAGGATGCCCAAGCCCAGTCGGTTCAATCAATAAGCGATCAGGTTTTGCTTTCGCAATCAACTGATTGATCGCCACTTGCGTCGGCACGCCCGCGGCGCAGCACATACAGCCACCCGCTACCTCACGAATTTGTATGCCGTTATCGGAGGAGTTCAGTAATCCCGCATCAATGCCAACCTCACCAAACTCATTGACCAGCACAGCCCAAGTCTCATCCGCGGGTTTAGTCGCCAGCAATTGTTTAATCAGAGAGGTTTTACCTACGCCTAAAAAACCTGTGATGATATTGGTGGGAATCGCTTTGATAATCATAAGGAAACTCGCTCGAATAGAAAGCTTGGCGCTCGAGTGTAGAAGTATTGGCTTTGAAGCTCAACAAAAAGCGCATCGATGAGGATGCGCTTTTAGAATGGCGACGAGCTCTTTAACCAACTAGGCAACCGTCAAACTGCGAGGCTAACAGGCGCTTGGCGCTTATTAGCCTTGATTGTTAGACTTAGCTTATTTTGACTTAGCTTATTTAGACTTAACTTATTTTGACTTATTGGTGCGAGAACCAAAACCTGACTTATTGCTCACCAAATTAGACTTAGGTTTAGTCGCGTTAAACGGCTTACCTGAGCCAGAAGCAGGTTTGGCACGGCTAGAGGATTTATCGCCAGCAGTTTTGCTGTCCTGCGCTTTACCTTTAGCGTACTTGCCCTGACGGGACTGACCAATAGTGCGATCCTGCGGCGCCTTATGGCTCCACTTTCCAATCGGCTTAATCGGTGCCGCAGGCGCATCACGGTAGCGGGCAGGTAAAGGCGAGCCTTCTTCATAACCCGGTTGTACCGACACGGGCAGTTTTTGCTCAATCAAGGCTTCAATTTCAGCGAGCATTTCATCGTCAGAAGGTGACACGAACGAAATCGCGCGACCAGTTAATCCAGCACGGCCTGTACGACCAATACGATGGATATAATCTTCGGCGAGGAAAGGTAATTCAAGGTTGATCACCATAGGCAAGGCATGAATGTCTAACCCACGTGCAGCCACATCGGTTGCTACCAGCACCCGTAATTTACTGGCTTTAAACTCTTCTAACACCCGATTACGGGCGCCTTGTGTTTTATCGCCGTGGAACACGCCTGCGGCTATACCATCCAGCTTTAATTCTTGCAATAAATGCTCGGCGCTTTCTTTTGTGCTAGCAAAAACCAGTACTTGGCGCCAATTGTTGCGGCCAACGAGTTCTGACAGCAGCTCGGCTTTGCGACGTTTATCAACGCGATACACTTCCTGCACTACTGTAGAAGCCGTTGTCGTGTCAGCAACATTCACCCACTGAGGTTCATTCAGCATTTTCTCGGCGAGTTGTTTGACTGCATCGCTATATGTGGCTGAAAACAACATGGTTTGATGCTGCGGCGCAATTAAGCGTTTCACTTTTTCAATGTCGCGCACAAAGCCCATGTCTAACATGCGGTCGGCTTCGTCGATCACTAAGGTCGTGACGCTCGACAAATCTAACTGGAATTGGCCGATAATATCGAATAAGCGACCAGGAGTTGCCACCAAAATATCAACGCCCTGCTCTACCCCTTTACGCTGGGGATTCATGTTGGCGCCGCCGTAAACCGCTAAGGTTTTCAGTGGCAGGAACTGGCTGTATTTCTGGATGTTTTCGCAGACTTGAATCGCAAGTTCGCGGGTGGGCGTCATCACCAACGCGCGTAAAATCGGTTTATCATTGCTGTCGCTTGTTAAAGACTCAGCCGCCAACTTTTCAAGTACAGGCAGAGCAAAGGAAGCCGTCTTACCTGTACCCGTTTGGGCGCAGGCCATAATGTCTTTGCCTTCAAAGGCAAGCGGGATCACTTTCTCTTGCACTTGAGTGAGTTGCTGATAGCCACACTCAGTTATCGCATTCAAAATAGGAGAAGATAAACCGAGTGTTTCAAATTTCATAGGGACTCTTTAGCTAAGTAGTAAAACTTTGATGCGAGGTGATACTCAATGCCCCAACGCGGGGCCGCGGAGTCTAGCAAAATCCGCGGCGTTTTTATAGGCAATTATCATGTCTCAGTTAATATCCCCTCAGACACGGGAGACTAACGGCGGATCCTGCAGGTATTTTTGGGTAAATTCAGCAGCAGGCACAGGTCTTGAAAACAAGTAACCTTGGCCGTAGTCACAACCTGCTGCCAACAACACTTGGCGCTGCACCTCGGTTTCGACACCTTCAGCAATCACTTTCATCCCCAACTTGTGGGCCATCACAATAATCGCCTCACAGAGAATTTGATCGTTTGAATCGGTATCAATATGGCGGGTAAAAGATTGATCAATTTTAAGATAATCGATATCAAACTTTTTCAGATAGGCGAGTGACGAGTAACCAGTACCAAAATCGTCCAACGACACTTGCACGCCCGCATCACGGTAGGCCAGTAGTTTTTCGGTCACGCCCATACTGGCGTCCAATAACAAGCCTTCGGTAATTTCAACGCACACGCCCGCGCCCGTGATATTGAGATCTTGCAACAACTTCAACCAATCATTGAGCAGTGTGCCTTCATCGCGAAATTGGATTGGGGATTTGTTAACGCTGATTTGGATTTCAACCCCTAACTCATGGCGCCATGCCGCACTTTGACGCGCGGCTTGCTCAAACACCCAATTACCAATTTCAACAATCAGCCCAGTGTCTTCCGCCACCGGAATAAACTCGGCGGGTGACACAGCGCCACGCTCAGCATGGTGCCAGCGGATCAAGGCCTCGGCCTTAGTCACTTCCCCCGTCGCTAAGGCAACAATTGGCTGATAATGCAGTTCAAATTCTTTATTGGCGACCGCTTGACGCAAATCTTGGATCAAGCGCATGCGGTATTTGGCGTATTCCTGCATCGACGGGGTGAAATAGTTGAAACGATTGCGGCCTTGATCTTTCGCCGCATACATAGCCTGATCCGCATGCTTAAGCAGTCCTTCAATACTGGTCGAATCATCGGGATACAAAGTGATCCCAATACTGGCGCTGATGTAAGCTGTTTCTTCCCCCAGCACATAGGGCTCGGCAATTCGCCGCAGAATATTCTCGGCAACACGCTCAATGCCCTTATGATCTTCCATCGAACTTAACACTACAGTAAATTCATCGCCGCCAAGACGCGCGACAACATCGGCATCACGCACGCAGGATTTTAAGCGGCTCGCGGTTTCTATCAGCAGTAAATCGCCCATGGCATGGCCTAAGGTGTCATTCACTTCTTTAAAGAAATCTAAGTCCAAGAACAATAAGGCAAAGTGATTGCGATTGCGGTCAGCGTTTTTCACTTCGCTGCTTAAATACTCCAATAACATGCGCCGATTGGGCAAGCCTGTCAGCGTATCGTAGTTGGCTTGCTTCCAGATCAGATGCTCATTTTGCTTCTTGTCGGTAATGTCAGAAAACAGCGCCACCCGCCGATAGGGATGGCCTTCTTTGTCATTGATGGTATTGATGGTTAACCAGATGACATATTCCTCGCCGTTCTTGCGCCGCTGCCACATTTCCCCTTGCCATTGGCCCTTTTCACGGATCTCATTGTTCATTTGAGTGTAAAAATCACGGCCATTGAGGTCACAATAAAGCAGCCGAATATGTTGATCCCGTACTTCAAATTCACGATAGCCGGTCATCACACTAAAGGCGGCATTAACGGTAATGATCACGCCCTTTTCATCGAGTACACTCATGGCTTCTGAGCTGTTGTCGTATACCAGCGCCGACAATTTCAACGATTCTTCGATAAGTTTTGCGTCGGTAATATCGGTATAGGTTCCGCACATCCGTAGGGCATTATCGTTGGCGTCGCGGCTCACCACTTTACCTGTGTCTAAAATCCAGCGCACTTTGCGATTGAGTGTATTTAGGCGATATTCCATCTTATGTTGCGCCGTTTCGCCGCGAATATGGGCCTCAATCGAGTGCAACACTTTAGGCCTATCTTCGGCGACAATCGCGTCCATCCATTGGCGACTGTTGGCGTTGAGCATATCCACATCGCAGCCAAGAATATCGGCGCTGCGGGCGTTACGTTCGATACGATCATGACGAATATCCCAATCCCATACCCCAAGATCGCTACTGCTCAGCACCAGTTCGAGTTGCTCACGACTAGCAAGTACCTCTTGGTCGGCAAAGGCTTGGGCAGTAATATCTAAATATCCAGCAATAACAAGCAACACGGCGTTATTGCCCCCCCGTTTGCAGGCGACTGTCATATGGGTGTAAACCACGCTGCCGTCTTTCACAATAAAACGCTTATCCATCTCGTAATTATCGATATCGCCTTGCAGCATAAGCTCAAATTTCAGCGCATCGGTTTCTAAATCATCGGGATGGGTGATTTGCACCCACGTCATCCGCAGCAATTCAGCCTCTGAATATTTGAGCATTTGGCATAAACGTGGATTCACCTTTATCCACTTTTGGTCAATCCCCGTTATCGCAATACCAATGTTGCCCGCGTTGAATTGGCTGCGAAATAGAAAATCGTCCTGTAGACGAATTTGTTCATCACGTTCTAACTCAAAACGCCGTGACAACAGGCGGCTCAGCAGCCAAGTCGCAATAGGGAAAATGGTGAGCACAGGTAGGGTGACTTGTTCGAGTAAGGGCATTCCTATGCCATTAGGTAAAAATACGAACCACAACAACATCACGATATGGACAGCATAGGCGAAGAGAAAGATTTCTCCACCTGAAATGTTCGCGAGATAGGATTTACGATATTGACGCCAAATCACCCCGATTAACCCGGATGACACTATCACGCCGACGCCAATCCACATCCCAGCGCCACCAATACTGATGCGATATAGCGCCGTCATCACTACAGCAATAAAGGTTGGCAAACCACCGAAAAAGAGGCCTGAAATACAGAGGATAACCGAGCGAGTATCGAAAAAAACGCCCGGTTGATATATCCAAGGCGTGCTCATGATGGTGATACCAATACCACCGATGAGCATCCCAATAATGATACGCCACAGTAAGAAATACTGCCGCTGATGCTTTTTAGGGATCACGTCGTACAAAAATACCAACGCCAGCAGCAAAGCCGCATTTTGCACTAACGGAAAGAGAATACCTTTATCCATGACTCAGAGAGCGACTCCAATAAATGAGGGGGCTTGATACAATTTTAACATTCCCCTCACTAGTGTAGCAGAATCACTTAGAAATCATGCGCTAATTCCTTTTACCACATCACACTTTGTATATGCTGCATCACACTTTGCAATAGAGTTGTTGACGATATTGTTCAGCAATGGAATGCCAGTCAAAACGCTGTGCCATGGCCGCCGCACGCACCTTTGGCCATGTTTTCCCCTCGAAACAAGCAATGGCTTGCATCAACCTTTGCAAAAATGCTTCGGCTTGCTCGTCTAAGCTATTGCCGTTAAAAGCAAAGCCAGTTACGCCATCCTTAACGGTATCCTTCAATCCGCCCACACCATGCACTAAACAAGGCTGTCCGGCGCGCATCGCGAGCATTTGACTGATACCACAGGGCTCAAAGGAGCTTGGCATCAAGAAGAGATCGCCATGCTGATACAGCGCTTCGGATAACGCCTCGTTATATCCCTGCAAAAATAATAGGTTATCGTATTTAGCCCCTAACGCTTGAAAGGACTTAGCAATCGATGCATCGCCGCTGCCGAGTAAAATCAGCAGCGCCGTCGGTTTTGTTAGCTTCAACGCGTTAAGCAAGGTCTCAAGCACAAATGAGCCCGAGGGCAATTGATGGCGCAGCAGTAAGACTTTTTGATCGGTCAAACGGCCTACCGAAGTGAGTAACAGACTCGGTACTTGCTCTGCCATCGCTTGACGCCAATGGGCTTGCGTGCGCGCAAAGGCAATCATATCTACGCCGCTCACTTGGGTTTGACGTCCCTGCCATTGCACTAACGCAGTCTCAATCGCACTGAGCAATTGCTTGAACTCGGGTACTTGAATACGCGCAGGTGGCTTAGCGGGTAAATCCGATACTGACGAATATACACAGCCATTTAAAATCCCCACCACTTTGCCATCATTAGCCTTGAGCTGTAAGTCATGTTCTAGCCCTTCGCCCCCAAAGAATCCCGCCTCAGACTTGGACGGCTGCAACACTTCTTTGGCGTAACTGGGTGAGACTAAATGCACTTTATCGCTCAGCACTATCCCCATGCGCATTGGGTTAACGCAGTGGGGATAACGGGGATCGGTGATCAGCTGTTTTTGCCCCAGTGTTAAAGACGCAAATAGCTCGGGAAACCAAGCCGCAAACGAGGACGAGTCTTGGCTTAGGGGACGTATCCCCTGCAGCGCCAAATTGTGGATGGAGAACACACACTCAATTTCTTTGAGAGCGCTGAACTCAGGCACAAACGCCCTAAGCATGGCTAAGCAGCCCGCATGCCAATCATGTAAATGCAGCACAGCTGGCATTGGCACTCGACCCGTAGCTAATGCCGTGGCGACACTCGCGCAAAGGAAAGCAAACTTAGTTGCATCGTCGGCAAAAGGACGCTCGGCGCTGCCTTGGCTATAAATTTGCCCAGGAACGGATTGCCATAATGCATGTTCGAGCAAATAAATCATCGCCTCTGGCACTTGAGGATGGGGCATGGCAAACACATGCACCCGCTCCAATCGGCCGCCAAAGGCCACGGTTAACTCACCCAAATCTTGGGGTTGATTCGCGACCGCAGTCAAAAAGCCATAGCTTGGCATAATCACATCGGCGCACAAATCCACACCCGCCAAAGCGTCGGGTAAGTCACGGATCACATCCGCCATACCGCCAACCTTGGCGCCCGCAAGGGCACCGTTTTCAGCCGCGACCATTAAAATGCGTTGTTTCAATTAATTGGATACTCCCGCTACTTCATTTCAGCGGCTTATTAATAAGCTGACTGTACCTAAGCGCTAAATCTAAGGGCTTAATCTGAGAGCTTAATCTAAGTACTTAATCTAAGCACTTAGCTGTGTACTTAAAGCTCGAACTTAAGCCCGTTCCTAAGCCGTTTGTGCTCATTATGCTTCTCGACTCAAAGAATGAATTGCAATGCTATTCATAACCCACTGGTAAACCTAGCATGTCACGGGTCACTAAGGTGACGCCTTTTTCCGACACTCTAAAGCCTTTGGCTCGGTCGTGATCATGGTTATAACCTATCACCATGCCTTCGGGAATAATGCAGCCACGGTCGAGTATCGCATTCTTGATTTTGCAATGCCGCAGCACGACCACATCGGGTAGCACCACTGAATCTTCAACCAATGAATAGGAACAGACACGTACTTCGTTAAACAATACGCTACGGCGCACAGTCGCACCCGAAATAATACAACCGCCCGAGACAATCGAGTCCAACGCCATACCGCGTCTGTCATCGTCATCAAACACAAATTTAGCGGGAGGCAATTGTTCTTGGAAAGTCCAAATTGGCCATTTCGCATCGTACAAATTCAGTGCTGGCGTGGGCGATAACAGTTCCATATTCGCTTGCCAGAAAGAGTCTAGCGTCCCCACATCGCGCCAATAGGCTTGCTCGTTCGGGAAAGCGCTCTTAAAGGGATAGGCGAACACATTATGTTTTTCGATGATCGCAGGAATAATATCCTTACCAAAATCCCGATCTGAGCTTTCGTTTAGGGCATCTTTCTTGAGCTGGTCAAACAAAAACTCAGTGTTAAACACATAGTTGCCCATAGATGCTAAACACATTTCAGGATTACCCGGAGAATGTTTAGGCTGCTGCGGCTTTTCTTCAAAGCCTAAAATGCGCATCTCTTCGTCGACTTCCATCACCCCAAACGAACCCGCCGCTTCGGCAATCGGCACTTCAAGGCATGAGACTGTCATATCTGCGCCCGACTCGGCATGGGCGGCTAATAACCCCGCATAATCCATGCGATACACGTGATCGCCCGACAATACCATTACGTATTTAGGCAGCTCATGGCGAATGATGTCGATGTTTTGGAATACCGCATCGGCGGTGCCTTGATACCAGTTTTCCGAATAGCGTTGTGAGGCGGGTAAAATCTCCACCGACTCGCCTAACTCTTTCTTAAAATGGCCCCAACCGCGCATTACATGGCGGATCAAGGAATGCGACTTGTACTGTGTGACCACACCCACGCGGCGAATACCCGAGTTGATGCAGTTAGACAACGGAAAATCGATAATACGAAACTTACCACCGAAATACAGCGCCGGTTTAGCACGCCAATCCGTGAGTTCATGCAAGCGAGACCCGCGCCCACCAGCTAAAATCAACGCATAGGTTTCACGAGTTAAATTACTGATATAACGAACATTAGACATAGGCTCTTACTCCGAAATCGGCAAACTGATTGCCCATAAATGGCTTCTCGATACGGCAGAAACTGCCGTATTCCCCTGAGTATTTCTCACTTGCATTCCCCATTCCTTCCATTGATTGCTGCATTCCTTTCAAACACTTAACCTTATACTCGTCCGCTATAACAAGAGGACTTATAACCCAGAGCCCAGCCCTTACAGTTTCCAAATTTCATCGCGATAACCCGCGATCGTCACATCACTCGAAAAACGCCCGCTGGCGGCGGTATTGCGAATACTCATCTGCGTCCAAACCTGCGGATCTTTATAGGCCCGCGCCACGGCTTCTTGCACGACTCGATAACTGTCGAAATCGGCGGCCGTCATCCATTGATCGTCGCTGCTTTCGATGGCGGCAATAATAGGATCGAAAATCCCCGGCTCCAGCAGATTGAAATGACCACTTTTGAGTAACTTCATCACCTCAGATAACGCCGGTGAATCGTCAATAATGCTGCGCGGATGATAGTGGTTGCGTACCTCTGAGACCTGCTCTGCATTGAGTCCAAACAGGAAGAAGTTCTCTGAACCCACTTCCTCTAACATCTCGATATTGGCGCCATCCATAGTGCCAATCGTCAGTGCGCCGTTCATCATGAACTTCATATTGCCCGTGCCCGATGCTTCTTTACCCGCGGTCGAAATTTGCTCGGACAAATCCGTTCCCGGGCAGATTTTTTCCATGGCGCTGACGTTGTAATTGGGTAAGAAAGCAAAACGTAGGTAAGGCGTCACCAAAGGATCGGAATTGACCATGTGGGCGACATTGCTGGCGAGCTTGATGATCAACTTAGCCATAAAGTAACCGGGCGCCGCTTTACCGCCGATCAACACGCAACGTGGCACCATGTTTTCGGTGTGGCCTTGTTGGATCTGATGATAGAGATGGACCACATGTAAGATATTGAGCAGTTGACGTTTATATTCGTGAATACGCTTCACTTGCACATCAAACAGCATAGATGGATCGAACTCGACGCCACATTCCTTAGCAATCATCTTCGCCAGCAAAGCTTTGTTGGCTTGCTTCACATCACGCCATTTTTGGATAAACGCCGTGTCCTGCGTGAGGGCATTGAGCGCCGTTAACTGACTCAAATCTGTCACCCATTCTTTACCTAAATGGGCGGTCAATAACTTAGCTAAAGCAGGGTTACAATGGGCAAGCCAACGCCTTGGGGTCACGCCATTGGTGCGGTTATTAAACTTGTGCGGCCACAACTCATAGAAATCCTTAAACAACCCAGATTTAAGCAGTTGCGTGTGTAAACCCGCGACGCCGTTGACCGAAAAACTCGCCACAATCGCCAGATATGCCATGCGCACGTGGGGATGGGGGCCATCTTGAATAATCGACATACTCGCCAGTTTGCTAGCGTCCCCCGGCCAATGGTGGGCGACTAAATCTAAGTAGCGGGCGTTGATTTCATAAATGATTTCTAAAATACGCGGCAGCATCTGCGCCATCATACGCACGGGCCAACGCTCTAGTGCTTCTGGCAATAGGGTATGGTTAGTGTACGCCATGGTCTGGCTGGTAATCGCCCACGCACTGTCCCATTCCAAACCGTATTCGTCGATCAATAACCGCATCAACTCAGGCACGGCAATGCTGGGGTGAGTGTCGTTCAGCTGCATCACATTTTTAGCGGCAAACTGGGTGAAATCATGACCATGACGACTCACCCAACGTTTGAGCAAATCTTGCAAACTGGCGGAGGATAAAAAGTATTGCTGACGTAATCGCAGCTCTTTGCCGTTCTCGCTCGCATCATTGGGATAGAGCACCATAGTGATCTGCTCGGCCAAGTTTTTACGGGCCACGGCTTCTGTGTAGTCGCCTTGATTAAACTCAGCTAAATCAAAATCATCGGTCGCTTCGGCCTTCCACAATCTCAGGGTATTCACCCGTCCATTGCGATAACCGGGAACTGGCATGTCATAGGCGACGGCGAGCACATCTTGGGTTTCAACCCAAATAATGTGCCTGCGACCCTGTTTATCGACATAGGATTCCGTGTGGCCAAAAAACGGCACTGTCACGTTGTGGGTCGGCACGCGCACTTCCCACGGATTGCCTTCGCGCAGCCAACGGTCGGGACGCTCAACCTGATAACCGTCGACTATCTTCTGGGCGAACATGCCATATTCATAACGTATGCCATAACCCGTCACGGATAAGTCCATGCTGGCGCAGCTATCAAGGAAACACGCCGCCAATCGACCTAGGCCGCCATTACCTAAACCGGCATCATGTTCGGCTTCTTCTAACTCTTCCAGCGATACTGCATAGTTGCTCAAGGCATCACGGCTATCTTGTTGTAAATCTAAACTCAGCAGTGCATTGCCCAGCGCCCTGCCCATCAAAAACTCAAGGGATAAATACGCCACTTGCTTGCGCTGAAAATGGCTGTCATCCACACGGGTCTGACGCCAATTGTCTAGCATCTGTTCTTTGACGCTATAGGCCAGCGCTTGAAATAATTCGCAGCTCACGCCTTCGCCACGGCTGAGTCCATAACGTAAATGGCGCTCAAAAGAAGCGGGCAAGGCATCGCAGGGCTCGCAGGGTTCAACGACTTTAGGTTTGGCCTGACGCTTAGCTGGCGCCTTCTTACTTGCCGCTTTTGGCGCGGATGATACGGTTTTTTCGCTGGTATTTGGACTCAGTTCGCTTTCGTCAGTCATAGTTAATTCCTTCATTTCTTGAAAATCAAATCAGCATGAAAAAGCATGAGACTGCGATCTTGCAGCAAGTATCGCGTCGTAGAGATCTGAGCATCCAGCGGCTCAGTTTGGGTATGGATCAGGCATTGCCACGGACTCAAGTGCTCAAAAGTCGGCGGCGTAAATGCCAAAGGATTATCGTCGGCATTGACCATCAACAATAGAGCTTGCTGCTTACCTTGGCCTTCTAAGTCACCAGAAAGCACTACAGATAAACTGCGGCACATAGACTCAGTCCACAGGCTCTTGGTCATTTGCTCACCTTGACGACTAAACCAATCTAAGCGAGCACCGGTATCGGCTAAAGATTCGGCCAATAACTGTTCATGAATGAAGCGTTTAGCGCATAACAACGGGAAACGTTTGCGCAGGGCGATAAGCTGCTGAGTAAAGGCTAACAGCTCAGTGTCCATGCCCTTTGCCGACCAATCAAACCAGTTCAGTTCATTGTCTTGGCAATAGGCATTATTGTTACCTTGCTGGGTGCGGCCCGTTTCATCGCCGCTCAACAACATAGGCACACCTTGGGATAAAAATAGCGTAGTCAATAAGTTACGTTGTTGACGACTGCGAAGTGCCAGAATTGCGCTATCTTCGGTTTCCCCTTCAATCCCATAATGATGGCTGAAGTTTTCTTGGTGGCCGTCGCGATTATCTTCCCCATTCGCTAAGTTGTGGCGCTGGGTATAACTCACTAAATCTTTGAGGGTAAAACCGTCGTGACTGGTTAGAAAATTAAGACTGGTCGCGGGTGGACGGCCGCCATGCTCGAAGAAATCCCCTGAGCCGTGAAACCGCCTGGCAAATTCGGGCAACATGCTGTGATCGCCGCGCCAGAAGCGGCGCATAGTGTCTCTGTATCTGTCATTCCACTCGCTAAAAGCCACGGGAAAATTACCTAATTGATAACCGCCAGGGCCAATATCCCAAGGCTCAGCAATCAATTTTACTCGGCACAACACAGGGTCTTGCAACAGCGCATCGAAGAAACCTGAGCCGGGATCAAAACCATAGGCCTCGCGACCTAGGCAGGCCGCTAAGTCGAATCGAAATCCATCGACGCCCATGATTTCTACCCAGTAACGCAGCGAATCAAGCACGAGCTGCAACATACGTGGATGGTTGATATTTAAGGTGTTTCCGCATCCCGTATCGTTAATGTAAAAACGCTTATCATTCGGATGCAGGCGGTAATAACTGAGATTATCTATGCCACGAAAACTAAAGGTTGGCCCAAGTCGACTGCCCTCGGCGCTGTGGTTATAGACCACATCGAGGATCACTTCGATACCCGCACCGTGGAGTGCATCCACCATAGCGCGAAACTCACCAATATCGTCGGATGACAGATAACTCGGCTCAGGGGCAAAAAAGCCAATACTGTTGTAACCCCAATAATTGGTAAGCTTTTTCTCGAGCAAAAATGGTTCAGTAAAAAAGGCCTGTACTGGGAGTAACTCGACGCACGTCACCCCAAGTTCGGCCAAATAATCGATAGCAGGCTGAGTCGCCAAGCCCGCAAAGGTGGCGCGTTTATTAGGCTCAATCTCAGGATGCGCCGCCGTAAAGCCTTTAACGTGCATCTCATAAATGATGCTGCGCTCTAGGGGTTTAGGCTGAAACCTCGTCGCAACGGGCTGAATCGACTGCTTAGCGGCGATGTCGATTAATGGACGAATGTCCACGACTTTACATTTTGGGACATAGGCAGCGTTATCTAACTTACTGAAAGATAAGTCTTCATCCTTGTGATTCAGCTCGTAACCATAGTTAGACTCATGGTCGATATATTCACCGACCAGCTGGCGCGCATAGGGGTCGAGCAATAACTTATTGGGGTTAAATCTGTGGCCAAGCTGAGGCTCATAGGAGCCATAAACGCGATAGCCGTAGAGTTGCCCCGCTTTAAGCCCCTGCACAAACACATGCCAGATTTGCTGGGTTTGTTCAGTTAACGCAATCCGCGCGACTTCTTGCTCGCCATTGTCATCAAATAGGCATAACTCGACCGCTGTCGCGTTAGCTGAAAATAACGCAAAGTTGACGCCATCCCTCTCGACACTCGCACCGAGCGGAAAAGGCTCACCTGCGCCCAAGGCCCATTTCTCATTTTGAGAAGGGTTATGTTTAGCGTCAGGGTTGAGCTTGATATCATCAGCCGTGGGCTTTTGCATACTAGTTCGCCTCAGCCAATCCAGTTGCAGGCCCTATCACTAGGCAACCCAAGGGCGGCACAGTGATCAGCGCGCTCTGCGCCATGCCCTGCCACGGCAGCGACTCAGCAACGACAGTGCCCGCATTACCTTGGTTACTGCCACCATAAATCTGGCTATCGCTATTCAGGTATTCGCGGTAATCCCCCGCCAAGGGCAAACCAATACGGAACCCAGTGTGCAATTGGGGCGTCATATTGATGACAAACACTAACGGCGCATCACCCGCTAAACCGTAACGCACAAAGGTAAAGATGCTATCCCGGCTATTTTCACAATCTAGCCAACTGAATCCTGCTCCCTCGTAATCCTGAACCGATAAGGCAGGCATGGCTTGATATAAGTGATTGAGATCTTTAAGCCAACGTTGCACACCTTGGTGCGGTTCATAGGCCAATAAGTGCCAATCTAAACTCTGGTTATGGTTCCACTCATTTCGCTGACCAAACTCGCAGCCCATAAAGAGTAATTTCTTACCGGGATGCCCCCACATAAAACCGTAATATGCACGCAGGGTCGCAAATTTCTGCCAATCATCACCGGGAATTTTATGTAGCAACGAGCCCTTGCCATGAACCACTTCATCGTGACTCACGGACAACATAAATTGCTCGGTATAGGCGTACATCAAACTGAAGGTCAATTGATGATGGTGGAATTGGCGGTAAAGCGGATCTCGGCCTAAGTAGCTTAAGCTGTCGTTCATCCAGCCCATATTCCATTTAAAGCCAAAGCCGAGACCTTGCTGATCCGTCGGCTTAGTCACCCCCGCAAAAGCGGTAGACTCTTCGGCGATCATGCAAATGCCGGGGAAAGCTTGGTACAGGCGTTGATTCAAAATCTGTAAGAAACTGATGGCTTCGAGATTCTCCCGACCACCATAAGCATTGGGCAGCCATTGGCCCGGCTCGCGGCTGTAATCGAGATACAACATAGAAGACACGGCATCGAGACGCAGACCATCAAAATGAAACTCCCGCAGCCAGTAACAGGCATTACTCAACAAGAAGCTGCGCACTTCACCGCGATCATAGTTATAAATCAAGGTATCCCAATCGGGATGTGTGCCCTTGCGAGGATCTTCATGCTCATACAAACAAGTGCCATCGAAACGCACTAAGCCGTGGGGATCCTTAGGAAAATGCGCCGACACCCAATCGAGGATGATTCCAATTCCCGCCTGATGGCAGGCATCCACAAAGGCCTTTAATCCATTGGCATCACCAAATCTGTGGGTCGGTGCATAGAGACCCACAGGCTGATATCCCCACGAACCATCGAAGGGAAACTCGCTGATCGGCATCAGTTCAATGTGGGTAAAACCTTGCTCCTTCACATAGGGAATAAGCTGTTCAATCAAGTCTTGATAATCAAGATATTGCTCGCCTTGATCCCCCTTACGACGCCACGAACCTAAGTGCACTTCGTAGGCCGACATGGGCGCTTTATGCCAAGCAGTCGCCGCTCGCTTACTCATCCAAGCGGTATCATTCCAACTGTGATGGGCTTTTGGGGGCACGATAGAAGCATTATGGGGCGCGCATTCCATTTGAGTCGCCATGGGGTCGGACTTGGTATGACGCTCACCATTTTGATAAACCAAATCAAACTTATAGTGGGCGCCTTCAACCACATTAGGCAGAAATAGCTCCCACAAACCATTGGCAAGATGTTGGCGCATTACATGGCAAGTATCGTCCCAATGGTTGAAATCCCCCACCACAGAGACCCGTTTGGCATTGGGTGCCCACACACAAAAATGCACACCTTCAACGCCTTGGGTCTGACGCCAGTTGGCGCCTAAAAACTCATAGGCGCGCTCGGCGCTGCCTTCACCAAACAGGTAAATATCGTCACTATTGAGCAGTGAATCAAACTGATAAGGGTCGACTATATCTAGCTGACACAGGGGGTATTCTACCCGCAGCAAATAGAGAAACGGTTTGACGCGTCGCCCCAGCGTACCGGCGAACAATCCCTGCTCGTTAACTTTGTCCAGACTCGCTACTTTGCGGCCATCTTTAATGCTGATCACATCCACACTGATTGCATTACGTAAAAAACAACGAACAATTAATGCCTTACCCTCGTTGGCACTGTGCATACCCAAGAGCGAAAAAACATCAGTGTATTGACCATTAAGTAGGGCGACGTCGGCGCCATCGTAAAAATAGGCATTGGCTTGAGTCATCATTTTTCTTCCGTTTATCAGTCAATTAAACTTGCAAATTGGCACTCTTTATCCGCATAGCACACCCTAAACATCGAACCTTTAGGGATGGCTTAATGTGGCACTGGATCAGCAGCATTAGCTCGGCAGCTGTCTCGCCGCAGCGATATTTTGTAATCGCTGCAGTATCTCCGGCGAAGCCGACACTTGCGTTAAACTCAGCGGCAAGCGCCGCTGCCAGTTAGGATATTCGAGCCAAGTGCCGGGAATGTTCACCGCATGGCGATCGGCTAATAAATCACACAGTTGCACGCTGTACAGCGCACTATTTCCGCGAGCCCCTAGGGTCATCCAAGCCGTGAGCAAGGTTTGAATATCGAGTTCGGCTATCGTCACCTCGGCTAACAGACCTTGAGCGACTAACAGTGAAATAAGCTGCTGCTTTTCATGTTCACGCCCAGCCAGCGCCTCACCCAATTGGTCGTCAGTTTCAAACAGGGATAACTGTCGACGCAGGTGCAAATCGCTGCCACACCACCAAGCCACTAAGGTCGGTACATCATGGTTCGCCAGCATCATCAGGCTCTGGGACTTGTATTGATCCGGTGATTTAAAGCCTTGATGGTCTTTGCAGAAATAGAACAATTCGTTGGAGTAAATGCCAGAAGTGTAGAGACGATGAATAATGTCCGGTGGCACTAGACCTAAGTCTTCACCAATCACCACACAGCGGGCGCGTTGACTCTCAAGGCAAACGATAGCGAGCATGGTTTCAACGGGATAATACACATAGGCACCGTGGCCGAGTTGTTTATCCAGTGGCCACCACCAGAGGCGCAGTAAGCCCATCACGTGATCGATACGCAAGGCGCCACAGCTTTCCATATTGGCGCGGATCAAGGCGATAAAATGACTGAAATTATGTTGTTTTAACTTCACCGGATCGAGGGGCGTTAAGCCCCAATTTTGCCCTTGGGGTGCAAAGGGATCGGGCGGTGCGCCGATACTGGCATTCAAACAAAACTGCTCGGCATTGGCCTGTACTTCACTGCCCTGCAGCGCTGCGCCAACGGCCAAATCACGGATCAATCCCAGCCCCATGCCCACTTCTTTCGCTTTTAGCTGGCAAAGGTGTAACTGGTTTTCGGCCACAAATTGCAGGTAAAGATAGAAACCTTCCTCTTGTACAAACGCTTTTGGGCTACGTAAGTATTCCGCTTGAGCAAACTCTTGCAGCGCAGTGCCCTGCTCACGCACAAACTCATGGAATCTTTGCGCTCTGGGCGTGTCGTTTGCTAAATGGGTTTCACAAAAAACGCGATATAACTGCTCAAAGGCACGGTATTTGAGCTCACTCACCTTAGGATAATCGAGCCAATTGTCACGATTCAGTAAGGCGATGGCCTCTATCCAAGTCGCGCTTGAAAATTCAGTGGTAAGTGCTTGGTATTCAGGAACGCTTTGTAATTGAATATAAAGAGGATTAAGTCTGCGGCGATCGCACGGACTATAGGGACTCGGATGCTCTGGCGCCGCAATGTCGAGGGCATGCAAGGGATTGAGTTGAATGAAATCCGCGCCCTGCGCCGCCACCAGCGCGATCAGTTGTTCTAAATCGCCAAAGTCACCAATGCCCCATTGGCTCTCGCTTCGTAAACTGTAGAGTTGAACGCTGATCCCCCAAGGTTTATGGCGTTTACCTTGGGCGACAGCCGTGAGTACGCCTTGATAAGCGGCCCGCGGTGCGACCATTAAGGTGCCAGAAAACAAAGTGCTGGTATCAGCCTCTGCCGTCACACTGCTCTGTAGCGCTGAGCTTGGCGCTGGTGCACTTATCTCTAGGGCATGTTTTAAGCTTAAAGCTATACGATGAAAGCCCAAACCTAACACAGAGAAATCACTCGCATTTTTGTCAGCTGCATGCGCAAATGAGTCTTGGTTTTTGATTAAGGCAGGGTTGTTAGTGAACTCTTGGCTGCTCAGGAAATAAGACGCTAAATTCACCGCCTCAGTCTCAGCGGGCATTGAATGTTCAGGGGAAGCTTGGGTCTTAGCCTCAGCTAAATCGAGGCGTGCTAATCCCAGTTGCGTAAGATCAAGGCGATAGTGGAGATAAAGCGTTTGTTCAATGCGGTAATCGCCAATCGACTTAAGCGCCGAGAACGGCACATCAAATACGATAGACTCACCCTGTTCGCATTCAATCGCCACACTCAGATCTGAAGTATAGGTTTCAGGTAAACAAAGGCTTATCCAAGGTTCATCCACAAAACACCAATGGAATTCGGGCAACACCTGAGTCCAAGGACGGGCATCCAGCAAGTCAATTTGTGAGGCGATCAGCGCTTCGGTCAATACCGCATCGACGTTAGTCAGCCCAGCATCACTCGATAACGCCTCTGTAGCAGAAGCATCAATGGCAGTCCCTGCCACAGTGTTTTTTCCCTGTAACATACAGGTCAAGATACCTTGCCTGTCTACCTCGGAAATATGGATCTCTTGGCCAAAACAATCAGTAAATTCTGCTCCAACCCCCCGCAAATACAGCAACTTTTCCAGCCCCATATTTTGTCGCCCCCGCGACCGCTCATCCATAGCTTTAGATATACAGTAACCATGCCAACCAAAAGTAACAAGAAGATGACATAAATATTTCAGAGAAATAACAAAAAACTTTTTCAAAAAATCAGTAACTTACTAGAAGCACTCAGTTAAGTTCGCGCGCAGTGACAATCGAAATAATAAACATGGAACGCACCAACTTGGGGCATGCGTTCAGCAAGAGGGCAAGCATGCTTCTCAAGGCCTTGACGAAAAGCAGTAACGAGAGGCAGTTACAAAAGACAAGCACTAAGCAGGGAACTAAGGCATAGAAATAACATGACAGGCGTAAGACATTTATATGTCATAGCATTCGAACTAAAACCCAATGAATAAGACCCAAAACATATCGACTAAGGAGTTCGGTGCAACACTTTGTATCAATTACACTTTATAACTTGAACAGCCTATCTCTCCTCTGTCAACATCTCATCTCGCTACAGCGTAGAAACATAATAACAACATTAAATTCATGGAGCCTGCTATGCCCTCGCTTATCCGCCAAAGGCTCGCTCGATGGAACGCTAAAGCAGAAACTCCCCAATGATGATTGAGAATAAGGATATGAAATGAAGAAGTTATCAGGATTACTGTTTGTCGGCTGCATAGCCTTAACCGGTTGTGAAGGAAGTACAGATGGTGATCTAACGCCGACGCCACCGACGCCCGATCCCACTCCGCCAGCCTTAGCTGCGGATGTATGTTATTTAATGAAAACCACAAAAGGCGATATCACACTCGCCATTGACTTAACGAACATGCCAATCACAGGTAAAAACTTTAAGCAGTATGTTGATAAGTCTTTCTATAACGGCACCTTATTCCATAGAACCGTTAATAACTTTATGATCCAAGGCGGCGGTTTTACCACAGGGCTCAAAAGCAAACCAGGCGATGCCCCAATCAAGAATGAAGCCGCAGTCGGTATTAGCAACAAACGTGGCACTATCTCCATGGCTCGCACGGATGACCCTAATTCTGCAACATCACAGTTCTTTATCAATGTGTTAGATAATCCACATTTGGATTCGTCTGCGAGCAATTATGGTTATGCCGTGTTTGGCAAAGTGGTTGACGGCATGGATGTGGCGGATCAGATAAGCATAGTTCCAACAAAAAGTAGCGGTGGTTTTGCCAACACGCCAGTACAAGAAATCCTGATTAACTCCGTGGCTACAACAAGCTGCCCTGCAGCTTAAGTATGTAAAAGACGCACAGCTAAACGACATCGAGTTAAAAGCAAAAAAGCACTGAATTTTCAGTGCTTTTTCATTTTATAAACTAATCGATTTTAACGTCTAATCATTTAAAACATGATCTAAACGATTACTCGTCGCCTTGGATCTTCCCGACCAAGAGCATAGGCGCCGCATCAATTTTATCGGCGTCCATCATAGTCGCGATACGCTCAACGGCAGAGAGCAATTGACTCTGCTCCCATTCTTCAAGATTCTGATAACGCTTAATAAAATGATCCTGTAACGGTTTAGGCGAGTCCTGTAACAGCGCTCGTCCCGCATCGCTAAGGTATAAATGCACCTTACGTTTATCAGTCTCACTGCGCAAACGGATCACTAAACCACGGCCCTCGAGACGATCGATAATGGTCGTCACAGTCGCAGGGCTCAACGTGATCTCTTTCGCCACAGTTTTCGCCAATGGCGCATCCAATTGGGCGATTTTTTGCATCACCATCAATTGCGGCCCAGTTAAACCTGAATGTTTGTTCAGCTGGCGAGAATGAATGTCGATAGCGCGTATCACTCGACGCAGCGAAATGAGCAGTTGTTCGTACTTTTCCATAATGTCCCGTCCCAGTTGTCCAGTGCACCTTACCAGAAAGCGCGACTGAACTCACCAAGAGGAAGCACTTTTATGGTAAAAGTCCCTTAGATTACAACATGAATTGACGCGATACCGACAACACTAGGCGCTCGTCACTGGTATCTAAGTTCATGCTGGTATCTTCAGCAGCAAGGCTGAAATCAAAGCCGCTCCAGCTGGTCATATAGGCAACGCGGAAGTGATTAAAGGATTTACCGCCATCCCATGGCCATTTGTCTTCATCGAGTGACGTCGAGCGGTCAACACTGAAGCGAATATCATGGCCTTCGGCAACGCTAATCGTATGGCCGAGCAACATAGTGTAATGTCCGCCGCCCAAACCAAAGTAGTCCCATGTGTAGGTTAACTTAGCTTCAGAGTGGCCAAGTGAAGTGTCATAACCCAGCTTGCTATACAGCTCAGGATAGTTGTACTCATCGGAGAAGGAATCGCCGTGGTAGGTGTAATAGGCCAGCCCAACATCGAGACTCAATTGTTTATTCAGCTGATAGTACTTACCCGCATAGGCATCGAGCTCTAACCAAGTATCATCGCTACCACCAAAGTCGACGTTCGAGGTAAAGCCGCCCACGTACCAGCCCGAATCAAACCCGTAATCCAGACTGCCTTGCAGTGCTGGGCCGTTGTCCGTTTGGCTGACACCGTTAAAAGTGTAATCCGACGTCGCCGTCACAGTGGCCGATAATCCGGCATTCGCCGCAGTCGACATCAATAACAATCCGCCGGCGACAAGATAAAAACATTTTGATTTCATTATTAATTTTTCCATTAGTTAGCTAGCTCAATTTTAGTAAAGTCGATTTTGTTCTCTTTTGGCGAGCGCTCAATGGCACGAACTGTTTGAAATTGCGTCATCATGATGTAACCAAAACAGCTAAAGATCAGGCCCAGTGCGATTGCACCAACCCATTGAATTTGAAGAAAGTCTAATTGAAAGAGTAATGTCAGACTGCAGAGCAACACTAAGTTAAAGCTGACATATTTAAGCTTGCCTAAACGCTCAATCGTCAGATTAAGATTGTCGGTATACAGGCGTACCAGTGAGTCGAGTGAGTTAATCACAAAGGTCACCCCTACAATCACCATCGCCAGATTATAGAAGCCCGAGGTATCTAACCCATTGGCGCTGTAGTAATAAAGCACGGTGAACCAGATAGCGATAGGGATAGACGGAAACACCATCATGGCCAGCAACACTTGGTAGGTTCTCATCCCGCCGACAAAGCGCGAGGTAAATTGACCAATCATAATGCTCCACGCAAACCACCAGAACAGATAAAACTCATGGTAGTCGTTGATGGGTAAAACAAAATGTTGAATATTGCCGAAGTAGTCACCCAGCATGGCAAAGGTCGTAAAGAACTCGCCCACACTCGAGTCAGCCGATAAAAATGCATTGGCCCACATCATGGCAATTAAACCCAAAAATAACCAAGTGCTCGATAAGCTCAAAATACGCACATAACGTATGCTAGTACTGGAATATACCGCCGCAGCGATGACCATAAATACAATCAAATAGAAGCTACCGATTATGGTTTCACCATCACCTAATTCGGGTAAATACCAAGGTAAATTGCTGAGTAACAAATAGGCGGTAAAAGCACAGGTGCCAATTATCACAATGTTATTGATGAACTTGACCCAAGGAATGTCGAAAAACTTCACCCTAGGTTCAATCACACAAAAATAGAAACAGGTTAAAAAGTAGAAACCCCAAATCAAAAATGCCCAAAAGCCAAACTCAATCGCCAGCGGATTGGTAAAGCCGTACTCGGGACTCGCCGCCACATTGGCGTAACCGGCAAACTCGGTCAGCGGAAACATGATCAAGCCGACATCAAGGCCAGAGGTGAACAGAATCGCGATAAAGGTAAACGTACGCACAGGCGTCACCCCGATACAGCGAATATTACCCCAGCGATAAATCACAAACGCAATCGCGGCAAAAGTGAACAGTATTCCTGCGGATAATAACCAGGTCATAGGGTGCACTCCGCCCCAGTCGATACTGGATATAAGTAGGCATGAGGATATGAATCCATAAAATTTAACTCCATGTTTTTATTTAATAATAAAAACTGAATCATTTTTAAAGGCAGCACTCTGCCCTCAAGCCTTAAATATCGCTACTTAAAAAGCGCTCTGCGATAGTTAAACCCTGATAGATGTTCAGTCGTGAAAGCGGTCATTTGCACACTCACTGCGGGCTGACCGACCCTTTAGATAAAATGAATCATGACCCTTATTTTCAGTAATCAATTAATGAGTTTTGAGTCATCAATTAATGCGTCACTTAACATTGAAGCCGCCAGTCCATCGATAAGACGGACCGAGCAGGCATGTTGTGCACTTATGGCGTTAACTTGTGCCGTTAACTTGTAGCTGTGCTTCTTTGTGTGGTTTGCCAAGCGTCGGCAACCACAACGGCGCAATCCGCCGGCGCTAACATCTCAGCCTCTAAAATCATATCCGCGGCGCGCTCAGCCAACATGATGGTCGGCGCGTTCAAATTGCCGTTCGGGATAGTCGGGAAAATAGAAGAATCCACTACCCGTAAATTCTGCAAGCCGTGCACGCGGGTTTCAGGATCCACTACGGCCATCGCATCTGTGCCCATCTTGCATGAACAAGAAGGATGATAAGCACTCTCAACCGATTGACGCACAAAGGCATCGATTTGCTCATCGGTTTGCACTTGCGTGCCGGGTTGAATTTCCTCACCGCGATACTCATCGAATGGCGCTTGATTGATGATCTCACGGGTTAAACGCACGCAGGCTCTAAAGCCTTCAATATCATCGGGATGCTGTAAATAATTGAACTGGATCTTAGGCGGCGCTTTAGGATCTGCCGATACTAAGGTCACGGCACCACGGCTTTTAGGCTTGTTATGCCCTACATGCACCTGAAAACCATGCCCCGCAAAGGCTTCTTTACCATCGTAGCGCATAGCCGCAGGTAAAAAGTGGTACTGCAAATCTGGCCACTCGAGGCCCGCTTTTGAGCGAATAAAACCACAGGATTCAAAGTGATTCGTGGCCCCTAGGCCTGACTTATCTAAAATCCAACGGGCACCGATTAAGAACTTGCTGAATGGATCTAACTTGCCATTGAGTGAAATCGGTTTAAGGCATTTGAATTGGAAATAAAACTCTAAATGATCCTGTAAATTCTGACCAACACCGGGCAACTCATGTTGTAACTCGACCCCAGCATCGGCCAATACTTGGGGATCGCCAATGCCTGATAATTGCAGCAAATGCGGCGAACCTATTGAGCCAGCAGCTAAAATCACTTCTTTATTACAACGAATATCTTCAACTTTGCCTTTGTGCTCAATGCGAACGCCAACGGCCGCTTGCCCTTCCAATAACACTTTATGCACTAAAGTGTGGGTCAACACGGTAAGGTTACGTCTGGCCATCGCCGGGCGTAAATAGGCATTAGCGGTAGACCAACGCACGCCTTTTTTGACCGTCATGTGCATAGGGCCAAAACCTTCTTGCTGCGCTGCATTATAATCGGCGGTCGATAAATACCCCGCCGCGATGCCCGCATCCACAAAGGCTTGGTATAAGGGATTTTGCATCTGGTTGCCGTTATTCACGCCTAACGGCCCAGACTCGCCGCGATACTCATCGCCACCAAAGGCCCAGGTTTCTGCCTTTTTAAAATACGGCAAGCAATGGCTGTAATCCCAGTTGGTCGCCCCTTGCGCCTGCCACTCATCAAAGTCTCTGGCATGACCACGGACATACACCATGCCGTTAATCGACGATGAACCGCCAAGCACCTTGCCCCGAGGACAATGCATCTTGCGATTATCTAAATGCGGCTCAGGCTGCGTCTCAAACTGCCAAGCATATTTAGGGCTGTTCATCGGAATAGATAACGCCGTCGGCATCTGAATAAAGATGCTCTTATCGCTGCCACCGGTTTCTAATAACAGCACTTCGTTTTTAGGATCCTTAGACAGACGATTAGCGAGCACACACCCTGCAGAACCGGCGCCGACTATGATGTAGTTATAATATTTTTGCTGGAGTGAATGGGCCAAAATGCCTCCTTAAAATGGGCTTTCTAAGGGCTGTAGACCCACGTAAACGGCTTTAACTTGGGTGTAATGCTTGAGTGTCTCGCTACCGTTTTCACGGCCAATACCCGACAGCTTATACCCACCTACTGGCATTTCGGCTGGCGATGCACCATAGGCATTGATCCAACAAATACCTGCTTGTAACTGATGAATAACTCGATGGGCACGGCTGATATCTTGAGTGAACACCCCAGCGGCTAAGCCCATGGCGGTATTATTTGCCCGAGCAATCACTTCGGCTTCATCTTTAAAGGTGAGTACCGACATCACAGGGCCAAAGATTTCCTCTTGGCAGATGCGCATCTCGTCGGTGCAATCGGTAAAAATGGTTGGGGCGACAAAGTAACCATTGGGTGCATTATCTGGCGTTAACGCTGTGCCACCAGTGAGCAAAGTTGCGCCGTCGTCGATACCTTGCTGAATATAATCGAGCACTTTTTGCTGGTGGTCTTTGGAGATCAACGCGCCAAAGTTAGTCTCTGGCGCCATAGGATCGCCCACCACAATATTGGCTTGGGTACGGGCGAGCAGCTTCTCAATAAAGCATGGATAAACTGACTCATGGACAAACACTCGCGTCCCATTAGTGCAGACTTCACCTTGGGTGTAGAAGTTACCGAGCATGGCACCGGAAACCGCATTGTCGATATCAGCATCGTCAAACACGATAAGCGGTGATTTACCGCCGAGTTCCATAGTGACGTCTTTTAATGAACTTGCCGCCGCGGCCATGACTTTTTTGCCAGTACCGACTTCACCAGTGAAAGACACTTTGGCAATATCCGGATGTCCCGTTAACCAAGCGCCAACCTTGCCATCGCCCATCACGACGTTAAATACGCCATCGGGCAAACCCGCCTCACTTAAGAGTTGCGCTAATTTCAGTGCGCCAAGCGGCGTTTCTTCCGAAGGTTTAAAAATCATTACATTGCCGCTGGCTAAGGCAGGAGCGGCCTTCCAACAGGCGATTTGTAATGGGTAATTCCACGCGCCAATCCCAGCACAAATGCCTAAGGGCTCACGGCGGGTGTAATAAAAATCCCCACCGACTTGCTGCTGCGCGCCTTCAAGCCCAGGGGCAATATGGGCGAAAAACTCGATGGCATCTGCGCCTGTGACCACATCAACCACGGAGGCTTCTTGCCAAGGTTTACCTGTGTCGCACACTTCGATTGCCGCGAGCTCATCATTACGGGCGCGCAATAGCGCAACCGCGTTTAATAGAATACGACTGCGTTCGGTGGCACTCATGGCAGACCAAATCGCAAAGCCTTTTTTGGCGCTCTCGATGGCCGCTTGCTGAATTTTTTCATCGGCCACTTGCACTCGATACGCCAATTGCCCAGTGGCAGGATTGACGACGTCGAAGGTTTCGCCGCTATCGTTAGCGAGCAACTGACCCGCAATAAAGTTGTACTGTACTTCTACTGACATGTTTTGACTCCATGCTGCTTTATCACATTGTGGATAAAGGTTTTGCATAATTTTTCGGCCTGAACAAAATCCTGCTCAGGGGTTTCACTTAAAGCGCTGCGTAACCAAAATCCATCGATCATCGCCGCCGTTTGCTCAGCAGCCATCAGGGCAAACTCTTTGGGCAACACTTGCCGAAAGGAAAAATGTAAGTTGCTGTATAAGCGGCGACTATTAATATTCTGCAAACGGGCTAACTGGGGATCGTGGACGGCTTGTGCCCAAAAACTCAGCCAAGTGTGAGTGACATTTCGTGAGCGCTGTAACTCGGTAAAATTCGCTTCAACTATCATCATTAAGCGCTCTGTTGGCGCCAACACTTGTCCTTGGATTCGATTGAGCAACGCCTGCTTTAACTGCTCGAGCAAGTGGCGTAGCGTCGCTTGGATCAAGCCCTGCTTACCACTGAAATAATGACTGATGATCCCCGACGACATCCCCGCCAACTGACTAATGCTGTTGATGGTCGTGTGCTGCAATCCATGCAAGGCAACCGATGCTAATGTCGCATCGATAAGCTGCTGTCTGCGTATCAATTTCATTGCGGCTTTAGGCATAAATACTCAAGGAATAACCACTCTCTCAATACTCTGAACGACGTTAATTGAACGTTCAATTAACAATCATGATAATGATTAGTGATGTAACTATCAACCTAAAATAGCACAGTGACAAAGCTCACAAGTTAGTTATGCAAAAAAGAATTAATGTGTAAAAACAAGATAAATGTATAGATTTCTTTGACTTGCGGCCCTACCGCAACCACAGCAGTACGCATAAATTAATATTAGATATCAAACTAATTAACTGGAATTAATGCTACGAATGAGAGTATTAATGAGGTTTAACCTCTGTTAGATTTAACAATTGAGCCGTCAAATGTTAGCTAAAAAGTGGGATGAAAAGTGAGATAAAAAGACCAGTAAAAAAAACACAAAAATAATGCCTCGCCACGGGCGCTCCCCCAGAAAAACCATATCGTACGCCAACACTAATACCCGTCATAAAAGTCCGAAGTTTAGTTACCGAGTTCCAACTTTAGTGGGAAATTGCCCCCAGATAAGCGCCGAACTCGATCGAGCTCACACTTTCACTACCTCCAAATTGGTAGCTTGATCACCAGAAAAGAACACAACTTAATCTTTACAAGCAAATAGGTGGATTTTATGGCTGCTAAATTTTTTATTCCTTCTGTCAACGTATTAGGCCAAGGCGCAGTGGATGACGCTATCGGTGACATCAAAACCTTAGGCTTTAAACACGCACTCATAGTGACAGACAAACCCTTAGTCAAAATTGGCTTAGTCGGTGAAGTGGCCGAAAAACTCGGTCAAAATGGCATTACCTCCACCATCTATGATGGCGTACAACCTAACCCAACCGTGACGAACGTCGAAGCGGGTTTAGCCCTGTTAAAAGCCAACAAGTGTGACTTTGTGATTTCACTCGGTGGCGGCTCACCCCATGATTGCGCCAAAGGTATCGCCCTTGTTGCCACCAATGGCGGCAGCATTAAGGATTACGAAGGGTTAGATCAATCCGCAAAACCACAGTTGCCATTAGTGGCTATTAATACAACGGCAGGTACTGCCAGTGAAATGACGCGCTTCTGTATCATTACCGACGAAGCCCGCCACATTAAAATGGCGATTGTCGATAAGCACACTACGCCTTTGCTGTCGGTCAATGACCCTGAGCTCATGCTGAAAAAGCCTGCGAGCCTCACGGCCGCAACCGGTATGGATGCACTGACTCACGCGGTTGAAGCCTATGTGTCTATTGCTGCCAACCCGATCACCGACGCCTGCGCGATCAAGGCCATGGAATTGATTCAGGCTAACTTAGCCAACGCGGTTGAAAACGGTCAAGACATCAACGCCCGTGAACAAATGGCCTACGCCCAGTTCTTAGCGGGTATGGCCTTTAACAATGCCAGCTTAGGTTATGTGCATGCGATGGCGCACCAGTTAGGCGGTTTCTACGATCTGCCCCACGGTGTATGTAACGCCCTGCTGCTGCCCCATGTACAGGAATACAATGCCCAGGTCGTCCCTGCTCGCTTGAAAGACATTGCCAAGGCTATGGGTGTGGATGTGTCTGGCATGACCGATGAGCAAGGTGCCAGTGCGGCGATAGCGGCAATCAAAAAACTGTCTGTTGCGGTTAAGATCCCAGAAAACCTGACCTTGTTAGGCGTAAAAGCGGAAGATATTCCAACACTTGCGGATAACGCGTTAAAAGATGCCTGTGGATTCACCAATCCAAAACAAGCAACCCATGCGGAGATCTGTCAGATCTTTACTAATGCGCTGTAATTGTGCGCTGTAATCGCCATACTTTATCAATCGCAAGTTATCGCACTGTAATCGTGCGCTAACTTGCTGGATAACGACTGATTGTCCTGCTAGTGCGTAAACACGACTTCATCCTCCAATGAATGCGTTTTGGGCTCCAATAGTGCACAAAATATCGCTGCACTATTGGGGCCTTTTTTATACTGGTATCGACAAGGTTGCTATCTTAAAAATTGAGTAACAAAAACCAACATAAAACTCAGTGTCTATGCACCTTTGCACTGACAAAACACTCACAAATCTGCATATTCAAGTAGAAAGGATCTGAACCTCAAATATTCATAGCGAAATGATATAAAAAACGTGATCTCTGTGGGTTACAGACTGTTACAGATCCGATAAGATGGCCCCAGTTCGCTTTTTCCCTGCAAAAGATGAAGCCAGCTGAGAGGCCCGTTCTAACGAATGGGCCTCTGTCCATTCTGCCTTCTGCGTTTCCTCTGCGACAACTTATGCTGCCACTTAATCGTATTACGCCCACCAAAGCTTAATTAACCTATTTACTCCGCTGTTCACTCTTTTTATCACTTACACTCAATAAGACTTACTGACGACCAAGTTGTTGCTTTATTAATCAGTAATTCAGCAAAAGCGAAACTTCACCCAAAACTGAGATCTAGCACAAAGTTATTGGCATAAAACTCATGCTAAATAGAGACATGACAGATTAAGTAAATGGTTAATTTTCATGCAGTAACTATCCTTCTCCGTCAAAAAACATCAAGGCTAAATAGACTTAATTAATGATTGACCGAATTCAAAAACGATGCCTATGATGGCAACAATATCCTCGAACAGGTAGGTACGCTATGACTGCAATCACCCATGTATATAACTACACAGTTAGATGTCCACATTACAAGGATCCTGAACATCCCGTTACTTGGTTAAATCATATTGAAATGAACCAGTCCTGTGAAATCGCGTTAAATCGCATCACTAAGTGGCACGAGCTTTCTGGGGATAAGTCCTTCGAAACAAATAAGTTTGTGGTTCGTAAAGCCGAAAATGAAGATGCTTACTTCTCAATGCAGAGTGACAGACTCAAAAATGACGGCCATGCCCTAGTCACCTTTAAAATCTTTTTAGATGATTGCTGTGACGATGCTGCACCGGAAGAAATCATGCAGCACCTGATTGAAGACTATCAACAACGCTTAGCCAAACTCGAATAATCTTTGCAGTATTATTTAGCGACCTTAGACGCCAGTGCGCAAAACGCCACTGGCGTTTTTATTTGCTGAATTCATAAAACTTAAACTCCGACGTCATTTCGCCCTATCCGCTCCACACCTCTTGCTCAAACTTGCCTAAAGACATTACAACAGCGACTCGGCAGATAATGGTGCCATAGCGTGATTCAGCTCAAGATCTGTTATATTGTCCCGAATGTTATTTGGCACTGTAAAAATGGCAGGCCCAGTAAATTGAGTTACGAACTTAAATTGAGGATTAGCATCACAATGAATAAAGCGACGCTCATTATTATTCCTTTATTACTCGCTACATCCGCCTGTGCGGATTTAAAGGACGCAGGCCGTGCCATTGGCACAACCACTAAAGATGTCACCACTGAGATAGGTCACGCGACCCGAGACACCACCAAAGCCATAGGACATGCCTCGCGGGATGCCGTCAAATCGGTAAAAGAAGATTTAACCAAAGACTAATCACAGTGACGCCTAGGCGTCACTGTCTGTTTTAAGTATCTTATCTATTCAAACGTCACGCATTTCAAGCTCCGCGCCCGCTAAGCCGCATTCGCCCGAATACCGTGGGGCACAGGCAATCCTTGGGCATTCACATGCACAAACACCATCTTATCTATGCTCACCACTGGCGCCTGCGTCATCTTATTGCGCACTTGGCAGCTTACGGTAATCGAACTGTGGCCGAGGCTCACCAGCTCCAGACCAAACTCAATCACATCACCTTGGTGCGCTGGCGTCATAAAGTTGATTTCAGAAATCAGCTTAGTCACATGGCTGGTGCTCTTCATCTGGCAGGCAGCAAAAATAGCGGCCTCCTCGTCTATCCAACTGAGCAACTGACCGCCAAACAGCGTATTTGCTGGATTTAAATGTTCAGGTTTAACTAAACGGCGACTGTAATATTTCATGGCGGTGACCTCAATGTGAATGC
The DNA here is from genome assembly GCF_900456975.1 of Shewanella baltica. Taxonomy (NCBI): domain Bacteria; kingdom Pseudomonadati; phylum Pseudomonadota; class Gammaproteobacteria; order Alteromonadales; family Shewanellaceae; genus Shewanella; species Shewanella baltica. The sequence goes on from NZ_UGYM01000002.1 coordinate 3,253,764, forward strand.
CAACAATCAGCTTTAATACGCTATAACTTCCCACTGTATTCAGAGCATTTTTCAGGCCACAATTGATAGCCATTAAATAACAATGAGATAGCAATAAGCTGCTGTAAAATAATCCGATTATTGCACCAAGTCGTATCAGAGTTGCACCATATTAATCAGCGCAATAGTGAACCAATAAGCAAAAAAATAGCGACTCATAGAGTCGCCAAGCTAAGGCAAGCAAAAACTTACTGGGTAGGAAGTTAAGTCACAAAATTTGACTTAAAAACCCGCACAGCACATGTAGGCGAACTGCACGGGGATAACAGCTGCAGAGCAGCTAAACACAGGCTTACGGGTAACACTCTTTCATACTCGACTCGATATTTAAGCTGCAAGCTCGGTAACTCATCACAGTCCGCCCTTGCCCTCTATTTCGAGTTTTTAACCACGCCTCACCACACATCGGCATAAGGCGTGCTAAGGAGTGATCCACAATCACAATGGATCATCCTAAGCGCTGCTTACTGCTTAAAACTGCTCTTCTTCGGTAGAACCTGTCAGTGCGGTCACTGATGAATGGCCACCTTGAATAACCGTAGTCACTTGGTCAAAATAACCTGTGCCCACTTCCTGTTGATGCGCGACGAAGGTGTAACCTTTCTTCGCTGCAGCAAACTCAACTTCTTGAACTTTCTCAACATAATGCTTCATGCCTTCGCCACGAGCATAGTCGTAAGCGAGGTCGAACATGTTGTACCACATGTTGTGAATGCCGGCTAAAGTGATGAACTGGTACTTGTAGCCCATGTCTGACAACGCTTGTTGGAAGCGCGCGATAGTGGCGTCGTCCAGATTTTTCTTCCAGTTGAACGAAGGCGAACAGTTATACGCCAACAGTTGATCTGGGTACTGAGCATGGATCGCTTCAGCAAAAATACGCGCTTCTTCTAAATCTGGCTTGGCGGTTTCACACCAAATCAAATCCGCATACGGGGCATAGGCCAGACCGCGAGAAATAGCTTGGTCAAGACCGGCTTTCACACGGTAGAAACCCTCATTGGTACGCTCGCCGGTCACGAAATCACGGTCGTATGGGTCGCAATCTGAAGTTAACAAATCGGCCGCGTTAGCATCGGTACGGGCGATAACCAGTGTATCGACACCGCTCACATCCGCCGCTAAACGTGCAGCAACCAGTTTTTGTACCGCTTCTTGGGTTGGCACTAATACTTTGCCGCCCATGTGACCACATTTCTTCACAGAAGCTAACTGATCTTCAAAGTGAACACCGGCAGCGCCCGCGTCGATCATCGACTTCATCAGTTCGAAGGCATTTAATACGCCGCCAAAACCCGCTTCTGCGTCAGCAATGATTGGCAGGAAGTAATCAACAAATTTTTCATCTTCTGGATTAACGCCATTGCCCCACTGAATTTGGTCTGCGCGGCGGAAAGAGTTATTGATGCGTGACACCACAGCAGGCACAGAGTTGGCTGGGTATAAAGATTGATCTGGGTACATAGTGCCGGCTAAGTTAGCATCGGCAGCCACTTGCCAACCTGAAAGGTAAATCGCTTCGATACCCGCTTTCGCCTGTTGTACCGCTTGACCGCCCGTTAACGCACCGAGCGAATTCACGTAGCCTTTTTTAGCGCCGCCGTTAACCAGTTTCCATAACTTAGCCGCACCACGCTTAGCGATAGTATTCTCAGGCACGATTGAACCGCGAAGTGCAACCACTTCTTCCGCGGTGTAAGGACGACGCACGTTTTTCCAACGTGGGTTTTCTGCCCAATCTCTCTTGATTGCATCAATCTGCTCTTGACGTGAAGTCTGAGTCGTTGCCTTAGTCATAGTGTCGCTCCTTTCTCTTTGATGTTGTAGCTATCATGAAACTGCCCCCCAGTTTCACTCTGCTAAATTGTTTGGTTGGCGGTAGCCCCGCCACAGCTAAATCTGATTGATATAAAACGGTTTAAGCAAATGGGTTCATCCTAGGCAGTCAGCATTTCGTAACCGGGTAAGGTTAAGAAATCGACCAGCTCGTCGGAGGTGGTAATGTCTTCGAGCAATACCGCCGCTTGGGTGAATTTGCCATGGGTGAATCTGTCGCTACCCACTTCTTTTTTCACGTTCGACAGCTCTTCAACCAACATGTCTTTAAAAAGTTGTTTGGTCACGAGTTTGCCGTTTGATAGCGACTTACCGTGTTGGATCCATTGCCAAATTGAGGCTCTAGAAATCTCAGCTGTAGCTGCATCTTCCATTAAGCCGTAAATAGGTACGCAACCGTTGCCGCTGATCCAAGCCTCTAAATACTGCAGTGCGATACGAATGTTCAGACGCATCCCCTGTTCGGTGCGCTCACCGTCGCAGGTTTTAAGCAGTTCGCTAGCCAGGATTGGCGCATCGACATCACGGGTAATATGCAATTGATTACAGTGATCTTGACCTATGTATTCGTTGAAAATACCCATAGCGGTATCGGCAAGACCAGGGTGTGCCACCCAAGTGCCATCGTGGCCGTTACGCGCCTCGAGCTCTTTATCTCGACGAACTCGCTGCAATACCGCTTCGTTCTGAACCGGATCTTTAGCTGGAATAAAGGCCGCCATGCCGCCCATCGCTAACGCACCGCGTTTGTGGCAGGTCTTAATCAAGAGTCTTGAATAAGCGCTTAAGAAAGGCGTATCCATAGTGACGGCTTGGCGATCCGGTAAGACTCGGTCGCTATGACGCTTTAATGTTTTGATATAGCTGAAGATGTAATCCCAGCGACCACAGTTCAGCGCGACGATATTGGAACGCAGCTCGTAGAGGATTTCGTCCATTTCGAACACAGCCGGTAACGTCTCGATCAGGCAAGTACATTTAATCGTGCCCGCTTGCAGACAAAACCTTTCCTCAACAAAAGCAAATACTTTTGCCCACCAGCGCGCTTCAACATGACTTTCTAACTTAGGAATATAAAAGTATGGTCCACTGCCCTTGGCCAAAAGTTGGCGATAGTTGTGGTAGAAATACAGTGCGAAATCAAACAGTGAGCCAGGAATCGCTTTGCCGTTAAACTGCACGTGTTTTTCTTTAAGGTGCAGACCACGAACGCGGCAAATAAGCACTGCCGGATTTGGTCCTAATTTGTAGTGCTTACCTGTGTCCGGTGCTGTGTACTCAATATCACCACGCACGGCATCACGTAGATTGATTTGACCTTCGACGACTTTTTCCCAGCTTGGTGCTAAAGAATCTTCGAAATCGGCCATAAACACTTTGGCATTGGCGTTGAGTGCGTTAATCACCATCTTACGTTCAACGGGACCTGTGATTTCTACGCGGCGGTCAAGCAAGTCATCCGGAATACCGCGAATTTGCCATGCACCATCACGAATAGCGCGGGTTTCAGGCAGAAAGTCGGGTAATGATCCTTTATCGATACGCGCTTGCTTATCTTTACGTTTAGCGAGTAAGGCAGGTACTTCGTCGGCAAACTCACGACAAAGGGATTCGAGTAAGGCGACAGCCCCTTCGGTAAAGATGACTTCTTGGCCTGGAATGTCACGACCCACAATATTAAGCGTGGCGTTTGCTGTAGCTTTACCCAGTGTCGAATTCAATTGCTGTTCACTCAAAGTGTGTTCCGTCATCTTGATGCCCTCCCAAGAGGCTCCACTATCACAGGCTTAACGCTGACATATAAAGCAGTAGCATCCCCAATCACAGCTGCTTATAAACTCACCAAAAAACCATCAAATGTTTGTTTCGAACTAAAACTTACCGACAAACGTTTGTATTTGCAACAGTCCAAGATTGACAAAAACGGGCATTAACCTAAGTAAAAACCATGCTAAAATTGGTCTGACCAAGCAACAAAAAACAACATAACATCATGATATAAAATACATTAAACATTTTAATTACATTTGGTAATTTGAGTTAAATGAAACTTGTCAGACAACTTTACCAACCCCCACGCAAAGTAATTATTTACGTAATTAAATTACCAAAAGTAAATATATAAATACAGCATTTTTACCCTATTAGACCTAAGTAGAAAATACCCAATGTTTTGAACTAACCTAGAGGGAAGCAAGCTAAATCCATATAAATCATAACGATAACCACTACTGCTACCAACATGGATTTAAACGACCGTTTTATTTTGACGTTTACGTAAACGCAACAACGACCGAGTGTAATACCAGCTAAGCACTAGGTTGCGTTTCCCGATCAACAAGGTGGGATGTGATGGTTAACTCAAAAAATAAATCACTTTTTTATAAAAAAAATGAAACAAATTTGAAATTACAACGGGATGGAGCGTAAAACCGCCCTTTTATAACGTTTCTCTCTTGCTAGAACCCATTACTGGTTTGCTCATAAAGATGTTTTTTGCAGCATTCATTGGCAGCACTGCACATTTCGACAATAAATGCTGAAACATTTGTTGCCAACTTAAATGCAAATCATTACTATTCGCGGCCTATTTATTTGGGGGAACCATTAATGAAACCATTTCGTTTGTCGCTAACTGCACTCGCCTGCCTTTCTGTTTTATCACAAACCGCACACGCCGAAGCCAACTCGATATCAGCAAATGCTGAAGCCAACGTTGAGCGCATCACGGTTTATGGCAGACAGAACTCAGTAGTGAAGAATTCAGGGCTGGCGACTAAATCCGACATGTCTCTTATGGAAACCCCAGCAGCTGTAGTGATTGTTGACCAAGAGCTGATCGAAACCCAAGGTACAGATAATCTGCAGGACTTGATCCGTAACATCAGTGGCGTGACTCAAGCGGGAAATAACTATGGCATTGGTGACAACATAGTCATCCGTGGTTTAGGCGCAAATTACACCTATGACGGTATGTATGGCGGTGCAGGCCTAGGAAATACCTTCAACCCTACGCGCTCTTTAACCAACGTTGAATCCGTCGAAGTATTAAAAGGCCCAGCGACTGGACTCTATGGCATGGGAAGTGCTGGCGGCGTGATCAATCTGATTGAAAAGAAACCGCAGTTTGAGTCAAAGCATAAGTTCAGCGCCGAAATGGGCCAATGGGACACCTACTCCCTTGCTCTGGATAGCACGGGCGGCCTGAGTGATGATGTCGCCTACCGTTTAGTGGCTAAATCTGGCCGCAGTGATGGGTATCGCGATATCGGTACAGACAGAGACGAAATCTATGGCGCCTTAAAATGGGTATTAAGTGATAGCCAAGATTTAATGCTTTCAGGTGCTTACATAAAAGATGCTATTGCCGTTGATTCTATTGGTCACCCGATTCGGATTTACAATGCAGAATCTGTCGGCGGCAAGGGCGCTGGCGAGGTCACGTGGCAAGATCTGGTTAATGATCCCAACGGTAATGGTCTACAACTCACCGATGCACAGCGTCAGCAGTTAGCGGCCTCGTTGTCGGGCGCTGACGGCTTAACACCCTATTCGTTTGGTGATGCTGGGCTGATTTCGCCCATGGCGAAGGACAATGAGGGTGAAGAGTTAAGATTTAAACTGACCCATAATATCTATTTCACTGACAATTTGTTCCTCAATCAACAATTGCAGTATCGCGACTACACGTCAGGTTTCGCCCGCCAAACTGGTGCCTATAACTATGTCTATTGGAAGCGTAACATCAAGATTAAAAACGTTCTTACCGACGTGATTAACGAAGAGCCTAGATCGCCTTTAGTTGAAAATGGCGTACTTTATCCTTTTGCTGCAAGACGTCAGGAATACCGTAAAGTCGATGCCGACGAGACGTCGTGGCAGTACTTTGCCGATCTACGTTATGACTTCCAAATTGGCAATATAGACAATGAATTATTGGTCAATGCCAACTATGAAGACCGTAATATTCGTTTCCAGCAATATTCTATCTTCGATGCCGATCAAATTTATAAAAAAAAGGATGGAGAAATTACTTATCAAGGTTCCTTGCCTTATATTTACGACATCCGTAATCCTAATTGGGGCACAGGTAAGTTTGAAGACTATGACCCACTCAAGACCGCGAACTATGACAAAAAGGTCAGCGCTTGGGGTTTAGGCGTACAACACGTGGGATATTTAGGACATGGCTTCACCACACGTGTAGGTGTCGCATTTAACGAGATAAAACAAAGTTATGAACACTTAGGTGTCGATGAACGCTATAGTGCAAGTCAAGCTGCTGCGACGCAGGAAGAGGACACTACGGATAACGGCATCACCTATAATCTAGGTTTAACCTATATGCCGACGGACGACTTATCTTTCTTTTTGAACCACTCTAAGGGGCGGACTGCTTACAGTATATTAGGCACTGTGACCGGCAAAAATACTGACCGTGAAGATTCAGAATCGGTAAGCAATGATCTGGGTATGCGCTTTAAAGCCTTTGATGATCAAATGCTCGCATCATTGGTGCTCTTTAAGAGCTCGCGCACCAATGTGTCCTATACGAATGAAGAATATAAAATAGGCGTATCAGGACCAGAAGTACCCGTGTATTTTTACGACGGAAGTGAAGATACCCAAGGGGTTGAACTCGATCTCAATGCCCACTTAAACGACAACTGGCGTATCAACCTTAACGGCATGTACCAAGATGCAAGGGATAAACAAAATCCAAGTAGTTTAACCTACAATAGCCGTCAAAAAGGCGTGCCTTATGTCACTGCCAGCGCTTGGGTGACCTATGGCGCCGATTGGTTTAGCTTATCAAGCCCAATCGAATTAAGCCTTGGTGCTAAATTTGTAGATGATCGCAGCACGCACTCTAGCTCATTTGGTATTCCAGACGGTTACGTGCCTAGCTATACTGTCGTCGACTCGGCGGTGAGTTACAGCACTGATTCTTGGAAAATCCAGCTTAATATCAATAATCTATTCAATAAAGACTATTACAGTAAAGCGATGTTCTTAGGCGGTATGCCGGGTGAAGAACGCAACGTCAAACTGCAATACAGCTATAGTTTTTGAGCGCTAAATAGATTTAAGCGCTAAACAGCAGCGCGAAAGTGGATATGTTTCCAACAAAAAAGAGAGCATTTATGCTCTCTTTTGACATCTAAATCCTTAATCGATAATGGCAAATGATACCCAGCGTATTAACTGACATTCTCCCTATCGCCGCGCATAAGGGATTCCAACTCTGCCTTACCCTTATTCGATAGATTGATTAACGTCGCTAAATCATTTTGATGTGCTGCGCTCGCAATCACCAGTTTCTTATCATGCTCAGCAAAGATTTTTACCCGCTCGTTGGCTTGTACCTGAGATAGACCTAAACCTTGGAGGATCTTCTCGCTGGCCGAAAGCGCCGAACCAAAGGTCTCACGAAAGACATCCGTCACCCCAAGGCTCATTAAACGATAAGCATGGTTACGATCCCTTGCCCGCGCGACTATGTGGATATGGGGAAAATGGGTTTTCACTTGCTGGGCGATTTCGATGGAATCCTCAACACTGTCCACGGCCAGCAATAACAAACGCGAGCGCGCGATCCCCGCCGACATTAACATGTCTAAGCGTCTGGCATCACCAAAATAGACCTCACCGCCATATTTGCGAATAACATCCACATGGCTCGCATCCTTATCCAACGCGACAAAAGGGATCCCTGATGAGGCCAAAATACGCCCGGTTATCTGGCCTACTCGGCCAAAACCGGCAATCACCACTTCCGATTCAGTGACATTAATCGTATCTGGCAGGCGAGTGTCCACCACCTTAGCCTTAGTTGCGCGAAACAGGGTAAACAATATCGGCGTCACCGCCATAGACAAACCAATCGCCAGCACTAACACTTGCGCAATTTTATCGCCGACAATGCCAGATAACTGCGCCTGGGATAACAGCACAAAGGCAAATTCACCGCCTTCGGCAAGGATCAACCCCAATGCAATACTCGGTCGCCATTTGTGGTGCCGAATGCGGCCCAGCACCATCAGCACAAACGTTTTAATCAGCAACATCGCCATTAAAATACCTAAGATAAGTAACGGATCTGATATCAATAATTTCAAATCCATACTCATACCGACCGCCATGAAAAACAGCCCAAGCAATAAGCCTTTAAAGGGTTCGATGTCGGTTTCGAGTTGATGTCGATAACTTGAGTTTGCGAGCATAATACCCGCCAAAAATGCCCCCATACCCGCAGAGAGTCCAAGCCACTCCATTAACTCAGCGCTGCCCATCACGAGCAGTAACGCAAAGGCGGTGAGTACTTCACGCACCCCGCTACTTGCGACTAACTTAAGGAGTTTTGGCAGTAAGTATTTGCCCACTAACACAAACCCTACTAGGGCTAGACACGTCCAGTACCAAGGCACGGCATGATGCTCAATCTGCGCCGAATTAGGCGCCAAATATGCCGTCAGCAGCAACATGGGGATAACGGCAAGATCTTGCATCAACAAGACACCAAAGGCATCACGCCCGAGTGGGGTTGTGAGCAACCTATGTTCACTCATTAACTGCACAGCAAAGGCTGTCGATGATAAAGATAGCGCGGCGCCAACCACTAAAGCTGCGTCAACAGACAAGCCAAAGCCCCAAGCCAAACCACCAATCGCAGCCCATGATAACAACAACTGACCACTGCCTAAACCAAAGATAGCACTGCGAAGTTCCCATAATTTACTTGGATTTAATTCGAGTCCCAGCACAAACAACATCAGCACTACACCTAACTCGGCAAAATGCAACACAGCAGCAGGATCAGAAACTAAGGCCATGCCGCCTGGGCCTAAAATGATCCCAGCACCTAGGTAGGAAAGAATCGGGCCGGCGCCAAAACGTTTACCCAAAGGAACAAAAATAACCGCCGCCAATAAAAATAGCAGCACCGACGTGAGTAAACTCGACTGTTCCATGAAGGCTCCAACGGAAAAAGGAATGTGCAGTGTTCCATATAATGGCCCAGCCGCAGCTAGGCAAATTAGCAACTATGATATCCCATTTATTTATTAACAAGGTCAAGGCAATTCATTAAAAATGAGAAATTTTTGGTACGAAAAACACTTAAGCGTGGGGGAAATCAACTGGAGCAACAAAGCTGAGTAAAAGAGCGTTCAGAGACGCCTTAGACTGTTATCGCATTTTTGTTAGTGGCGGCAAAACCCAAAACGAGACATAAATGAAGGAAGGATAAAAACCAGTAAGGACTTTTGCCAACTCAGGATGAGACTAAATGCTCACTCGGCTTACATTACACCGAGGGTGATGCGATATGACGCCGTAAATCAGTTGCCTGCTTGTCACATTTTAAGATGTCAGAATAGCGTACTACGGCATTGCGGCCATTGGCCTTAGCGGCATAAAGCGCCATGTCGGCTCGGTGAAATAATGGATCTAAACTCAGATCATCAGCCATTAAACCGCTCACGCCAAAACTCGCCGTAATGACGAACTTATGTCCTGAATGTTGGGTATCAATGGCCTCGATACGGGCTCGGCACTGCTCCGCCACTTCCATGCCTTTCTCTTCATCGGCATAGGGTAATAAAATCGCAAACTCCTCACCGCCGATACGAGCAAAAACATCACCATTTCGGATATGGGATTTAAGGGAATCAACCACCTTTTTAAGCGCCCAATCGCCAGTTCCATGGCCAAAAGAATCGTTGATCCGTTTGAAGAAATCCAAATCAAATAAAATGACACAGAAATCCCCACCGCGGGCCGTGGCTTGCACAAAAAGGTTTTCCCCTAACTCTTGCCCTGCACCGCGATTCAAGATGCCTGTTAATGCATCCATTCTCGCCATACGCATAAACTTGCGTTTCTGCATCTGGCCTACAGCTAACAAAATCCCGAGGAAGAACAGTCCGCCTACTAGAATAGTGACAAACATCAGCATATTGGTGTATTCGCGCTCTTTTACCGTTTGCTGAGCGACATACAGTTCACGTTCCTTATTCAATAAATTAATCTCACGTGACTGTTCATCAGCATTAAACTTTGCCGCCTGATACGCTAACGTTTTCATTTTCGCTTCATCGAACATCAGCTGATTGTAATACTGCTCTTTTTTCGAATATTCATAGGCTTGTTCAAACTGTTTATTCTCAGCATTTAAGCCCGCTAACACTTTAAAGACAGTATGTTTTAACTCGGTATAACTAGGATCATTAGGTAATGACGTAACGAACTTGGCATGCTCGACCACCTCAGCAGATTGCTTTAGTGCAAAATACGCTTCGGTTAACAAAGAATGGACACTATTAATTTCTAGTTGAAAATTAAAAGACTCATATCCCTTTAATGCTTTCAAAAGTAAAGCAACTGCAGCAGAGTATTCTTGCAACCTTAACTTAGACTCACCCATCCCTTTCAATGCAATAAACGAAATCAATGGGAAGCCATTAGACTCACAAAAATCGTGTGTGTACTGGAATTCATCAAACGCCTTAGTAAAGGCCTCTAGCTCTAATTGATAAACTGATAAATACAACTTTGCAGTACAGATATCTTTTACATTATCTGCTGAAGCAAGCGATTCTGCCTTAGCCGCGTAGGTTCCCACCTCTTCTTTTATGCCCATTGCAGAGTACAAACTGGCTAAACGTAGATATGCAGCACGTTTGATATCTATATTATCTATTCGATCTATTAGCCCTAGGCTTTTGCTCATTACAACAAAAGCGTCTTTAAAGTTCCGTAGGGCGATGTACGCAGTTGCCTCATAGCTATAGGCAGAAAATAAATAATCGCTATTTTGAACTAAATTTTCAGATTGAATTAAATTATCTAGGGCTTCTTGATATTGACCTGAATAAATAAATGAAGTCCCTTTAAATACCAATAAACGACCTTGCTGAAAACGCGTCATATGCTCGAAATCAGCTTCAAGTTCATGGAGCTTAGTGATTGCACTTTGCATATCGGTATGTTGTAGCTGCTCCAGATCAGCTAATACCTCATCAAAATTGATAGTTGCAGCCATTAAGGGCATACAAAATATGCCCGAACATAACCACAAAAAAGCGCGCAGGAGTTTCAATTACTCACCATTACCATGGGAAATAACTAAGTAGGCTTTACAATCATCATCCCCACTCAAGCTTTTCAGTTTTTCCATGTCTCCCGACATGACGGCTGCAATTTCTTCATCAGTTAACCCATGGGCACGCATTACGGCCTCAGGGTCCTGTTGATACGATTGCATCAACTGTGAATTTTGGCCTAACTGAGTAAAAAAATCGGATAATGCAGGCATACTTTTTCCTTATTTTAATGATGACTTCCGAATTCAACTCAGAAGTACGACTCTCGCAATTAGCCTAAATCTTCAGGCCTAATACCTAATTTGGTTAAAATAGCATAGTTGTATTCGAGTTTTTTTGCTTGCGGGATCAGTAACGTACTGATGGGAGACAAGTTTGCCTCGGGCAGCTTACTCAACGGCAAATACTCAATTCTAGGAGCTTGAATCGGTAAATTAGCAGCCTCGTAGATCACCACTTGATGATCCAGTGGATACCATTGATGCAGTTGTTCAACCAAAATCTGCAGCCTATCACTCGTAGTATTGAACTGAGTTAAGGTATGTTCGCCAGCAATAGCAATTTGCCATAACAACAAATGAGTTGTCGGATCGGGCACATGATTAAAGAACATAAACTGGCTGGCTTCAAAACTTTGGTGTCCTGAATTACCTGGGTCTATACCTAAATCTGCCCATAAACACGCCTCGGCCGATATCCCAGGCTCCATCTTTGCAGCAAATCCTTCAGCCCTCGCCTGCTTAATCGCTAAGTGGGACACGCAAGCAAACACACCGGGGTGACCATAAAGCGCACAAACTGTTTTTTTACCGGCTCTCACAGCGCCCAAAATTGCACTCACCATTTGCTCATAGGTCTCACGGCGATTTTTCACTTCGCCATCTTGAGCATAAAACGGCTGCAAATTGATGACATTAGGATTAATTTTCTGGATCCAACGCTGCGAAAAACCATCTGGCAGGAGTGAAAACACCACATCGGCGTGCTCAATATAACTGCGACTCATCACACTGATTTGTCCGGCCAGCTGTAAACCCGTGCCTACGCAAACTAAAGAACCCAAAGCATCTATCCCAATATTTTATTTTAAACACTGCGAACTCATAACTAAAGCCACAGCACAAGAACATAATAAAAACATATCGGTAACTTTAATCTGATTTAAGCAAGATTACTATGGTTATCGCCACATAAACCGTTTATCGACTTACTGACTAATTGCTTGGCTTTAAAGAAGAAATCTGGCTCCCATTTCCTTTTGTCAAATCCTGTCAGCAGTAAACCAGTACGGTTCAGAGGCTGAAAAATCACACCCACAGCAGCCACGAGACTTACAGTAATAAATATCCTTACAGATTGAGAACTAAAGCCAACATCGCGGGTCGAAAAGTCACACAATTCGATCTATGACGGCAGCAAAACCCGATTGCCCTTGTCATGAGGGTGAATGCTTGGGTATTATGGCCGCCAGATTTTCAGAAGTAGCGCATACAATGATCAATAAAAAGCAAAGTCTTACCCTGCTGAGCGCTGTGGCGCTCTCTGTTTCGCTCAGTGCTTGTAGTGTGTTCGATTGGTTGATTTATAAGCCCGACATCCCACAGGGTAACTACATGGAACCGCAACAAGTTGAAAAGTTGCGCATTGACATGACCAAAGAACAAGCCGAATACATTCTCGGCCGTCCGGTATTACGTGATAGTTTCGCCGACGATACTTGGTACTACGTCTATCACTACAAGAGTGGACGCGATGCCAGCATTACGCATAAAGAACTCATTTTGCACTTTACGGGTGATAAACTCACCGCAGTGAATGGCGATTATGAGCTAAGCAAAGAATTTGATACGCCGCTCGAGCAGAGCAGTTTACCTACGGGTAATAAAACTGAGCTAGTGCCACAAATTCCTGCACAGCGTCCAGATGCCAAACCTTTAGTAAAAGAAAACCAAACAGAAGCGCAAGTTCAAAAACCAATTAAGTAATATCCTAAACTTTGCTTATGCTCTTCTCAGTCGATGAAATACAAAAAAGCGCCCAAGGGCGCTTTTTCATTGAGTAATGATGTCAAACTGACGTCAAGTAGTTATACCAACCGTATTAAGCCCGTCCGCCAGTGACTTTATTCGCGCGGCCTTCATCTTTGGCTTTATCTGCGCGGCGGCGGCGAACATCCTTAGGATCGGCAATCAAAGGACGGTAAATCTCGACCCTTTGGCCCGGTAAAATCACTTGGTCATGTTTAACCACATTACTAAACACACCGAGCTTGACCGTGTCTAAATCGATCTCAGGGAAAAAGCTCACTATGTTACTTAAACGCACTACCTCAATCGCCGACGTGCCGGGATTCACATTCACCGAAATTACTTTTTGCTGAGTAGGCAAGGCGTAAACCACATCAACTACAAACTTATCTGTCTCATTTGTCACTGTAAATCACCTTAGCGCGACTCGTAAACGCCGTCACCATTGATACCATAAGATCATTAAACACTTTACCAAAGGCCATATCGGCTAACGAGTTTGAAAACTCAAAACTCAGTTCGAATTCTACCTTGCAAGCTTCTTCAGTCAGCTCAGTAAAACGCCACTGCCCCAATAAATGCTTAAAGGGCCCATTTTCCAATGTTAAATCAATACTCTTCCCGGGAACCACTTGGTTGCGAGTCGTAAATGTCTTACGGATCCCCGCTTTACTCACATCCACAGATGCCAGCATAGTCTTACCATCAAATTCTAAGACTTTGCCACCCACACAACCGGGTAAAAATTCCTTATACGACTCGACATCATTCACTAAGTCATACATTTGCATCGCACTAAAACGGACTAACACACTTCGAGAAATTTGCGGCATAGGACTTAGCACTCTTAACTAACGACTTCACAGCGACCTTAGCAAACTCAAACGCACGAAAAGAACGCACACGCGATGAACAACTTAGGCAAGCAATCAAAATTTGCACGGATTTTATCACGATACGTAAAAAACGCACCCCTTGTGCACTTAAGCTGATACTCAACCCCTTAATGGCGTTCAAAAAACCAGCAACAACACGATAGAGGCTTGAAATTAACTAAATAAAACCTTATATCAATACCAAATTGAATCACCGTGCGTATAATGGCGCCACTATGGTAAAGAAAAATTCAAGCAAAGCCGCGCCTGCGACTATCGCACGTAATAAGCGCGCAACCTTCGAATACCGTTTCGAAGAGAAAATGGAAGCCGGCCTATCCCTAATGGGATGGGAAGTTAAATCTATCCGTATGGGTAAGGTCAACTTGTCCGACTGTTACGTATTCCTGAAAAATGGCGAAGCCTTTATGCATGGCTGCACCATTATTCCCTTGAATACGGCATCGACACACGTTGTCTGCGATCCCCTGCGCTTGAAAAAGCTGCTACTCAGCCGTAAAGAGCTCGATAAGCTGGCAGGCTTAGTCGAGCGTCAAGGCTACTCCATCATTCCTATTTCTATGTACTGGCGTAAAGGTGCATGGGTGAAAGTGGAGATTGGCCTAGGTAAAGGTAAGAAAGATCACGATAAGCGCGAAGATACTAAAGCGCGTGAATGGGAAGTTGAAAAAGCCCGCGTGATGAAAAAAGAAAAAACGCACGGATAATGAACAAACGATTGAACTTGAAGCAAATGATGCTAGGTGATCATTGTGCTACGGGTTACAATCAAATTCTTGGGGGCGATTCTGGATTCGACAGGATTCACGAAACCCTGGGAGCATGCCGAGGGGCGGTTGGCCTCGTAAAAAGCCGCACCGTTATAGTTGCAAACGACTCTAACTACTCTCTAGCAGCTTAGGCTAGCTAGCCATCTGACACAGGTCTCTCAAATGGGCAGTGTATACAGATGGTCATCCTACATTTGATAGCGAGGGAACTCCGTCCGGGGGTGAACCGCGAAATAGTACCGGACTCGCCCGATGAAATCCTGTCTTTCGGAGTTTATTCGGGTTAATTAAAAGAGAGACTAAGCATGTAGTGCCTTGGATGTAGGTGTTCTGGACGCGGGTTCAAGTCCCGCCGCCTCCACCAATTTTACCAGAAGGGCTTAACCGCAAGGTTAAGCCCTTTTTGTTTGCTCTGCTCATAGAACGCAGTTTGAGATTTTATTTTCACAATTAAGCTTTGCTAGCTCGGATGGTTTGAGATTTTCTAGCTTGGGTAGTTTGAGAATGAGATATATAACTCTGGTCGGCAGCTTGGTCTTGGACTTGAGCATCTAAGAGATACGCATTGCTGCTAGCGATTGGCTCCGCCAATACAACATAACCACTAAAACCTATGAAAAACGGCAAAAATCAGTACGAGAAGAGTAATACAGCGAGTGCGATTGAAATCGCAATAGAAATTAAACCAATGATTAAATGTATATATCTAGATAGGAATTTGTTTTCAATGGCTTCTTCAGGGCAATTGATTGGAACACATAAACTGATCTTGTCACCGATTTGAGGTCCAAACCGAGTGTAAGCTTGTTCGTCATAATTAATCAGAGTTCCTCTTGTATAACGCTTTCCTTTCCAAAAATACTCTACAACCGGATTAATGAAAATTTGTTGGTACCTGAAGTGCTCATGATCTGGGCTGTATCTGGTATTTTCATCCAGTGAAATAATAGTCCCTTCAACGATATCGTATGTTAAAAATTGATCTTCTTTAAATCTCAATATTCCACCAATCCCGATGAGACCAAGGGTGAATGAGAACCAAGAGAATAAAATATGTCCTCCTATATCCTCAAAGACAAATGCAGCGATGATCACGGAAGGAATAGACAAGATAAAAACAAAAAACAACATCAATCTCTTCATACAACACCCAAAAAACAATTCAAAAAGGTCAAACCATACTAAAAATAGAAAGAGCAGATCATATTAAGTGCCTTTAAAATAAAGACTTAATATAAATATAAAAGACTTATTTCTACATGCTAAAACGCTAACTGACGATAAAACGATAAACATGATTAACTTAACACCGTGACACAAACTCCTATAAAACAAATTAACGTTTCTTACCGCCCAGAGCGCGCTTTTTAGCACGTTGTTTTTGGGCCGCTTTGCCGTTACGTCTTGGTTCGGTGTCCATTTTATTAAAGTCGGGTTCAAAGCCGGGTAACCATTGCTGTGGTAAACGCTTGTCTAATACGACTTCGACTTCTTCCAGTAATAGGGCGTCCTCTTGGCTAAAAAGGGTGATCGCAAGCCCTGCACTGCCCGCTCGACCTGTGCGGCCAATACGATGAATATAATCTTCGGCGATAAAAGGCAGCTCAAAATTAATCACGTACTTGAGCTCGACGATATCTAGGCCTCGGGCGGCAACATCCGTAGCCACTAGCACTTGAATTTTGCCTTGTTTAAATTCCTGCAAGACTTTCTCGCGCGCACCTTGGGACAAGTCACCGTGAAACGCCTGAGTGATAATATCGGCTTTATTGAGTTGCTGAACCAGTTTGTCGACGCCTTGCTTAGTGCGGCTAAAAATCAGCACTTGGTGCCAGTTTTTACTGCGCACTAGATGGCTGACGAGTTCGGTTTTACGGTCGGCGTCGACGGCATAAACCACTTGCTCAATTTCGGCAGCGGTCGTATTGCGCTTGGCAACTTCAATCAACTTGGGATCGCGCAGTAAAGTTTTACTTAAGCTGAAGATGGCGGCATCTAAGGTGGCAGAAAATAACAGTGTTTGTCTGTCACTCGGCACTTGCTTGAGCACGGCTTGAATTTCATCCATAAAGCCCATGTCGAGCATACGGTCGGCTTCATCAAACACAAGCACGCTCAATTGCTTAAGACTCAATGCGCCTTGCCTGAGGTGATCGAGTAAGCGACCCGGTGTTGCGATTAACACATCTATCCCAGCATTAAACACAGCGACCTGCGCATCGATACTCACGCCGCCGTAGGCGATACCGACACGGATATCTGTCCCTTTAGCGTACTTAACAAAACTCTGCTGTACCTGCACCGCCAGTTCACGTGTCGGCACTAAGACTAATGCACGTACAGGTCTCACCGCCGTTAACTCTTGCAAAGGGCTGAGTGCCAACAAATGATGCAAGATTGGCAAGGCGAACGCCGCGGTTTTGCCTGTGCCCGTTTGGGCGCCAGCCATCACATCCCGTTTCGCCAAGATGGCAGGGATCGCTTCTAGCTGGATAGGCGTTGGCGACTCATAGCCAAGACTCGCTAAGGTATTCACTAAGGTGGAGTTTAAGGATAAGGCACTAAAGGACATTGCGGTTAACCACTGAAAATAATGGCCAGAATTTTAGCAGACACAACTCCAAGCGACTAGCGCCATAGCGCTAGCCCTGTGGTTCTATCGGATGAAACTAAATCAATTTCACGATAGTCAGCCTTACCATAAGTCAGTCTCGCAATACGCCAGCATCACGATAGAAATGCGTCGAGATCTTCTGGTAGTTGCGGACGACTAAAGAGATAACCTTGGGCTTGATCACACTGATTTTGTTGCAGAAAATCGGCTTGTTCTTTGGTTTCCACTCCTTCGGCGATAATGTCGAGCTTCAACGCATGTCCAAGCGCAATCACAGCTTTAGCAATCGCGGTATTGTTAGTGTCGAAGGGAATATCCCGCACGAAGGATTGGTCAATCTTCAGCTTATGAATAGGTAGTTTTTTCAAATAATTCAGCGATGAATAACCGGTTCCAAAGTCATCGACCGATAATTCGATGCCCAGATCGCCAAGTAACTTTAAGTCACGGATAGCAAGATCGGGATTTTGCATCATCACACTTTCGGTCACTTCAAGCTCTAAGTGTTTGGCGGGCAAGCCAGTTTCAGCTAAGACACGTTTTACATCATCCACAAAGGAGCTGCGCTGTAACTGTTGTCCGGCCACGTTCACCGCAATGCGGCCAAAGTGTTTGCCTTCACTAAGCCAACGCATGCCCTGACGACAGGCGGTTTCTAGCACCCATAAACCTATCTCATGGATAAGACCAATTTTTTCAGCCACGGGTATAAATACCGCGGGCGAAATTAAACCCAGTTGAGGATCGTGCCATCGCAGCAGCGCTTCAAATCCTACGGTTTTTCGAGACACTAAGTCGAGTTTTGGCTGGTACATCAAGTACAAGGCATTTTGCTCAATCGCGCCATAGAGGGCACTTTGCAGCTTAAGATGTTCAAAAGACTGTTGCGTTAAGGACTCAGTATAAAAAGCATAATTATTGCGGCCATCATTTTTAGCGCGATACATGGCCGCATCGGCGTTACGCAGTAAAGTGTCCGCATCGGTTCCATCATTTGGATACAAAGACACGCCCATGCTCGCGGTCAAACGTAAGTGATCGCCTGTGCTCACAATAAACGGTTGTTCAAACACTTGGCGTAATTGATTAATGGCAACCGTGGCATCTTCGTTATTATCGATCCCCGAAATTAACGCCACAAACTCATCGCCACCAATCCGCGATAACACATCCTGATCGCCCACTTGGCTGCGTAAACGCTTGGCAAGCTCGACCAGCATTTCATCACCTATGCTATGGCCAAAACTGTCGTTGATATGCTTAAACAAATCGACATCTATCATCACAGTCGCTAACTGCAAATTCAGCCGCTTAGCTTGCCGTACTTCTTGTTTGAGCTGCATCATAAACTTCATGCGATTAGGCAAATGCGTTAGCGGGTCGAAATACGCTAAGTGCGTGAGTTGCGCTTCATTCTCTTTTTGGGCAGAAATATCGGCAAACACAGCGACAAAATAACGCACATCACCGACTTCATCATAAATCGTACTTATGGTGATATTTTGCGGGAAAATAGTACCGTTTTTACGCCGATTCCAGATTTCACCATTCCACTTACCGTTAGCCAACAGGGCATTCCACAGTTTGTCGAAGAATGCTTTATCATGGCGACCCGAGCTAAAAATCCGTGGATTCTGACCGAGCAGCTCTTCCCTCACATAACCTGTGATCTCAAAAAATGCGCCATTTACGTCGGTGATATTGCCGTGTCTGTCGGTCACAACCACGCCTTCGACCGAGTTTTTAAATACATTGGTCGCCAGTGTCAGTTGTTCTTCAACCGCTTTATGCTTGGAAATATTGCGAGTCATACCGATAACGCCCACAAACTCACCTTGGGTATTTAAGGTTGGGAGTTTGAGCGTTTCTAACCAAAGATGATTTTTAGCTTCATTGCCGTCTAAACACTCAGCGACAATAATTGGCATACCAGACTCGATAGCGAGCCTATCACCCTCTAGAAAAATATTCGCAATTTCAGCACCAAAGAGTTCGACATCGGATTTACCGACAATCTCACTTCGGGGCATTTCCCATGCTTTCTCGACGCTGCGATTACAGAGTGTGTAAATGCCAGCGGCGTTTTTCATCCAAATATGTTCTTCAAAACTATCAATAAATGTTTGTAAATCGACCGTATCGACACACCTTGGCGTACCTCGGCTTAATGCTTCAGCCGCACTGTGTTGGCTCAATATCTCGCCTAACTGGCGTTGAATGCTATCGCTGATAAGCTTTGCCAGCTGCAGCGTTTTCGAATCTACGCCGAGCGCCTCGTTGTGATAAAAACATAAAAAGCCAAAATTTGCCCCAGATGGCCAAGCGAGGGATAAACAAATCACGCTGCCGATTGCGCTACAAGTGCGCCAATCTGAGTGCTGCCGAGTATCTATGATCAATTGAGACTGACTGACCAGCTCAGTTAACTCTGACACAGATAATAACGAGGTGATTTGATGGTGACCTAATCGCGGCAATAGCGAAATCGGCTCGGTTGGGCTGACCAACTGTTCTTGGGCTAATTGGGCATCAACGGAAGTTTCAACAGCATCTGAAGGACTGGAAGTGAGTTCTGATGTCGTCGCTTTTGATGGAGTGGTTGTTGATGGAGTGGCTTTGGACTGTGTAGCGGTTGATGACGTAGTAGCTGATAATGTTGCGATAGGTAGGGTTTTCGCCGAATGATTGCCACTTAACTGACAGAATATTGCCTGTATTTCGCTTTCAGCCGCAGAGTCTGAACTTAACATACTGCTAAGTTCTCCCGCAGCATTCCATGCTATTAATATTGCTTTACTGTTTGATATCTCGGCGACTAAGTTTACGTCCCTCAACCAGTTATCCAGCTCTTGCTGCGAAATAGGTAAATCTATCATCATCTTGCCAACTAATACTTAGTTACTACTCAATCGACCCACGGCGAGAATACCGTAAGACCCCAAACGCATGCTCACATTAGCCCCAGAGGGAAAGCGTTAACCAAGGGGTAAAACTTCATAAATTTTTACTTTTAACATCAATCCACTACATATCAATTGGCGCTAATCTTAGATCGCAAACCGTCCTCATCATAACCACCTTTTAAGGCTGGAGAGGTCAAACCATCAAGGTTAGAGGGATGTTTCTAGCCGACTCTTTCTCGCCGACTCAACGTGTCCTTACACAGTTAAGCACTGCTGACATAGCCTTTGCTACTTTAGCACAAAATTTTCGAGTCAGTATTGGGATAAGTTTATTGCGTAACAATTAGTTAGACTTAACCGATTAAGCCTTACCGCAGTGCTAAAGCACTTTGTGAGCAGCAGATAACTCTCCCTAAAGACATAAATCAGCAATAACAGAGTTTTGATTGACAAAAATGCTATCTTATTGTCTACAATGGAAATAATAAGGCTGAAAAACCAAGGATATTTATGCCCACTGACGTCGTATCAAGCCAAGCCACCCTACTCGACAGTAAACAACTGTATCGCATTTGCGAACTCGACCAATTAAGCACAGATTGCCAGTCCACAGCCGAGCTCACTCCACTTGATGATATTGTCGGCCAAGAACGTGCCCAGCAAGCGGTAGAGTTTGCGATGGGGATTAAAGAAAAGGGTTATAACATCTACGCCATCGGC
This sequence comes from Shewanella baltica, assembly GCF_900456975.1. Classification (NCBI taxonomy): domain Bacteria; kingdom Pseudomonadati; phylum Pseudomonadota; class Gammaproteobacteria; order Alteromonadales; family Shewanellaceae; genus Shewanella; species Shewanella baltica. The sequence goes on from NZ_UGYM01000002.1 coordinate 3,274,673, forward strand.
CAGAACGGCCTTGGCAAACGCACTATGATGCTGCGCTATTTAAGCCGTCACGAGCCAAGCGATCATACGCTGTACGACTGGTGTTACGTGGTTAATTTCGATGATACCCGTTGCCCTAAAGTGCTCAAACTGAGCGCGGGGACTGGGCTTGAATTTAAAAAAGCCGTCGAAAAATTAATGCTAAAACTTGTCAAAGCTTTGCCTTTAGCCTTTGATAATGAAATGTATTATGCCCGCACCGAAAAGCTCAAAAGCCAGCTATCACAGAAACAAGAAGTCGCACTCACAGAATTAACCGAAGAAGCAAAACAAAAAGGTATCAGCCTCAGCTTGACTATGCAGGGCGACTATCAAATGTTAGCCCTCAATGGTGAAGAGCCCCACGACGAAGCCTCATTCGAAGCCTTGACCGATGCTGAACGCAGCCAATTTGAAAGCAATATCAATGGCCTAGAAGTCAAACTGCGCGGGATTATTCGCCAAATCACAGAATGGGAAGAAGAATTTAGCGACAAGCAGCAAGAGCATGACGAGCAAGTCGCCAAAGAAGTGTTAATCCATTTTATTAAGCCACTTAAAGATAAGTTCAAGCATCAGCCAGAAGCGCGCACTTTCTTAACTGGTATGCAGGCGGATATCTTAGATAATCTGGATATTTTCTTAGAAGAAAGCGAAGAGCAATTGGGCCTAGCCTACGCTTCCCTAGAAAAGAAAATGCCCCGTCGCTATCAAGTTAACGTTTTGGTCGGCCAAGGCACTCAAAAATTCCCCATAGTCGTCGAAGAAAGCCCGAGTTATCACAGCCTATTTGGCTATGTGGAGAACGCCACATTTAGAGGCACAGTGTTCACCGACTTCTCGCTTATCCGGCCCGGCAGCCTGCACAAGGCGAATGGCGGCGTGTTATTGATGGATGCCGTTAAAGTATTAGAGCGCCCTTACGTGTGGGACGGACTAAAGCGCGCCCTGCGTTCACGAAAACTGGATTTAAGCTCACTCGAACGGGAAGTGTCTCTATCGGGTACGATTTCCTTGGCGCCCGAGCCTATCCCCTTAGATGTGAAAATCATCCTGTTTGGCGATCATGAAACCTATCAGCTGCTGCAGCACTATGATCCTGACTTTAGCGAGCTATTTCGCGTTACCGCCGATTTTGAAGATGTGATGGACAGAACCGCCGCCTCTGAGGCGCACTATGCCCGCTTTATTTCGAGCATAGTCCACGACAACAACATGCTGCACTGCGATCGCGCCGCCATAGCGCGCATCATCGAATACAGCTCGCGGGAAGCCGAAGATCAGCAAAAACTGTCGCTACACTCGGCCAATATTGCCAATCTACTGCGGGAATCAAACTACTGCGCTAAATCGGCAGGCAGTCAGCAAATTTTAGTGCCGCACGTTGAGCAAGCACTGCGAAATCAAGAACAAAGGGTCTCGCGTCTGCATGACAACATAATGCAGAGCTTTACCAACGGCACCACCTTGATTAGCACTCAGGGCAAAGTGGTTGGGCAAATCAATGCCTTATCCGTCATCTCGACCTCTGATCATCAGTTTGGTATGCCCAATCGCATCACAGCAACCACTGCCTTTGGTAAAGGTGAAGTGATGGATATCGAACACAGAGTCAAACTAGGGGGGCGAATTCACTCTAAGGGCGTGTTGATCTTAACCGCTTATTTAGCCTCAGTGTTAGGTAAAACAGCGCAAATCCCGCTCACCACTTACCTCACCTTCGAGCAATCTTACAGCGGCGTGGACGGCGATAGCGCCTCAATGGCCGAATGTTGCGCCATTATCTCGGCCATTAGCGAGCAAGCACTAAGGCAAGATATTGCCATTACAGGTTCGATGAACCAGTTTGGTGAGGCTCAGCCCATTGGCGGTGTGAATGAGAAAATTGAAGGCTTCTTTGATGTCTGCAAAATCAAAGGCCGTACGTCAGATCAAGGGGTGATTATTCCTGCTTCGAACATGGCTAACCTTATGCTACGTAAAGACATTGTCGATGCCGTGGCGCAAGGTGAGTTCCATATTTGGGCCATTACCCATGTAACGCAAGCCATGGAGTTACTGCTTGGTAAAACCGCAGGTAGCTTGTCGCAAACGGCCGCACCTAGCCAAGGGCAATATTCTCCCGAGAGCATTTTCGGCATCGCCCAGCAAAAGCTCACCGCACTCAGGTCATTAATTAAAGCGGATTAAGTCTAGGACGAGAGAGACAAACAAAAAGGGTTATCCAATGCTAACCCTTTCTTTATTCAGCTATTAAGTGAAATTACACTAAGCTTGCTAGCATTTCGTCGCTGTAAGGCACAAGTTCAACGCCATCACGCACACGAGCGACATAGTCAGGGTTAGCAATGAATGGACGACCGATAGCAATCAAATCGAACTTATTCGCTGCAATCGCTTCACTGGCCGTTTCAGCGCTGTAGCTTCCCACTCCCACTAAGGTTTTGCCATAGTGTGCGCGCACATAGCTTGAAGCTCTGCCGCCAAGATAGTCAAATTCCATACTGTCATCGAAAATCCCAATATGCACAAAGGCGATATCGCGCGACTCTAGTTCCGGCAAGAAGTAATCGAACACTTCGCGGTCACGGCTATCGGCCGCCATATTGAAATAAGCCCCAGGTGAAATCCGCAGACCGGTTCTGTCTTTGCCGATACGAGCCACAACAGCGTCGACAACTTCAAGCGCAAAACGGGACATATTGGCAGGAGTGCCACCATATTCATCGGTGCGGCGATTGCTGTCATGATGTAAGAAAGTATCAATTAAATAACCATTTGCACCGTGGATTTCAACACCATCAAAGCCAGCTTCAATGGCATTTTCCGCCGCTTTGGCGTAATCACGCACTAGGCCTTGAATATCCTCGAGTGTGGCGGGTTTTGGCGTAACATAAGTTAGCTCACGCATTCTTGGCACGCTGCCTTCAATCTTCTGGGCTGATGCTGCAAGCACATCGCCACCACCGAAAAAGTGTGGATGAGCAACACGGCCCGTATGCCATAACTGCACAAAAATCTTACCGCCTTTGGCATGTACTGCATCGGTCACTTTACGCCAGCCAGCAATTTGCGCTTGAGTAAAAATACCTGGGGTATTTGGGTAACCTTGGGCATCGGGACGAATAATCGTCGCCTCTGTGATGATCAAACCCGCTTCGGCGCGGCGTGCATAATAGGCAACCATGTCATCGGTTGGCACTAAGTCGGCATCGGCCATACAACGGGTCAAAGGCGCCATTAAGAAACGATTGTTTAAGGTAATAGTGTCATTAAGCGAGTAGGTTTCGAACAGATTTGCCAAGGAATTTGGCGTGGTTTGTGTGGTCATTTTCTCAGTCCCATTCTTGAATATGCATTCAAGATATTATTATTTGAACGATCATTCAAGTTAATTTTTGAATGTTCGTTCAAAATTAGGTAGAATTCGGCCTAAGCGTTTCTATACAAGTGAATTAAATTCGATGCGTAATGCTGAGTTCGACCGAGAACAGGTACTTCGCGGCGCGATGGCCGCCTTCATGCACAAGGGTTACACCAAAACAAGCATGCAAGATCTAACTCAAGCCACGGGATTACATCCGGGGTCGATTTACTGCGCTTTTACCAATAAACGCGGATTACTAATCGCGGCCATTGAGCAATATCAACTCGACAGAAATACGCAGTTCAACAGCCTGTTCGTTAATAGCGAAAATGTACTAACTAACTTAAAAACTTATTTAGATCATATTGTTGCAGAATGCCTAAGTTGTGATAGCGCCCAAGCTTGTTTATTGACGAAGGCATTAAATGAAGTGGCTGAGCAAGATGTTGAGATTAGAGATATCATCAATCAGTATCTGCAATCTTGGCAGCAAGCGCTAACGCAGCAGTTTACCAGCGCAGCCGAGCAAGGACTGCTAGAAGGTCATCGCAGCGACGAGCAAAGAGCCCAATATTTTATGATGGGAATTTATGGTTTAAGAACCTTCGCCCACACCCATCCAAATGCCGAAACCCTGCAGCATCTTGCCGATCGATTGCTGACTGAGGTATGCCATTAAAGGCATTTTAATCTGTTCAGTGACGAATCTCTGGGCGACAAAATCGACAGTGGCTAATGAATGCAGATGTATGGCTGGTAATCGCTCAGATGTTGTTGAGTGTTGAGTTATTGAGGATCGGAAATTAAGTTTGACGTTATGGAAGGTGATGTTATTCAAGTCGATATAAGCGTCACTATCTCCTTGAATTCAAGCCGATAAAGCGCAGTAAATACGTTCTGTACATTATTAAATAAGATTAAAAGAAGTATTGCAGAGAAAGTCGAGACGCTAATTCAACAAGGCGATTATGCGTCCCAAAGGTGAGTATTTTTTGACATGTTAATCTATTGAATGTTAATTTTTTAATTATAACCTTTTGAAATTATAAGCTAATTTTAACCTATGTTAGCCTGAGCAAATACCCGCTCGCCCAATGAGTTCAGTATCTTACATTCACCTTCAAGTACGGCAATGATCGATTTTCCCTTACGAAAACTTGCCGGTATCATCACACGCCCAGCTTCACTCACAGGCAAATTAGCTAGCACAGAATTGTGCATAATTAACCCTACGGGCGCGTCATAATATAAAACAGTAACAGTCGCTTGATTTGCTTGCATCACATTTAACTCACATTAAGCAGCGTCTGCTGCGTTATATTTACGTCGCAAGAGAGCTCCCTGTCCTCTACATCTTAAAATATCCCCAAAGATATTTTAACCATTTTTAAATCAACTAATTAAGGTCTTATTCAATTTTTATATTTTTATTATGGCGTACAGAACTGCATCAAACTGTACACCTTGAGCTATTTAAGCACTTCAGCAAAAAGATGCCAATCTATTTCTATTATGTTAATCAATTACCCACTACAATTCACAAGTACAACACATAGCAAGATGCGTTTTTATGCATTTTTTAGAGTAAATAACCTAAATTTGATTATCTATTATTCACTTAGCCTTAAATCCCACCCTAAATCCGCCCCAATGTTTGCCATTCACAAAAATGGGCACTGACAAGTCGTGCATCACTTCGCCCGTATCCCTTTTGTAGGTTTGCAGTAATACAGGCTCAGTATGGGCGCCGCAGCGGATCCCTGTCGGATCATTAAACAAGCGTTTGGTTCGATTATGCACCATATCGACTTCGACCTTGCCCGTCAGCGCTTGGCTGAAACGTTTATTATGGGTCGGAAAATAACCTTTTTTATCAACAGCTCCCGCATAAATGATTTCGCTATGTTTTGCAAGAATGGGTTCTTGAATCATTGGAAAATGCTGATCGGTATAACGATCGAAAGCTGTGCTGTATTTCTGCGGCTGAGTATTAGCAATCGGTTGATATTTAGGATTAAACAAATCTGCCTCGCTAAAACTGCCGCTAGCTAAACCTTGTGCCAACTTGTCACCGCACGCTTTAGCGGCCACATTGGCCAATTGCAAAACCTGCTGATCGAAGGTTTGTGTATCCCATTTAGACAGCGCTTTAAAAATGCCCTCGGTGGTCAAGGATAGAGTAAAGGCCTGCTCAGATACGCTATGACTCTGTTTACCCGTCGAATTTAACGAATCACGGATTTGAGTCACCGAGCGGCTAATGTCATTAGTGGTGTTGTTATATTGTTTGAGGGAATCTTCCATATCACCTAACGCATGAGCCGATTGAGTCACAGAGGCCGAAATCTCAGTGAAATGCGCGTCTAACTCGCCCATAGCCGCGACCACATCGGCGGTTTGCGTTACGACCCTTTCCATCAGCCCAGAGGTTTTATCGGTTTCGCTGCGGATTTCTAATAGCATCTTGCCGATATCTTGGGTCGCACCTGCGGTTTTACCCGCAAGGCTGCGAACTTCGTCTGCGACAACCGCAAAACCTCGGCCCTGCTCTCCCGCACGAGCCGCTTCGATGGCCGCATTTAACGCCAACAGATTCGTTTGTTCGGCAACGGAGTTAATCACTTCAGTGATTTTTTGGATTTCTTCGGCTCGCGACTTAAGCGCCTGTACTTGCTCGGCGGCGGTATCAATATCCGTACTCAGGGAGCGAATAGCCGCCACACCTTTTTGGGCTTGGCTACGCCCCTGCACACTAACGCGCTCGGCCTCTTGTGCCTGACCTAAAATATCGGCGGCATTATCGCCAAGTTGGGCCGTGGTATGACTCAATTGCCCCGCGGCAACGGCAATAGCGCTGGCATGCTCGCCATTTGATTCAATGGATTTATTCAGTAAATCAATAAAATGCGACACTTCAGCCGAACCGATAGCAATTTTACTGGTTTGCACACTGATATCATGGGCGGGAAGGCTGTGATCTTTTAATGCCTTAGTATTTGCCTCATCGGTGTCGAGCTTAGCCTTAGTTGCGCGCAAACACACCCACACCACTAAGCCAGAGGTGATTGCACCCAAGATCAGCGCCTGCACAATGCTCGGAAGATGAAGCCCCGCAAGTAATAAACTCCCTAGAGTGACCAGCGTGAAACTGATGAAAATTAAAACTTTGTGCTGTATTTCCATATACTTCCCGTAACTGAGCAAGGTAAAAATGAAAGGGAAATGCTAAGAGTCGAATCATTTGCCCTCGTCCTGCTGCAATCAATTACAGCTGACTAAGAAGGGCTAACTATGATAGCGCTCAAGATTTATAGTTTTAGTCTATTTCTCTGAATAAGCTAGATAATTTATCCAGCTAGATAAACAAAGTAGCAGTTAACTATCATCAACAGTCTCACGTGTGTATGGCATTAGACATTAGTATTAATCTCGCGTGATTTAGTCTTAGTCCATTCTCAAGATAACCCCACCTGAAAAAGCCAACTTTGCCCTGAAATGCGTGCCCCGTCGCCTTCTAGGTAATAAATCCCACATGGACGACTGCACTTATGCCAAGAAAACTGCTAATATCGGCGCAATTTTTTTGAGCTAACGAGATCAAGATGGGCAGAGCATATCAAAACAAGAAAGAATCCATGGCGAAAACAGCCGGTCAAAAAACCCGCATTTATTCACGCTACGGTAAAGAGATTTACGTTGTCGCTAAACAAGGCGGCGTTGAGCCCGATGGAAACTTATCACTGCGTCGCTTGATTGAACGCGCTAAGAAAGACCAAGTGCCTGCGCATGTTATTGAACGCGCAATTGAAAAAGCCAAAGGCGGCGGTGGTGAAGATTACGATACCGCCCGTTACGAAGGTTTTGGTCCTGGCAACTGCATGGTCATTGTTGACTGCTTAACCGATAACGTAAAACGTACCTTCACCGAAGTGCGTCAAGCCTTCGTAAAAAACGATGCCAAACTCGGCGGTCCAGGTACTGTTGGCCACATGTTTGATCATCAAGCCGTGTTCGTGTTTGCCGGTGATGACGAAGATGCGATTTTAGAACTACTGATGATGGCTGACGTTGATGTGAGCGATGTTGAGCTGGAAGATGGCTTAATCACAGTTTACGCGCCGCACACTGAATACTTTAAAGTTAAAACTGCACTGACCGAAGCAATGCCAGAAGTTAACTTCGAATTCGATAACATTACCTTCGTACCGCAGGACATGACTAAGGTTGAAGGTGAAGATGTGGCCATGTTTGAAAAGTTTATCGCCGCTTTAGAAGATTGTGACGACGTACAAAACGTCTATCACAATGCGGAAATTGAAGACTAAACACTGCTTTCGCCTGAAATAAAACGCAGCCCTTGGCTGCGTTTTTTGTTTATAGGTCAATATATTAAGCGTTAATGAAACAACCGTGAAACCCTAATGGCAATACCCTGTTCATCTGAGCCGAAGCTATGGGGCCCGCACTGATGTCACTGGCACGAAATAAAGATAAGCCAGATTGTGCATTGTGGTAATCGAGCCAAGTCATCAACAAATAGGCTTCATGCTGCTCAGTGGCGGGGATATAGAGCGGCTCTTCGGCAATCTTGCCTTCGCCAAGATAAAACGCGCTATAGCTCGCGTCGCCAAGTTCATCCGTACCGTGCTGGCTGCTGTCTTTTGCGTTATGAATACAATACAGAGTATTACTCAGTCCTGATTCAGATTCGGCTTCTGCTTTATATTTAAAGTTAGAGCTGGAGCCAGAGTTAGCAGCAGAATCTGATCTTGCTCCAACGCCAAATAACGGGACAAACTCCGAAGCTCCACCCGTTCTCTCTGCAAGCTTTTCGGCATTGCTCGTTTGCTGTGCAGACTCTTTGTTACTCATAGTGTGCTGCGCAAACTGGGGAAACTCCATCATCACGCCGCTGCGGTTAATACGTGCAGAGGGAGATAACGTCCCCGCAAACTGCGTTTTGCTAGCTGCTGTAAGTGGTGCCGTCAGCGGTACTGTGATCGTCACTAACTCGGCATGGGGTGTTTTTGCTTTACGGGCGCCCGTCAGTAACCCTTTCATCCCTTGAGTTAAAATCGCCGAATTGGGATAGAGGCAAAGCTGGACTGACAGTTCGTCATTCTTCTCAATGGCTTGACCAAAGTGAAACACAAATCCAGCAGGCAGCGGGTGTAACTGGCGCGCTTTAAAGTCGGCTTTGTCGATAACCAGTAATTGCGATGGCAATTCGGGTCGCCATTTAAAGGCATCGATATAAGTTTCGCCCTCTTCATACACGCAAGATGAAATATAAAACACTAGCTTATTCTCACTCTGCGCAAAGGCATGTAAATAACTCGCCTGTGGTAATTCAATCACTTCCATTCTGGCAATGCTGTCATCGGCTGCCACTTGATACACAAGTAATAGCTTCTCGCCGCCGACATACCAGACGCCAAAATTCCACAATCCACCTTGTCCATCATCGAGTGGATGGGCGGAAAAGGGTAAACCCTTAAACTTGTCGCCAAAGCTTTTAACGCCGAGCGTAGTTAAGGTCTGCGCATCGAGTCGATAGGGTGAACCCGCTTCCCACAAGGCAAGCAACTCGCCGTGGCGCGGTAATAAACTGGTGTTAGCCACATTCAAGTCATCGTTATTGCGAATGGGTAAAGCATTGGGGATCACTGTGCCTGCGGTGGTGTACTTAAACGCGCCAACGGCCTCCTCCACTTTAAACTTCTTTGTTTGGATAAACTTAGCTTGATGCTGAATTTGCCCATTTGCCACACTAAACTGCTGCACCATGCCATCGCCATCGAACCAATGTTGATATGCCTTACCTGCCCGAGACATTTTTGCAGGCCCATTTCGGTATAGATTGCCGCTCAATTGCGCTGGCCACTCGCCCGAAACCTGCATAGTGAGCGGCAGATAGTCGCCTTCCGCCCCGTTAAAACCGATAGCCCATGGCTCACGGGCGACCGCTTGTGCGTTATCCAGTGCCAGTAATTTATCTACTGAACTTGCCCAAACAGCAGTCGTCATTAGGGCGGCTGAGCCTGCTAGAAATTGACGTCTATCCATGGTGCTGCCCTCCCTTAGCGAATATGTATCGTGATTTGCGCATCGGCCTGCAAACTAAAGCTGGCGTCTTTAAAGCTCGCAGGTCCAAAACTGCCGGCGTTATTGCTAAAACCATAGCCTTCACTCGGCACACCTAACATATTGGTATCTAAGCTATGATTACCGTTTTCATCGTGAAAGACCTTGACCGCATATTGACCATCGGCTAGATCGCTAAATACCAGCCTATGCTCAGTCTTAGTGACGGGCTTTATCATAGATGCGCTGGGATTGTGGCCTGCGGCGTAATCCTCGGCATTGGCATAAAGCTCAACCATCAAGGCGCCGGTTTGTACTTGAATATTATCGATATCCACAGTCAGGGTATGTGCCTGGATCTCTGCGGACATGGTTCCTGCCGACAAGAGCAAGCAAGCTAAGCCTGCGCCCCAAATCGCCGATAACGTCCTTTTGGTCATATTAGCTCGGCGAATCTGAGTTGTTGTCATCGTTAAGTTCACGTGTTTCATGTCTTACTCCTGTTATTTGCGCTGATAAGTAACTGCGATGGAGTTAGCTTAAAAAATCACAGGACTAAAAACAGGTGCCAAAAGTCATGAAACAAGAATTTAACAAGATGACTTTTGGCATAGTGACATCTGACGCTGATACCTTAGAATGGTCGGCATAATTGGATTAAGGAATCATCATTCGTGCTAGAAAATCGATTAGCAAAAGAAGAGAGCATGTTAATTGCCGCAGGAGTGCTCACTTGGGCATTAGTGGCTTGGGTTGGGATAAACCAAGCCGCATTGCATACATGGCAAGGCATGCTCAATGCCACGCTTTATGGGCTGTATTTAGTGCAATTTATACTGATAGCTACCGATAAAGTTGCGCAGAACAATATTCTGTTTCGTCGCCTTGCCACACTAGCAATGCCGTTGATCGTGTTGAGCTTATTGCTCACGGCAAACCATGCATTGCTGCCGATCCTCTTCGTTATTTGGGCGTCACTTTTGCCTGAGTTCTTTAATCGCCGCCAAGCCATTTCGCAGTTACTGTTAGCCAACCTTGTTTATTACGCGCTGCTGCAATGGCATTTGCATGAACAAAGCAATGTGTTCAATATTTTGATCTATCTTGGCTTTCAATTCTTTGCCTACAGCAGCAGCCAAGCAAGGCTTTCCGAGCGTAAATCACGTTTGATACAAGAACAGCTAAACCAACAGCTTATCGCCACTCGCGCCCTACTTAGCCAAGCCAGCGAACAGCAAGAAAGATTAAGGATCTCCCGCGATTTACACGATATTCTCGGCCACCAGCTCACAGCACTCTCTCTGCAATTAGAAGTACTGAGCCATAAAGCGCCCGAAGGCCTCAAACCTCAAGTTAACCAAAGTAAATCCTTAGCCAAAGAGCTACTTGAAAGTATTCGCGCCGTCGTCAGGGCTCAAAGAGTGCAAGTGGGATTGGATTTAGTCCCACCTTTAGAGGCGCTGATGACCCGCTTACCCAGCGTCACTCTCACCTGCAAGGCGATGAAACCACTGCAATCAGCCGAACTGACTCAAGCCCTGCTGTTAGTCCTGCAAGAAGGCATCAGCAACGCCGTGCGCCACGGCAAGGCGAATCAACTGCAACTGAGCATGGAAGACTCCCACAGCGCACTGGTATTGCAACTGAGCGACAACGGCGTGGGGCTAACACGGGTAGCCGCGCGAAACGCATCAGCTAAAAGCGGTACAGGACTTTATGGCACAGGGCTTAGCGGCATGCAGGAAAGACTACAGCCCTTTAATGGCAAGGTGCAGCTAAGGGCGAATGACTCGGCGCCCGGCTGCCAACTCACCCTCACCCTCCCAGCACTCGCTTAACTTTTTATTGAAAACTCTTTGGAATCGCTATGGATACGCAAAACAACATCATCTGTGTCGGCTTAGTAGAAGATCAACAATTGGTTCGCCAAGGTATCGCTAGCCTGCTCGCCATTTCCGACAACATTCGCGTGTTATGGCAGGCCGAAGACGGCCAAGATGCACTCAGCCAACTCGCCAATAATCCTGTCGATGTGCTGCTCAGTGATATTCGCATGCCAAATCTTGATGGCATCGCCATGCTCAAACAGATACGTCAGAGTGCCAATCGCTTACCTGTCATCATGTTAACCACCTTCGACGACAGTGAGTTATTCCTCAATAGTTTACAGGCGGGAGCAAACGGCTTTTTACTCAAGGACGTGTCACTCGACAAGTTACTGCACGCCATCGAAACCGTCGCCAAAGGCGGCTACTTGATAGAGCCTTCGGTACTCAAACAGATGAGTGAGCCTAAACCTGCACCTAGCGTTGGGGTAACTAGAAATGAATTATTGTCGGAACGGGAGCGGGAAATCCTCAGTTTTATGGCGGGCGGATTCTCCAACAAGGAAATCGCCAATGCGGTATTTTTAGCCGAGGGCACAGTGAAAAATCATGTCTCTAACATACTCACTAAACTCGATTGCCGAGACCGCACCCAAGCTGTACTCAAGGGCTTACAACTGGCATTGATCTAACCCAATAGTATTCAGCAAAAGCCAATTGCCATGAGCGCAGCAAAGCCATGCTCAAAAATGAAATCAGCCTTGCTCTAACAGCATGAACTTATAGGAAAGGAACACTGATGCAAAATCTTATCAATGCCATAAGCACGATAGTTAGCCACACGCCAATGTGGGTCTTTGCTTTACTCGCTGGACTGATTTATTTGGGGCTGAGCCAGACAAAGAATCGTCAACTCAGCTTAGGCCGCGTATTACTGATGCCAGCAGTGATGACGATATGGTCTGTGATATCACTCAATTCGAGTCTACACAGCCCATTAGCGCTTATGCTATGGGGAGTCAGTTTACTACTGACGGTGGGTTTAGCTTGGTCTCTGCTGCCTAAAACGCCTGTCAGTTACCAAGCGGGTCTGTACCATATCAAAGGCAGTTGGCTGCCGCTGCTGCTGATTTTAGGGATTTTTATCATTAAATATGCCGTGGCTTACACACTCGCGACACAGGCAAATATCTTAGAAAACCACCTTTTCATCGCCATCACTAGCGCTACCTATGGCCTGCTCAGTGGCATCTTTATCCTAAGAGCAGTTCGCATACTCACTGGCGCGCATCATGCTCAAATTAACGGCTATTCGGCGCACTAGTGCGCTAACACTTACTCAAATTGCAGCCAACAAAAAGGGCCAGTTAAGGCCCTTTTTGTACTCATCTAAGGCGATGAGTAATGGCTAAAACCTAACGAAGCTCCATCTCTTGGATAATTTCATGGGCAATGGCTGGCGTTGTGCAGCTCGGAGTTTCATGTAAATCTGCTTTTAGTTGACCTTTACGGTGCTTAAGTGCAGCATCTAATTTTTTCGATGCGGCCTTGATAGCTGGGTACATAACCTCATCGGTACCCGAAGCGGAAATGCGGCTGCCTTCATAATTGGTACGAAGTTCAACCTGATACTCGCCATGCTCTTTCGCAATAATGATGTCCAGCGCGATCAGAGAGGGGAAATGGGTGGCGATTTTTGCAAACTTTTCGTTAACATGTTCTCTAATAGAATCAGTAACATCGACGTGGTGACCAGAAATATTTATTTTCATAGGTTGTCCCTTTTAATGTCATTACTTTTATTTTCGCTTCACTAATAGAGCTTGGGGCATGCAGGATAAAACACAAGGGGAATTGGCAAATATTTCGATCAACTCAGGTATTAGCATCTCCTAAATGTGACCGCCATCAAGAAGTTGAAAATAAAACCGCCAGAAAAATGCGATTAAGTGATTGATTTATAAACAGGCATTAATAATAAATCAATCACAAAATCCAATACGACATAAGGTAAATACGCTTAATATTTACGTTGCACGCTCTGCTGCCAAAACTGCTGGGACAGATGATGCGTCTTGGTCGATAACCGCGACACTTGATCGCCCCGCGCCGCCGCATCGAGCGTCTGCTCTAAACTCTGTTGAGCCAAATCGCTGATCACATGGATGGCACGGCTAATTTCAGCGGCCACAGAAGTCTGCTGGGTCATCGCCGCGGCATTATCATCACTTAAGGAGTTAATTCTTGTTATAGATGAAAGCAACTCGCCAAAAGCGACACTGGCTTCCTGCGCTAAGCCTACTGAACGTTTAACCTGCTCTTGTCCCGCCACCATAGTCGAAGTCGCCCTTTGGGTACTTTCCCTAAAGCGGCTAACGATTAACTCGATTTGCGAGGTGGATTGGCTAGTACGACTCGATAATTGTCTGACCTCATCGGCCACCACTGCAAAACCGCGACCACTATCCCCTGCCCGCGCCGCTTCGATTGCCGCATTTAAAGCTAACAAGTTGGTTTGGTCAGCGATGGCACGTATCACTTCAAGCACTTGATGAATAGCACGGCTATCTTCTTCAATCGTTTGAACTACATCGGAAAAGTGGCTCACTTGCACACTCAGCTGATGTATCGCCTCTATCACTGTTTCTAAGCGTGAATGACCGCGTTGCGCCGCCTCATGGTTCGACACCATTTCAGAGGCCGTGCGATGAATGTTGCCCGTCACTTCGGCAAAACTGGCGCTCATCTGCTCCATCGCAGTTGCAGCCTGCGTCGTTTGCTCGCTCTGACTATCGGCATGTTCCCAAGTGTTGGTAATGGTTTGTTTAAGGCTGACACTCTGAGATTGGATTTCACTGGCCGAATCCGCCATACGGCCAACAACGCCACCGATTTCGGTGATCAAAAAGCGCAAGGCAAGATCCAATTTTCCAATCTCATCTTGGCGGCCGGTATACACGCCCGTCGCCACAGGATCGTCAATAATGTTTGTTGCCATAGACACGAGCTTTTGCAGCGGCTGCATCAGGTAATACCATGCTAGGCACGCTACCGTCATCCCCGCAATCGCGGCAACAATGGGAGAATAACTGGCAATCATTGCCGTAGTCATAATCGACATCAGCATGGCCAGCAGTATCTTGCCACTGAAACCTAACCTGTCTTTGCGCAATACCTTAGGTTGCTTACCCTGATTAATATCGCTGTAAATACTCTCGGCGGCTTTGATCTGCTCTGGAGTGGCTTGGCGGCGAACAGATTGATATTCGTGAATTTTACCGTCTTCATACACAGGGGCAACATAGGCATTTACCCAGTAATAACCGCCATTTTTAGTGCGATTTTTAACGATACCCATCCAAGGTTTACCCAGCTTAATTCGCTCCCAAAGGATCTTAAACGCAGCCGCTGGCATATCTTGATGACGCACTATGTTATGGGGATTCCCTTGTAACTCAGCAGCGCTAAACTCGCTGATCTGCGAAAAAGTCTGATTCACATATTTAATGTTTCCCTTCAAATCCGTCGTGGATAGTAGAATCGCATTATCTGACAGGTGTGTTTCACCATTCTTAGAATTTTTATGCATAGGGTTATCAGGCTAGGTCTCGGTAAAAAAGATAACGAGCATTCTGCCAAAACCTCAGTACATCAAAATTGATAAAGCTCACATTGGCAGCATAAAAATTAACCTAACGCTAAACAAGCAGTAACCACTAGATACACCTAAGCAAATAAAAACAAACAATTGTGACAAAGCCAGCAAGTCAGAAAATCCATATCTTGTTTCGCTCACAGTTTTAAGCCTTGCCTCCGTATCGGTTAAATATCTGTACCTCTCTCGCTCAGGGGAATAAAAAAACCACCTTAAGTTCGCACTTAAAGTGGTTTTAAATTCACAGCGAATCCATGGTGAGTTAACCGCGGCTCGCTGCGTTAGCCTAATTAACTTGAGTCACAGTTAAGGTTGGCGATTTAGGATCGGGACCTGTCACAGTAAAGCGATAAGTTGCATCCACTGGCGCATTAAAATGCATATTTGCCCCCTTTGAAGCCAAGACTTTTAACCCATCAAGCGTCACAGCCTCATCCCCCACCACAGCACCAAAATCGACACTAGACCAATCTGATGAAGCAATTTTGAACTCGTTATCACCTGCGATTAACGCGATATCGACACTGTAAACCGAAGCGCCTTGATAGGCTAACGTGTCCACTGTGCCCCAACCATTCATGCCGCCACGAATGTAAACCGTGTTCGCACCAAACATCGCCGTTTTATACACGCTGAGTTTAGGTTCATTACGATTTGACGCATCAAACACAAAGCTGTAGGTATCATCGCTGTCGAAGGTGATGCTCATATTGCCGCCTTTGACCGCCAGCAATTTCTCTTGATTGAGCACGACGACACCATCGGCCTCACCGGTACCATAATCTACGGTAGACCAATCACTGGACGCGAGTTTAAAGCCCTTAGTACCAGCCGTGATGGCGAGATCAACGCGATATATCCCACCGCCCATATACTTGACTTCGTTATCAGTCCCCCAACCATTCATATCACCACGCAGATACACTGGCGTTCCTACAAATGGCTCTTCGTTATAAACGCTTAATACGGGATGGTCCTTATCCGATGCATCAAGGGAGAACACATAGGTTGCCGTTATCCCCGCGGAAAAATGCAGATTCCCGCCCTTCGCTGCTAGCGCTTCGGCCACGCCTTCATCAACTTGCGCGACATCAGCACTTATGGCACCAAAATCAACGGTATTCCAGTCTGCCGAGGCAATTTTGAAATCATAGTCACCGGCATTCAGTTTGATGGCAATACGGTATTCGCCAGCGCCGACGTAGGCGAATTTATCGACTTCACCCCAGCCATTCATGCCGCCACGGACAAATACATCGGTACTGCCATAGGGCACAACATCGGGCGCACCAACGGTAGCGTTTGCCGAGAGACCCAAGCCCTGCGCACCGCTTTGTTTTTTTACAAATACAGCCGTGCTGTAGGCAGGAACCGTAAATGTGCCTTCATTCGCACCCTCACTAAAACTTGCACCGCGGATTTTGGCATCAACAGAGTTTGCTTGTACTTCGTGTAAGTTAAAGCCTGCAGCAGTCGGCACTGTGTGAGACTGCTCCGTTGCGCTGCCGTTGATCATCACGACGATGGCATCGACTGCCGGGTCGAGATCGCTAAGACCAACGCCGTCGTCCAGACTCATGACGATGACACCCTGTTGCTGACGCTTACCGACGTTATGGAATCCCACACGATCAATAATGGTCTGCTCATCGGTCAAGCGGAATAATGGACTCTGATGGCGTATACGTAAAAACTCGTTAAATACCCCCGAAGCCAATTCGATATCCGACATGGAAGCCGCCGCATTTGGGTTAGCAGAAATACCCGAAATCTGCGTCCATTTGCTGCTGTTATCCTGCGCGAGTGGTAAACCTACATTCCAGTTATTGGTGTTGTAGGTAAAGTCGACATAGTTAAACCAGTCACCCGAGTCATAGCTGTTTCTGTCCATCGATTTTGAGCGCAGTAAATCACCGCCCATTTGCAGGAACGGCACCCCTTGGCTCAAGAGTGGAATACTGGCGGCCATGTTTTGGACTCGCACACGATTTTCAATACTCAAACCAATGGCATGTTTATATTGCAGGATATCCCACAGGGTTTCGTTATCGTGCTTAGAAACATAGTTAATACTGTCGGCAGGATCGAGAGCGTAAGCACTCGGTTGTGAGTTCCAGCTAAAGCTACTGCCCTTAGCCGAATTGCCATTAAAGTCTTTTAGTACATAGTTTTGTAAGTTACCCGCCAATGATAAGCGTAAGGTATCTTGATCCCGCAGGTAGTCATCCTTTGACTCAGTCGCAAACAATGCGCCACCACGCACCGCCTCGCGTATTCTGTCATTAAAGGTGCCCACTTCGGAGCCTGCCATATTGGCTTGGGTTGCCTGTTCGAATAAACGATTATCGGCAACTTCACCAAAGTTCCATCCTTCACCGTAGAAGTAAGTGTCTGGATCGACGGCCTGAACAGCGGTTCTCGCATCGAGAATACCTTGCTTAGGCATGTGCCCCATCACATCAAAACGGAAGCCGTCATAGCCATATTCTTTGGCAAGCAAAACTAAAGAATCAGTGACGAGTTTGCCCATCATTCGATGTTCAGTGGCGGTATTTTCACAACAGGTTGACTGTTCCATCGCGCCAGATACAGGGTCATATCTGTGGTAATAACCAGGAACGACCTTATCAAGCACAGCGTTAGCATTCACGCCAGAAGCGCTCGTGTGGTTATACACAACATCTAATACGACTCTGAGACCAATATTATGCAAGGCTTGGTTCATTTCGCGCAGTTCAAGCACTCGCGCCGTACCCTCAGCCACTGTGGCATAACTGCCTTCAGGTGCAAAAAAATGCTGCGGATCGTAACCCCAGTTAAAGCCATCTAAACCACGCATAGCATCCACTAATGCCTGCGCATCACTTGAGCCGGGTAAGCTATTTGCCAGAATACTCTCTATAGTTGCTGACTTGTTTTGGGTTTTACAGGCATCGGCCGCATCATTGATTTTGCTGCATAACTTGGCCAATGTGTCGGTCATTTCGATGCGTTCACTGGCATTTTCATTGACTGTTGCCATATCGGTGGCGGGCAACACATGGAAGTGAGTTAAGCCATTATCAACCAGCTTTTTAAGATGTTCGACTGGCGCAGAGCCTTGCTCGGTAAAGGCCAAATATTTACCACGGTGGGCGGCACTGGTGCTCTGATCTCGAATACTAAAGTCTCGAATATGCCCCTCATAGATCACCGCATCTTCAGGGTGAGCAATCGCAGCAACGGTTTGGTTATCCCAGCCGTCAGGTTTAAGGTCTGCATCGTCCAAATTAATAAACTGGCTAAAACGGCCGTTACTCGACACATTCAAAGAATAAGGGTCAGTGCTTTCTAACGACTCAAGTTTTTTAGTCGTTGGATGGTACACACTGAGCGCATAACGATAATAGAGGCGATTAAGGCTAGCATCACCGCGATAGGACCAGATACCAGTGAGGCTATCTAAGGTCATATTCTCTGTGCTTTTAAGTGTTTTATTGGCATCATAGACTTTCAGTTTTACGTCTTGGGCAGTCGGTGCCCACACAGAAGCAATAATGTTCGCCCCATCGTAAACCACACCGAGCGTAGCCTCATCAGCATCTTGGTCACCCTGTGTGTAAAGATCATCAAGCACCTTGGCCGCTTGCACATAGGTTGCGCCAACAGGTTTGTCATCGGCATCGTAAGCGACTAATACTAATTGATCTTTTGCAATGGCTTTGGCTTCATCCGCAGTAAAATTAGCAGTATAAGCAGGCCAATCTGCCAGCACTGGCGATAACGCTTTTTGTGCATCGCTTAAGGTCGCGGGCGTTAAGGTCACTTGAGTGCCACTGATCACATTATTATCATCGGCGGCGATATCAGCCTTAGCTGAATAATGCAATTTCACACTTGTCACCCCCTGTGGATCTTGATTCCACACAAAGGTATTGCGATCTAACCAGTGGGCACTCATACCTGAAATAGAGAAACCTGTCTCTAGAATCGGATACTCATACACATCCGACTCACCGTGAATGGTGAAATTCACGCGAACATACGTCGCATCGTCCTGTACCAGGGACATGGTTAAGTTGTTTTTACCTAAGGCTTTACCCGCATCATCCGTACCGGCATGCACAATAAAGTTGCCGCAGGCACCATAACCTTCCTTCAGATTAAGGATCCAATAGGCGCCATAATTAGGGTCAATACCATCGAAGGGATGGCCGTTGCTCCAGTCGCTGGTATCAAAAGGAGCGGCATAGGCATCACACTTTTCATCGTTCCAAGTATGTAATTTGTACTTAGGATATTCAGCGTTACTCGCAGTATTGTTTTTATCTTTAATGCGATTGTAGTAAAGCACTGCTTGATTGGCTTGCGGGAATACGCTTGGCGCGGGTAACGAGGGATCTAAACCGTTTATACAACTCTCGTTTTTAGGATCAGGGAATTTAGGCGCCTTACAACTGATAGGCGTTGGTGCAACGCAGTTTGTGCCCGTGGCATCGGGCACCATAGGCACATCGCAAGTTAATAGCACTTTACCCGGTTCAGATGAATCACTGCCGCCACAGGCCGAGAGTAAGCTCATACTCAGAGCTAAGGCCGACAGTTTAATAAGATTAGAGATACTCAACATGAGTGGTTTCTCCCAATTTGCGAATAAGACGCCGTGAAGCTAAATGGCGCAACATGTAATGGATTTAGGCTCTGTGCGTTTAAGCACACTAACTGATGCAATGGATTACATGGCATAGGTGAACCCCAAGAAAAATTCGCGGCCAAAGTACTGTAAGGTGCCGGTTTTCTGCTCGGTGCCAAAGTAACTCTTAGTCGGTTCATCTGTGAGGTTATTGACTTGGAACAGTACGTTTAAACCGTCCGTTACTTGGTAGGAGGCTTGATAGTCCATCACGGTTTCGGAATCGAAGTTCACCACTTGATCGTTAATAGCCACCTGTTCAGAGACAAAAGCATCACGGTAACGAGCGCTGATACGGGTTTCAAAGCCCTCATAGCCATAAAACAAGGTGGCACTGAACACATTATTCGATAACCCAGGTAAAGATTGAGTCGCACTATCACCGCCTAGGCTGGTAATGGACTGCACCTCACTCTCGGTATAAGAATAACTGGCATTAAAACCTAAACCGGAAAATAAATCGGGCAAGGAAGCAAACACTTGGGTATAAGCCAACTCTAAACCGCGAATGTATCCACCCTCAGCATTATTCATTGCAGTAGTGTAAGTGCCATTACTTGTTGAGGTTTGCACCCCAGTAACAGGATCGACGATGTAATCCGGCACGTTGAAGCCATTCCCCTTAAAATCGAAATTGGTGATAGCCACAGTATCAATAAAAGAATCAATATTTTTGTAGAATAGCGCTGCGACAAAGGCGCCTTCATCAAAGTATTTCTCGTAGGAAATATCATATTGATCCGCATAGAAAGGTTTTAAATAAGGGTTATTAGTACTGGAACCATTGATGACCCCATCGCTATTAGCCGTTGCGCTCGCATCTCCCGCCAAGCGGTTAATTGGCGGACGCGACATCACTTTAGCGGCTGCTAAACGGATTTGAGAATCTTCAGTGATCTTAAAACTAAGGTTAAGGGACGGTAGATAATCAACATAATCTATCCCTTTGATTTTAGGTGCATAGTAGTTATTTACTATGCCTAAATCATCGACAATGTACTGAGCGCCAAGCTCTGGATGTGCACCAACATTCTCTAAGACAGTTGCAGATTGGTCTGTTTCAACACGGCGTAAACCGAGATTTCCTGTGACTGGAATACCACCAATCTCGGTATCAAAATTAACCATGGCATAAGCCGCAAACACCTTTTCGAACACCTCCCCACTTTGCAATACGGTCCAAGAATAGTTAGTGGTATAGCCCTTAGCATCGAGTACACCATCGGCATTACCCCAGGTTTGTACTGGCTGTGGGATACCCTCAGGAAACCAAGCCGCCAGCGCTGCGTCGAGATCAATGGCGAGATAAGAGGGGAAATAACTGAACTCACCCTGCCAATCGACGACCGAGGCCATATCAGACGTCAGCTTGAGTGGTGGCTCAGCGCTAGAGAAAGCGCCATCATTGCCATATTCAAATACCGAGCGGCGATTGGAGTAATTGCGATCAGAGTAACGTACACCAAACTCTACTGAGCTGATGTAATCATTCTCAAGGTCATATTTAAAATCAAGGCGATAAGCCTTTACCGCATCTTCATTCTCATAGGGATAGATGCCGTACTTACTCACCATCACCCGATCCAGATCGGTGAAAGCATCGGCTTGATTAAAGCCCACATCGGGCAGATTAAGCCCGTTAAGTTGATAACTAATCGAGACATTATCATCGAAAACTGGGGTGTCAGCATTAGCATCGACAGCAACGTTCGCCCATAACAGGCCATTCCTAAAGTTACTTTTGGCTGAGGAATAGGAAATATCGGCGGCGACATTCAGTCTGTCTGTCACTTGCCAGTCAGCATTTAAACCAAAGCTATTCACTTCATCAAAATCTTGGTTATCGTCGTTTACAGTCTCAACTCGGGTGTAGCTCTTTGAGGTGCGATTAAAAGTTCCGCCAATAACAGAATTACCATCGAGTACAGGATTGGCAATCGCAGCGCCTGAGCCACCAAACTTAACCCTGAATCCTCGGGCAAACGATTCGCTATCGAAACGCGATAAAAATGCATCGGCCTTGAGCTTAAAATTATCCCTAGGTGCCCACTCAATCGCGCCCATATAACCGTTACGAATTTCAACGCCACCAAGGTGCTGTAGCTCAAAACCCTCGCTGATGTACTCATTCGCAGGGGCATCAATAGGACCGTTGGTATCATTAGCCAGTCCATCAACTTCTTTGCTGTCGTTATAAGCCAAACCGATAAATTGGGTCGCAACACTGGGTTGTTTTAGACGAGCATAACCTAACGCCACGCCTAATGTATCGTCGAAGAACTTCCCCTGATAAGACATACTCAATCTGTGGCCATACTCGTCAGCACCATACACTTCACTGGCTCTGTCGTTGTACATACCACGGGCATTGACCAGAAAACTATGGTCTTTATCGGATTGCAGTGGGCTGACTGTTTGCAGTTCAACTGTGCCTGCAACGCCCCCTTCAATGAGTGAGGCTTTAGGGGATTTGTACACAGCGGCGGATGAAATCAGTTCAGACGGGTATTGATCGAACTCGATACTGCGAGTACCACTCGTCGATACCTGTTCACGGCCATTTAAGGTTGAAAAAACAAAACCGCCAGACATACCGCGAATGTTAATTTCCGCCGCTTGTCCACCGGTACGTACCGCTGAAATACCGGGTAAGCGGGTCAGCGCATCCGCCATTGATACATCGGGTAAGGCGCCAAGATCATCTGCCGATAATTGCTCTGATACTGTGTCGCCGTAACGCTTAGCATCGAGGGAATCAATCAGACTTTTGCTGTAACCTTTAACCTCAATACGTTCGATATTTGCCGCTTCATCGCTGGCTTTTTTGTTGGTTTCGACACTCTTGGTATTCGTGTTGGTATCGTTTTTTATATTGTCGTCTTGAGCTTGTTTGGCCTCCTGTTGAGTTGGCGTAGTCTCTGCTGCAAAGGCTAACTGCGGTGTATACACCACACTAAAGCCTGCTGTCGCGAGAGCCATGGTCAAGACGCTGAGTTTACAATGACGCATTTGGCATTCCCCTATGTCATAACGACTTGTTTTAACCCGATGTTCTATTCACCACATCAATCCAAGAAACATAGGGCAATCAAAGTGTCATACTAACGGTGTAGCGTTTTTCGCCTCAATGGGATGCATACGTATTCATAACTTATCGTTCACAATATATTAACCATAAATTTTTAGCCTTTGATTTAAAAGATTTATATTCAAAGCTAAAAAAATACAAAAACACAACCTAGTAACAATCTGCACCTCCGTTAGCCCAAGATCACATATTTACATTCGAATCTAAATGATATTGTTTATCATTTGAATTAACTAAGTTATACTTCTCGCGGTTAGCTATCCCCTGTTAATAGAAATGTATTCGCCGTTAAGCCGAGTCTTCTGCCGTTAAACCAGAAAGCTTAAGCACATGTTGCAGAATTAACCGTAACGGATAGCCATAACGGACCCATATTAGCTCGAAATGAGAAGTGGCACTTATGTCTAATACACCCGCGTTTGAAACGTCAACGCAATCATCTGCAGTGCAAATGCGCTCTTTCTCACTGATTTCACGGGGGATTGTGCAAATTGCGCGATGGTTTAAGCAAGAGCAATCGCAGTTTGCCTTCAAAGTCTTTGCCCGCGCGAGCGCCGCACTGCTGGCGGGTTATATTGCGGCGGCCACCTTGGCTTGCCTGCTGACAGTCGTGCTACCTATGCCCCGCTTCGAAAGCACAATAACGGCCAATATGTTGGCTTTTCTGTTTTATGCCATCGCCATTATTTACGCCTTTTGTGTACGTAAAACCTGGCATGCATGGCGAGATCTAGGCCTAGTGAGTTTGTTATGTTTTGGTTTGCTTCAGGTGTGTGGACAGTAAGATGAAAGAGACATTTTTTAGAACCTTATCTTGGCTACATACTTGGGCAGGTTTGCTCGTATGCTGGGTGTTATTGTTGATCTTTTTTGCGGGTAGCTTGAGCTATTTCCGCCATGAGATCAGCCTTTGGAACGAACCCGAATTACACCAAGGGGTTTATCAAAACTATCAAGCCGATACGCTCGCAAACCAGCTGGATAAAGGCCAAGATTATATCGCAGCGCATTCGCCCGAATCGGCGCAGCGCTGGATGATAGGTTTTCCGACCGAACGTAAACCCTTTCAAAGTGTGAGTTGGCAACTACCGCCAGAAAAAGGTCAACGTCGCGGCAAGACTGAAGAACATGTCGCCCTAGCCGATGGCAGCGGCATGATCTCAGAAGTGCGCGCAAGTCGCGGCGGCGATTTCTTCTATCGTCTGCACTTTGACTTGCATTATATGTCCGCGATTACGGCCCGATATATCGTCGGTGTTTGCACTATGTTTATGCTAATTGCCCTTATCAGCGGCATAGTGATCCACAAGCGGATCTTCAAGGATATGTTCAGCTTTAGACGCGACAAGGGCGCCCGCTCTTGGTTAGATGCGCACAATGTGAGCTCTGTCATCGCCCTGCCCTACCATCTGATGATCACTTATACTGGGCTTATCACCCTGATGTTGATCTATATTCCGTGGACGGTGGATACCGCCTATTCGGGTGACAACCAAGCCTTTTTAAAAGAGCTGAACCCCGCCAGACAAACCGAGAAAGCCACGGGGATTAGCGCGCCACAGGTGCAACTGAGTCAATTACTGCCGCAGGTGCAAGCAGCTTGGGGCGATGCACCAATTAAGCAAGTGATAGTGTCATACCCTAACGATCAAAATAGCCAAGTGACCTTTTACCAAAATACAGGCAAAGATGTGACCGATGAGGCCAACATCTTGATATTTAACGGGGTCAATGGTGAGCTTAAGTATGCCAGCCCGCATGAAGCCTCGGGGGCGTCAGTCACCTACGACACTATGATGTCGCTACACACGGCGCGTTTTGCCGCCCCACTATTACGAATATTATTCTTTTTCTGCGGCTTATTGGGTTGCGCTATGGTCGCAACAGGCACTTTGATGTGGGCCATTCGTCTACGTCAAAAACAACAGAAAGCTATAGATAAAGGAGAGAAACCAAGCTTGGGATTACGTCTCGTCGAAGGGTTAAACTTCATGTTTATCTTAGGATTACCCTTAGGCGCTGTGAGCTTCTTTTACGCAAATCGTCTGCTATCGACAAGTTTTGCAGGCCGCTCCGAATGGGAAGTTCACAGCTTCTTTATCGCGTTAGCGGCAATGGGAGTGTGGGCTTTCTTTGGCCGTTCACGTCGCCAGTGGCAAGCAGCATTTATACTCACAGGCAGTTTGTGCTGTGCACTGCCCGTGCTCAATGCCTTCACATCGCCGAGCAATCTCATCGACAATATTCAATCCCATCAATGGCCTTTAGTCGGGTTTGATATGCTCGCCATTCTACTTGGCGGCGCTATGCTATTTGCCAGCAAAAGATTAACTTTGATTGCTAAAGCCCCAGCCAAGCGCCCAGCAAGACCCGCATTCAATGCGCCGAATACCAAGGCGAATAAAGCACGCCGCAGCGAGCCACAAACATCCCTAGCCAACGAACTTACCTCGCCGTCTTCATTGGAGGAAGCCAAATCATGATGCCAGAATTTATCCCCGTACTTGGGATCTTAGGCTTGAGTTATCTCTCACTTGCTCTGTTCGCCTTAGCTAAGTTTGGCCATTTTAAGGATGTGTTTAACCGTCCACCAGCACAATGGCAAAGCCATTTACTCACCTTGTTTGCTTGGTTATTACTGGCATTTAGCTTAAGTGCCTGCGCGAGCGATCAAGGCTGGGCCTACGGTAGCATTTTGTTTATGGGGATCATTTCCCTCGCGGCCATGCTGGTCATACTGACGTTAAGCTACAGTCCACGCCATTTACCGATTGGTATCGTCGCTGGTAGCGTACTCACAAGCAGTCTATTACTGAGTGCTGGGCTATAACTTCTCCGCACTAATCTATAACTTCCTGCCGCACTGAGCCACAGGTCATGGCTAAGTGCGCACCGCTAGGCTATAGTGCCCTGATGTCCTTCAGATAGGAGAAAATAATGGGCTTTAACTTAACGGTTAACTGGCAAACCTCGCCCGCCGAAGAAGGCGAATTTTGTCGAGACCACAGTATTACATTTGGCAGCGGCCAGACGATTCAAGCCTCGTCGGCACCGGAATACAAAGGCAATGGGCAGAATGTAAACCCTGAGGAAAGCCTCCTAGCGGCGTTATCCTCATGTCATATGTTGACCTTTCTCGCGATTGCACATCTTAAGCGCTTACCTGTGACGTCCTATGTGGACAATGCCACTGCAGAGCTGGGTAAAAACGAAACGGGCAAGTTGGCCGTCACTAAGATGGTGCTGAATCCTAAGGTCATGTTTGCAGAAGGGATTGAAGTCAGCCAAGAAACCCTTGAGAAAATTCACGAAAAAGCACATGTAAATTGCTTTATCGCCAATAGTTTAGCGACAGATATTCACATCAAGTTTTAAGATTTGTGCTGATATCTACGGCCCGCTAATGGTTTCCTAAGCGGGCTTTTTTATTGCCGCACCGCAGATTATTACCAGTCTGACTCATTGTCATCACCGAATCACCGTCGCCGCCCCCACACAGAGTCTTACCATCCGCATCCCCGAAACCTTTTCTATGGTTCAGCTCATGTCCAGCTTTTAAACAGTAGGATGGCTAACTTAGTGCCAACTGCTGGAGTTAAACGATGCACATTCAACCACTGCGACATTCCCCGTCTGTCAGCCCACAAAAAAATGTCTCCACCGCTGAATTTGCACAGGTTAACAATGCCGTTCAAACCAGCGCACCAACATCAACGGATACAGTAACGCTTTCTCGCGATGCAAAACAATTGGCGGCGAATGCGCAAAAACCAGCTGAAAAACCAGCAGAAATGCCAGCACTGAGGGATAACATAGAAACCTTAGTCGAATTGAAACACGCGAAGATGAAATACCAAGTAATCGCCGACATGACCAATATAGCGACAGGAACAAGCCAAGGGATTTCGGCGCCAACGGCCTATTACCTAAGCCATAACGAAGACGCGAGAGCGATAACAGTTAATCACCTTGCCCAACAACAGCAAGTGAACACTATGCAGATCTACGCAGAAACGAGTAAGAATATTAATGAATGGGCATAAAAATGGGTGTTGTCTCGGGAACTAAGAGACAACACCCTAACTTTGTACGCGACTATGCTAACTGAGATACCTTAAATTTTAGTTAAATACTGAATTTAAATATCAATTACTTAGCTTTTATATCCTGTGCCATTCCTTTTGCAGGCAGAGGTTGCGCTTTTAAGGCTGGAACGGGCTGCTTAACCAACTCATCTTTCAAATAGCTTATCGCAGTCTCAAGCTGTGCATCTTTACCGTTAAAGGTGGCGAAAGGTAAGTTATCGACTTCAATATCCGGCGTTACGCCATGTCCTTCCAGCACCCAGCGACCATCCATTGCATACTGTGGATACTCGGCCACTCGCGCCATACCTTTATCGGTCAGCGAATTTCGCCCAGATAACCACACGCCCGCGCCTGCCGTTTGTTTACCAATTAGCGGCGCAATACCCAGCGCTTTAATTCCCGCTGAGAAGGTTTCACCGTCGGAATAGGTTAGTTCATCGGTTAACACGACTAAATGGCCACGGAAGGTTTGCTGCATATTGGTGTTTGGCGTGCCGTGGGTCGGTTGCCAGAAAGCCCAAGCGCGGCGCAATAACTTCTCGATAATCCAACTGTCGATATTGCCGCCGCGATTACGGCGAACGTCGATAATCAAACCGTCTTTATCGTAATTGGTATAAAACTCACGGGCGAAACTTTCAATATCGCCGCCGCCCATGGCATATAAGTGCAAATAACCAATCTTGCCCTTACTCGCATCCTCGACCACAGTCGCGTTATGGCTCACCCAATCTAAATAACGTAATTGGCCGTCCACCATAGCGCTGACGGGCATAACGATGGTTTTATGGGTTTGGCTGCCACGCTTAAGTTGCAGTAATACTTGCTTGTCCTGTTGATTGCGCAACAGCCGTGTGACATCAGCCACGTTCGCCACTGGCGTGCCATTGATGGCCAGCAGCACATCGCCTTCTTTGGCATCGACTTCGATACGATTTAACGGTGAAGCGTTAGCTGGCAACTCAGGATCGTTACTGTAAATATGCGCAATTTTAACGCCATCGGCGGTTTGCTGTAGACGCGCACCAAGGCTAGCTGCTTTAGCCGCATCGGGATCTTTGGGTAAATCACCGCCGCGAACCTGTGAGTGCAAAGAATCCAATTCGCCCATCATTTGCATGAAGATATCGTTCAGTTCGTTACGGTCAGTCAGGCGGTCAAGCAAAGGTTGATACTTAGCTTTGGTCGCTTGCCAATCGAGGCCGCGCATCTTCTTATCGAAGAAAGATTCTCTGTGCATCAACCAAGCATCTTCAAACATTTGTTGCCATTCAAGCTGGGGATAAATCGCTAATTGCCATTGATCCGTTTGCACTTTGGCATTATCCGTATCGCCTAGCTTATCGCCACCGTCAACAATCATCAGCGCCTTGTCATTGCTGAACTTACGCAGCATCAGCTTTTTGCCATCGGCAGAAACCGCATAATGACCAATATCCTCGGCAAAAACCTCGGCTTTCGGACTTAATGGATCAAACTTGATGGTCATCAGACTCGGTTCGGCGTCATCACCCATCGCTTGGTCGAGCACATAAAGCCTACCATCGACGGCGCGCAGTTCACTGTAATTGCCTGAATCGATAGGCACTTGCCATAGGCGCTGCGAAATACCAGACCAATCAATTTTCACCGGATTCGGTTTATCCTTGGCATCCGTTTTGTCAGCTTGGTTAACGCTGAGTTCATTGGGTTTACTAAAGGGGAATTTGGCATTGTTAACTAAGGCGATGGCAAAAATTTGGCTGCGTTTATCAAACACTGGGCCCATGTTTCTATCGCCCCAAGGTGAACTTGGCGTGGCGCTGAATTGGCGATTTGACAGGAAATATAACCACTGGCCGTCACTGCTAAAGGTTGGCGAATAGGACTCGTACTTATCGCTGGTGAGCGTCTCGGCCTTATTTTCATCCACAGAGTAAAGGACAATTTGTGGTCTTTGTTTACCGATTTCCGACTTAGTTAATGCAATGAAACGGCTGTCTCCGGACCAGCGAATATCAGCGTAAGGCCCAAGTCCTTCACCGTTAGTGATGATTTTTTGATTGGTATTTTTCTTTAAGTCGAGCAGCCAAACGTTGCCATCGTTATCGTCGTGGGCGATAAATCGACCGTCATTGGACAGATTCAGGCTCATTCTTAAGGTATGACCGTCTTTTGTCAGCTGCTTAGCACCACTGCTGCCATCGGCGGGGAATTGCCAAATTTCTTGCTGACCCGTCATGTCGCTAATCGCATAAACCGACTTGCCATCTTGGCTCAATATCGCTTCTCTCACGCGATAAGTCCCTGGCAGCGCAACTTGGATTAAGCGTGAGCCATCAACACCCGCAATTGCTACATGGCTGCGGGCGGTGATCACCACTTTATCGCCAGCAAGGGCTAAATCGGTGGAGGAGGCATAATCCATAGGATCTTTCACCCAGTGCTCACGGCGCTGGGCAAAATCGGACGTGAGTTCAATATTGAGTAATGCGTCTTTCGCGGCGGCGATATCAAATACATGGATATCTGCGCCCTGCTGGAAGACCACTTTGCCTTGATCCATCTGCGCGCCGCGGACTTGCCAATCTTTAAATTGGGTCAACTGTTTTGCGTCTGAACCATCGAGCGCCATCGACCAGAGGTTGTCGTTACCATCGCTGTCGCTGATAAAATAGAGTCTGTCTTGCCATAGCATAGGTTGACGCACTGAGCCGTCGTGCTGGCCGCTGAGCAACTGGGCTTCGGTTTTGCTACCAAGTTTAAAGCGCCATAATTCGCCCTTTGCGCCGCCACGGTACACTTTGGCGTTATCGCCAGTGACTTGCAGGCCAAAGCGGGTGAAGTACACGTATTCGTTGCGATCATCAATCACACCTTCGACCGCATCGGCTAAGGGTAAATCTGTGGTCGTGAGGGTTTTAGGATCGACGCTGCGTAGCATCCAATTATTCGCGGGGCCAAAACCACTGTCTGTGGAATATAAAATCTCGCCTTTTGGGGTCCAACCTTGAACCCGCACACGGCTATTCTCAAAACTCACCCGCTTGGCCACACCGCCGGCAACCGGGATCACATACACTTCGCTCGCGCCTTCATAATTGGCCACATAAGCAACCCACTTGCCATCGGCTGAAATGGTCGCACCTAGCTCCTCTGCGGGTAAACTCGTTAAGCGGGTCGCCGCCTTTTGACCTAAGGTCTGAGTCCATAAATCCCCTTCAGCGGTAAAGACTAAGGTTTGATCGTGCAGGGCTGGCGCGCGGTAATATCCTTGATTGCTCACCGCATCGGCAGCGATGGCTTGGGCCGCAGTAAACGTGCCTAGGGCAAGCATGCAGCAGGCGACAGAATGGCGAAGTTTCATGTATGACCTCTATCCTATTGTTATTTTTAGCAATGGACTCTTTGACTACGAGATTTTGCTAGCAGATTTAGCGAAGAAATTCTTGCCATAGACTTTTGCGAAAAAACGCAATCAAGCCCAAAGCATGACAATTTAGCCCACCAAGCTAGCAGAATTTAATAGAGAGTTCAGTAACTTCGAGCCAGAGAAGTTTTAGCAAATGTGTCACATCTTAAATCGCGGGAAAACAACTGAGTAAAAAACAATCTTCTTTAGCGGAAAACACCAAAGATCATAGCGTTACCCTGTTGCATCACGATAAAAATCATCAGGAGTAAGACAGAATTAGCTAACGTGAGGGCTAACGTGAGGGCTAGTGTTTAAGACTAATATTAAGAACTAATGTTAAGGGCTAACGTTAAGGACTGATTACGGGCTGACGTACAGCGTCTTTAGTGGACTGTTTAGGCGGCTCATGTTGGATTGTTTCGCCAGTGACATTTGTTGCCATTTATTGATCACGCGTGCAATTTCACCGTTATCCATCAAGGTCTTAATCGCCTGATTAAACTGCTCTAACTGGTTTGGCGTCATACTCGCTTTACTGAGCATTAAATGGATATGGTTTTGATCTAACACTAACTTGAGTGGCACTAGCTTGATGTGTTGATGCTGACTGGCAATATAGGGCATGGCCATAGTATCGCCGACGATCATATCCCCGCGACCATAGGTGAGCATTTGTACCGACTTATCTGAGTCAGGGCTTAACACCAATAAATGCTCCTGCTCTAATCGATATTGAGACTCTTGATAATCGGCGCCATACCAACCGCTTGAAGGCACAAGCAGGCGTAACTTTTTGGTAAAAATGTCCTCCCACTTATCGACATTAATCTGATCTTTTTGCTCATCGAGCACGAATAAGCGCAGCTCTTCGTCTCGATAATAACTGGAAAAATGCGCATAAGCCTGACGTTCATCCGTCATTGTCGCTCCCATCAACACATCTAACTGTCCAGCTTTCAGCATCTGATGCGATCGCTTCGCGGGCACATTGATAAAATTGATTTCGCAGCCGAGATACACGGCAAATGCCCGCATCAGATCCACATCTAAACCTTGAGCTTCTCCTTGGGGATCTTGCCAAGCATAGGGAGGCCAGTCGTTATAACCGACTTTAATGGTTTTATGACAGGGTAAAGGACTATTAACCTGCAACGCACTTTTGGCGGGCAAGGCTAAAAAAAGCAGCAATAAGACAGGAACGTATTTAAACAATGACATAGGCTAAATTACTTGCCCCTTAAGTTGGCGATCCTCTCCTGATGAAGATGAAGCAAAACGGTTCAACGTCAGGCTTCCGCGGTGTTTTAATACCTAAATAAGCGTAGTTGGCACTTAGACAGTGCGCCATAAACACCAGTCAGATCATAGTAATTAACCGAAATAGGGCGCGGAGAATAACAACAAAAAAGGACAGTAGCTAGTTTAACGCGTTTAGTGTAGCCGACTTAATGCACTTGCCATAAAGACTCCGCCTGAGTAACTGAAATCAAGTTGAAGGTTAAGCTCACTAAATCTGACACTTATAAATAACAGCAACAACCTTAGTGGGATCGCCCATATCAGTCTGTAACCAAACGATGTGCGTGCCACCCAATTGCTCTCCCTGAGCAATGGCAGACTCTTTAGCTTCATCTAAATTATTCTCGCGGCGGCTCACCCCAGTGACGATGGCAAAACTGTCGCAATGGGTCACTTCAAAATCGTAGGCCACATTTATGCGCCGATATAACTCACGTTGATCGGTTGCACACCCTGAGGCTAAGACGCAAAAACAGACACTTAATAGAAAAAATCTAGACAAATCAATCAACCCACTGAGTAAACACGCGGGTGAACATAAACAATTAAAACCAATAAAATTGTGAACTTGATCACATTTTTATTACCAAAGACAATACAATAAGTTACAAATATTAATTAAATATCATGTAGTTAAATAAAAGTTCTTTTATGCTTACCTGCAACACAGTTTCATCAATTTATCGTTATTTTGCTTACATCTGTAAAAAGTGCGCTTATAAAAAAATGCATTTGTAAAAAGTGTACTTGTCCAAAATTGTGCTGATAAAAAAGGGAGCTAAGCTCCCTTCTCTTCTGTAAAGCTATGTTATCTCACCGCTAGGTCAATACTTTAAGTACAAGCAGCTTAGGTTAAGATCTTGAATAAGTGCGCTTTCAGTGCCGCAAAATCAGCGGGTAAGTCAGCCGACAAGATAGGTTTGTGGGCAACGGCCTCAAGTTCAACCGGCAGTGGTAAGTTAAGATTTAGCTCTCTATCGACCACATCCTTAAATTTAGCGGGATGCGCTGTACCTAAGAATATACCCACTTCATCGGGCACTAAGGTTAAAGACAAGGCTTTAGCTGCAATCGCCGCATGGGGCTCAGACACATAACCTTGTGCATGCAACTCAGCTAATGCCAGTGAAGTTTGCTCTTCAGATAAACGGATACCCACTAAGTTACTCAGCGGCCAAGCTAATTTCTCACAAATGGCTTCCACTCGCGGCCAGTTACTTGGCTCACTCACATCCATCGCATTAGACATAGTCGCTTGGGTTTGATTGGGCTGCCATTGGCCGTTTTCTAAATAGCGCGGCACAGTATCATTCGCATTGGTTGCGGCGATAAAGCGTTTAACCGGTAACCCCATGGCTTTGGCGAATAAACCCGCCGTCAGGTTACCAAAATTCCCACTTGGCACTGAAATCACAGGATCGGCGTCGTGGCGTTGTTTAGACTGGGCAACGGCTTCAAAGTAATAACAAATTTGCGCAAGTAAGCGGCTGATATTAATAGAGTTCGCCGAGTTTAAGCTCAAACCCTCGCGGACTTCTGGATCATCAAAGGCGCGTTTAACCAGATCTTGGCAGGCATCGAAATCGGACGATACGGCAACTGTATGGATGTTTTTGCCCAAAGTCGTGAACATCTTTTCCTGTAGCTCACTGATCTTACCCTTAGGATAGAGCACCACCACATTGACTTTCTCAAGTCCATAAAAGGCATCGGCAACCGCGGCGCCTGTGTCACCCGAAGTCGCAGTCAGAATGGTTAAGCGTGTGTCGCCGACAAAGGTATTGACGCATTGCGCCATAAAACGCGCTCCAAAATCTTTAAATGCCAGAGTAGGACCGTGGAACAATTCGAGGCAAGCGCGCTGCTCATCGACGGCAACCAAAGGTAAATCGAAGTTAAAGGCACGCTCAACCAGATCATCAACCGCATCTTGGCCTAATTCAGAGGCAAGCCATGCACCGAGCACTTTTTTACTGCGCTCAACAAATGGCAGCGCCAGCAGCCCTTCAATATCGTCTAAGACCGGAATTTGGGTGGGAAAGAACAAACCTCTGTCCTGACCTAAACCTAATTGCACTGCCTCTTTAAAGCTCACTTTCTGCGAAGGGTGTTTTAAATTATATAGTTCCATGCTCACTCGACCTGTTGATGCTAAGCCTTAAATGCTAATTCTTGATGCATGCTCTTTATGCATAAAATGGATATTTAGCCTTAATGCTTAGTCTTGATACTAAAAATAAGAATTAATCGACTCTACGCGTGCCTTGCTCATCGAGGCGACACACGTGGGCAAAGCCACCCACCTCGGTTAAATAATGCTGTTCTAACCAGGTTTTAGCCGCATTTGCCGTGGCTAAATCATCGGTAATCGAAAACAGCGTTGGGCCACTGCCGGAAATCCCCGTAGTCAACATGTCTAAATCGGCTAAAGCAACTCTGGCATTGTCGTAACCCGGAATCGCAGCTGCGCGATAAGGCTCGGCTAACACATCTTTTAATACGCTGATCGCAAGCTTGGCATTCTGCTGATAAGAGGCATGTACAAAGGTACTTAAATAACGCCCAAAATCGATAGTGACACTTTTATCGTATTGATCAGGCATGAGTTTACGCATCATCGCCGTCGAAAGTGAAATCCCAGGATAGGCCACAACCCAATACCATTCTTTAAAACTCGGTATCGCTTCGCAAACTGTGCCCGGCACATTGAGCATCAATTGCATGCCGCCCAAATAACAGGGGGCGACGTTGTCATAGTGCACACTGCCGCTGATCTTGCCTTCAAATTCGCCCATCAGTTCCAGCAGGGCTTGCTCGTTGTAAGGTCTGTCAAAATGTTCATTCAAGGCATATAACGCCGCTACGACTGAACTTGCACTCGAACCTAAACCACTGCCAACGGGCAGGTTCTTTTCCAGTGTCAGCGCTACGCCTTCATCTGCTTTACCAATCGCTTCTAAATACTCCTTACTCAGGGCGGTTAAGAAGAATTCGGCACATTGGTACACTATATTGTCTTGCGGATTTTCAGGCAGTTTATGGGCCCAAGCACCGGTTTGCGCCAGACTCACACCCGATTCTGCCGCCGCGATAGTCACTCTGTCGCCCAGTAAACTGCCATCGATAGGCGCCAAAGCGGCGCCCAGTAAATCAAATCCGACTCCCACGTTACCCATAGAGGCTGGAGCGTAAACGGTCAAACTCATACACTCACCTCACGAGTCCAATTCAAGGTTCTTAATACATCGGCAAAGGCGCCAGCGGCGGTCACTTCCGTTCCCGCGCCATAACCGCGCAGCACAAACGGAATGGGCTGATAATAACGGCTGTAGAATGCCAAGGCATTTTCGCCGCCTTTAACACTATAAAGGGGATCCTGTGCATCGACTTCGGCGATACGCACTCGGCAGACGCCATCTTCAATTTGCCCCACATAACGCAGCACTTTACCTTGGGCTTTGGCCTGCGCCACTTTAGCGGCAATCGCCGCATCAACCTGCGGCAAACGCGCCATAAAGCTCTCAACATCACCTGAATCATCAAACTCGGCTGGCAATACAGATTCAACCTGCACATCACTGAGTTCTAGCTTTAGTCCCACTTCACGGGCAAGAATGAGCACCTTACGCGCCACATCCATACCGCTCAAATCATCACGGGGATCTGGCTCAGTAAAACATTTTTCCCGCGCCAGACCTGTTGCTTCAGACAGTGTCATGCCGTCATCGAGCATGCCGAAGATAAAGGATAAAGAGCCCGATAAAATACCATTAAACTTATGCAGCTTATCACCCGCAAATAACAGTTTTTTCAAGTTATCGATAACAGGTAAACCCGCGCCGACTGTGGTTTCGTATAAAAATTGGCGACGCTGTTTTAAGGCTGTTTGGCGAAGTGCTTGGTAATAAGCATAATCGCGAGTGTTCGACTTTTTGTTCGGCGTGACCACATGCAAACCTGAGTTCATCACATCCAAATACAGATCCGACACTTGCTCGCTCGAAGTACAATCCACCAGCACAGGGTTTAGTAATTGTTGCTCTTTCGCCCATGACAGTAACGCTGGGATATCACAGGCTTGCTGACTATCGGCAAGCAAACTAGACCAATTGCTTAAATCGATGCCTGCGCTGTCGAGTAACATCTTGTTGGAATTTACTATGCCACAAACACGGATACTGATGTGCTGCTCTTTGAGCATGGCGGATTGTTGTTTTATCTGCTCGAGCAGACCAGCACCCACGTTGCCGCATCCTACTAAGAACACATCTAAATATTGCTGCACATCGAAAAAGCCTTGATGACAAGCCGCCACCGCATGCTTAGTCTTACGCTGCTCGATCACAGTCGAAATCGAGCGCTCGGACGATCCTTGGGCGATGGCGATAATGTTCACGCTTGCCTGTGCTAACGCTTGGAAGAAACGCGCCGCAACCCCTTTGTGGGTGCGCATTCCATCACCAATCAAGGACACAATTGCCAGCTCATGGCGCATAGCGATAGGCTCAAGCAAATCACTTTTTATTTCTAATTCAAACTCTTGCTCTAAAGCCCACTTCACCTTGGCCGAATCAGACGTGGCCACACAGAAGCTAATGCTGTATTCAGAGGAGCTTTGGGTGATTAAAGACACAGATACGCCGCTGCGGGAAATCGCCGCTAAAGTGCGGCTCGCCATGCCAACCATGCCTTTCATGCCTGGGCCTGAAATATCGAACATGGTCTGGTTATCTAAATTGGAGATAGCTTTAACCTGTAAGCCGGTTTCATCGGCTTGGTTTGATACCAGAGTGCCGGGCGCATCAGGGTTAAAACTGTTTTTGATGTAACAGGGAATATGGAACTGGGCGATAGGTGCAATCGTCTTAGGATGCAATACCTTAGCACCAAAATAGGAAAGCTCCATTGCCTCTTGATAGCTCAGTTGTGACAACAACTTAGCATCGACAACCACCCGTGGGTCGGTATTATAAACACCGTCAACATCGGTCCAGATTTCACAACTTGAAGCATCCAAACAGGCGGCGAGCACGGCAGCAGAATAGTCAGAACCATTACGGCCTAACGTCACCACTTTGCCCTGTTCATCGGCGGCGGTGAATCCCGGCATTACCCATACACGTTTTTCACCTAGCGCCAACGCGCGAAACCTTGGCTTACTCACAGCGATATCAACGACAGATTCTAACGGACGACCACGACCTAAAAATAAGGCGCGTGGGTCGAGCTGAGCCGAAGTGATCCCCTTAGAAATCATCACTTGTTCCATCAAGGCTGCAGATAAACGCTCACCAGCAACCACGATTTCGGCGCGGATACCATCGGGACATTCTTGCAGTAATCCGATACCACGTAATCTATCCTGCCAGATCACCAGCTGGGCATTGAGTCCAGAAAAAAGCTGTTCGCTTTGCTCACTCGACAACACTGAGTTAACGGCGTCTTGGTACAGCGAAGTAAATACCCGCTCAACGTGCTGCAGCACAGGTAAATAATCTTCACCTTTAACGGCTACGTCGACCATTTCTAATAAAGCATTCGTCACAGTTGCAGGGGCCGATAGCACAGTGGCTATGGGTTCAAGCTTAGATGACTGAGCAACGATATCCGCTGCCATCGAGAATCGCTGCCAATTTGCAAGCGAGGTACCACCAAATTTCATTACTTTCATCTTGTTCTCCTGTACCGCGCCCGACTTAGAAATAAGAGCTAGAAACAAAAAAGCCCGCTTCTTTGTGGGAAGCGGGCTCATTGTTAAAATTCTTTAGGGTGTATCAGCCCGCCCCCACTATTGTTGTAGTGGTGGTTGTAATAATGGTAGTTACTACGAAACCTAGGCTATGCATGTGTTTGGGCTAATCCATGTTAATTTCTTGATAAACAGAATTGCTTTTTTTACCCGCGCTTGTCAACCCCTAAAATGGATTATTTATCAGCAAATCTTCACACTCGATAAAATACTGCATCAAGATTAGTTAATATAAAGTTTTCTAGGGGTAAAAATGCGATTTATGCAATAGATAACTGTTGACGTTAACGTAACAAAGCGAGAAAGCTATTAGATAATCACTTATTTTTCAGATAATTATTTATAGTTCACTTTTAACTAATGCGTTATTTGTTCTACCTCATCACTCAGGCCAAATTGACAGGCTAATGAGCAAAAATCACATTACACATGCTGTACCGCGTAAAACTGGCTTTAATCTGCCGAAAAAAAAGCTGTGCGATATCTAACATAAGCCACTTCAAATTATCGCCAGCACTAAAAAAGCACGTTATTATGCGCGCACATTCCGAACCGGAGGCGATATGAAGATCACTCAACACAGCGCGGTAACCATTCATTACCGTTTATCAGATCAAGAAGGCAGACTATTAGAAGACTCTTTCGACTCTGAACCTATGCTATATCTACACGGCACTGAAAACCTGATCCCAGGTTTAGAAGCCGCATTAGATGGTAAAACCAAAGGCGAAAAACTCGATGTCACTATTAGTGCCGAAGAAGCCTATGGCCCTTACCACGATGGCCTACGTCAAGCCGTGCCATTAGAAGCCTTTGGTGATATCGAAGATATCGTCCCAGGCATGCGCTTCATCGCCGAAACTGAAATGGGTCAACGCCCAGTCCAAGTTATGGAAGTAAAAGACGATGTTGTTATCGTCGATGGCAACCATCCTTTAGCGGGTCAATCACTCAACTTCAGCGTCGAAATCGTTGACGTTCGCGAAGCCTCTGCCGAAGAAATTGCCCATGGCCACGTTCATGCCCAAGGCGGTTGTGGAAGTCATGGACATGATCACGACCATGGCGGTGGATGCTGTGGCGGTTCAGGTAAAGAAGAAGCTGGCGGCTGTTGTGGTGGTTCAGACCACGATCATGGACATCACCATGAAGAGCATGAAGCCTGTGACACACCTAAAACAGGTTGTGACGGCAATGGCGGCTGTGGTTGCCGCGGCTAGATACAGATTGATGCTCAAGATGAGCTAGAAATAGTTTATCCCTAAGCGGTTGAACTGCCATAGTTTAACCTTTTAAGATGCACGCCCTTAATTTAAGGTCGTGCATTTTTTATACACAAGCGTTTATACTATTCGTAATAGATAAATAACTGACTGGTAAATTGAAAACATTCAAGTTTTATATGAATATTTTCAATTAGATATTGATATCAACCTGAGTTAAGCGACGGAGTGCTTATGTTAACCAAACCCCTTTACGAAATTTTGCCTTTTGGCTACATGGCGCTCGGTAGTTCGAGTTTTATTGCACTCGACATCAACTATGCCCTAGTCGCGGCAACAGTAGTGTTCGTCTTAGGTGCGAGGATCTACGTTATGCGTTCTCAAAACCGTCGAACTGACTCGGCAAGGCGACGTAAGTCAGGCTATCTTCCCGAAATTATTTATAACTTCTTACCTTTTATCTATCTCATAGCGGCATTGGCTATCTTTAAATTCCTTCCCAAGGACCTTTACCCTATTGTGGCTATCTGCTTACTCAGCTACGGCTTATATATTCTGGTGCGTCGTTCACTCTATCGTCGCCATAAGCTGCCCATCACGCCTTAAGGCAGAGTTCTATTCACCAAAACAAGCTCAAAATAATGTCCACAGGGCTTGTTTCCATGTGAGCATTAACCAATCAACTTTTGAACTTTCGCTCTATGCTCAGGAGACATATTTTTCAAGTAATTAGAACAACGCGTGATCGTCGCAATACTCACTTCATATTCTGCAGCTATGTGCCTTTGGCTCATATCCCCATCCAATAACAACTGAAATACCTTTAAGCGTCCGGCAACCGCACTACGCTCTTCTTCGGTTAACAGTAAATGAAACAACACAGAAAGATCTTCATAATTGCTGTGGCTCAAAATTTTTTCTAATACTAGATCCCAGTTCGCTCGCATAATAACCCTCATAA
Organism: Shewanella baltica; assembly: GCF_900456975.1. Classification (NCBI taxonomy): domain Bacteria; kingdom Pseudomonadati; phylum Pseudomonadota; class Gammaproteobacteria; order Alteromonadales; family Shewanellaceae; genus Shewanella; species Shewanella baltica. The sequence goes on from NZ_UGYM01000002.1 coordinate 3,314,097, forward strand.
GTACTGTTCAAGCATTACATTGGCAGTCTAACAGATTTACTCTACATACAAATAACTTGTTACGTTTAGTCATCTTATCCAAACAAAAACTGACAAAAATGCTTCTAGTACATCAAGTTAATTTGTGTACAATAGAAGCGCAATGTCACACTTCGACGCTAATTTGTGAGAATACGATGAAAAAATTACTACTTACTCTCGTTGCCAGTACTCTATTGGCTTCAGCTGCACAGGCACACAATTTCGAAGATTCTAAAGATGCGATTGAATACCGCCAATCTGCATTTGGTCTTATTGCTTATAACTTCGGCGATATGGCTGCCATGATGAAAGGCAAAAAACCTTTCGAAGCGGAAACCTTCGCAATGCGCGCAACGAATGTTGCTGCATTATCAAAAATTCCTTTCGAAGGTTTTATTGATGGCTCAGACAAAGGCGACACTGAAGCCTTAGCCAAAGTTTGGCAAGACAGAGCTGATTTCGATGCAAAAATGAAAACTTTCCAAGAGAATGCAGCCATTCTTGCTACTGTTGCTCAAAAAGGTGATCAAGCTGAAATCAAGCAAGCCTTTATGAACACAGGAAAAAGCTGTAAAGGTTGTCACGACGTTTATAAGAAAGACTAGGGTCTGTTGATCTTTCGAGAGTGATTTTTAGACAGCATGGCAAGACGTTATAATTTGCTTCGCCAAAAGTAACCATAACCTCAAGCCATGCCAAGACTTATGCTAACCGATGCACGCTGGGAAAAGCTATTTCATTTAATGAAAAGCACAGGCCGTGTTTATGACAAACCTGAACATAGACAAACATTCGAAGGTATTCTTTACCGGCTTAGAACAGGTATCCCTTGGCGAGATTTACCTAAAGAGTTCGGTCATTGGAGCACGGTCTTTAGACGGTTTCATTTATGGTCTAAGAAAGGCGTTCTAGCACATTTATTCAAGGCCTTAGCCAACCTTGCTGATATAGAATGGGTCTTTATTGATGGCTCGATAGTGCGGGCTCACCAGCACAGTGCAGGTGCAGCGACGCTAAATAATGAGAGTATTGGTAAAAGTCGAGGCGGTAATTCAACCAAAATTCACTTAGCCGTCGACAGCGGAGGATTACCGATTTATTTCGAATTATCAGAAGGCCAAAAACACGATATTACACACGCCCCCAGCTTAATTGAACACCTGAAGCAGGTTGATACCGTCATTGCAGATAAAGGTTATGACAGCGATGCATTTCGTGAACTTATCGCAAATAAAGGCGGGAAATCTGTTATTCCAAGGCGCCGCTATAAGAATACACCTCAAGAAAGAGTCGATTGGTGCTTATATCGGTATCGACATTTAGTGGAGAATGCTTTTGGAAGAATTAAACATTATCGAGCAATATCAACAAGGTATGACAAGCTAGCAAGAAATTACGCCAGTATGGTGTCACTGGCGTTTATGTTAATGTGGCTGCCGATGTATTGCTGAACACCATTTGTACAGCAAAGATCAACAGACCCTAGTTCTATTTAGTTTTTCGTCCATCAAAAAGCCTGCTAATTAGCAGGCTTTTTGTTACTCAAACACTCTGCGTAAAACTATAGCACTTGCACTATCGGCCACATTAAATACACAAAGACCACAGCCGCTAATACAGCCAGCAGCACTAAGGCAAGCCACTCTGACTTGAATGTAAGATCACGATTCACGCTTGATGACAGTGTCACCTTAGAGACCTTCTTGTAGCCACTGAGCATAGCACCAACTAACTTATCGCCCTTGATGGCATGGATAACCACTGCCAGCACATGAATGGCACTCAGCGCTAGGATAAGGTTAAAGTTCATCTTATGTAGCCAAGTCAAAAATCCACTGGTATCTGAACTGACATAACTATAGAGCGGACCTTCGGTAAAAATATCATCAGTCGCAAAAAGGCCTGTGACTAATTGCAGGCTAATGATCCCAATCAGTGCGACAACCATGTAGCCACCAATAGGATTATGCCCCAGCACAACGGACATTCCCTTAGTTTTGATTGCTTTCAAGTAGTCGAGCACAACCTTAGGGTGATGAACAAAATGGCTAAACCTTGCCGTATCGCTACCAATGATCCCCCAAAGGATCCTAAATCCAATGAGGATCAGCAAACTATAAGCAAAAATTTGATGCCACTGCATTTCGCCAGCGTCAGCACTCCACCATAAAAGTGCCAACAGACACACCATGCCCCAATGGAAAATTCGCGTGGGTAAATCCCAGACCTTAATCTTAACGTGTTCAATATTCATAAAATGGGCAAACTCAAAGTGAACGAATGAAATAAGTTGAGGTATTTTATCGGGATTTGGGATGAAACTTAAAGTAAATATAAGTAAATAAGGGCAAAGACTGCGGAGTTATCCCATCGAATATGACCCGATTTAGCAGGCAATACAAGGCTTTTTGGCCAGGAATTATTGATATTTGTCTAAGTGATCAAATATCCAACGAACAGTAACTAACTGGCACAAAAATGTGATCTAGATCTCGTTTTATAGTGCAGACCTTGGTAATCTGAAATCCAAGGAAACAACAGAAGGTTCGAAATATGCTAAAGATTACTAGCAAGCAACTTGAAGTCACATCTCCTATTCGCGAACGTATTGAAAGCCGTTTCGAAAAACTTTCAAGGCATGATGTGCAACTGATAAATCCCCATGTAATCATTACGGAGGAGAAACCTGGTTTCAAAATTGAAGCATCGGTTGGCATCCCAAATGGAGAACTCTTCGCTCAAGCAAAACATGAAAATTTATATACTGCGATTAACGCTATGGGCCAAAAATTAGAGAAGCAGCTCAATCGCATAATACACAAACCGGAAGCACAACGTTCCACATCATTAACACCGACTAATAATATTGTTGAAGTTGACGACGAGTACGAGGAGGAAGATGCGGCATAATTTAAGTTTAGTGAGTGCGAGAAACGCATCACTTTGAGAGCAATAAAGTAGAAATATTTAATCAGATCACAGTTTTTACAAAAGCTTAGTGCAATCATTTTAATGATGAAAAAAACAGTTCGTTTGACTAAATACCTACTACACTTTACAAAGTGACAGCAAGAATCGAAGTGGTGCGAATTTAAATCGTTTCAAATGTTGATTTACTTTAAATTTTGATTTACATATATTGGTTAACAGATATTAAGTTATAAATAACGTTACTGGATATAACTAAGGAGAACGACCAATCTAAGCTATATCGTTTTAAGTACTAAGGGTTTTAAGTTCTAAGATTTACTGTTAATGATTAATTTTACTTATAATTTCCACGTTCAAAAGCTCAACGTTATACTTTCAACTAGGTTCCACTTTCAATAGTAAGTTAGGAAAGGAGGCAACGCAAAGCGAACAATTTGATAATATTGATATTGTTGATATTAGTTACAATCAAGTATGTTGGCATTCACTAAAGTAGTGCTCAATTTTGACCGAATAACAGGATGACCACCAGAAACAGGCGGCATTGCTCAATACCAGAGTAAACATAAGGAGCCGAGTACAGCGCAACGAGTACATTAGCGAAACCTTTAACTATCCAATTTTTTATATCCACAATGGAGGCCCAGGTAAAAATAAACAAAAGTCACATTAACATAAGCTACATTACCAAAAGTGCTTATTGTAAAACGGGTCGGCACCAATTCGTGCTAAACATCGAGATAAATGAGGTAACAACTGTCACATTTAGTTAGATGTAGATTAGTGATTTGAAGTGAGTCATATTTACACTGATATGTAAGTTAGCGTTTTTAGCGTGAGATTTAATGTAAGTGTTTAATGCAAGTGCAATACGTTGGTTTCATTAAAAGTTATTAGTTTACTTAGTGTTATTTGTATAGTAAAAACTGTAAATCGTATAAATATTTTTATGTAATGTGTTAACTTTTACCGTTAGTTGAGTTTTGATATTTTATAGACACCTTAAATAATGTTTAATTATCAACTAAAAAGGAGGGCATCTAGACTTGACGAAAAATGCAATAACAGTAAATGAGAGTTTGTTATACGCTCCAAGTATTAACACGTTAGGTTTTAAAGTAAAAAGTAATAACGTAAGTAGCAAGACATAAACGCATGACAAGGCTAAGCTGTTTTTACAGCAATATGTACCTAGTACAACTAATGAGCCGTAAATCGTTTATTTTAAATGTTAGTTTTAGTTTTTAATGTTATAGAACCATGTAAGTGTTAATTGTTAAAATATAAGTGCAAGACATGTCAACGTAAGTTCGCTGGTACTGCAAAAAAGCATAGTTTCAATGTTATACGCTATGCCGCATAAAGTACTTGTTAATGTTCATTGTAAATGCAAGTCGTTATCTAGTGAGTTGTTAACGTTTTACTGTTACACGTAAATGTAAGATAAACGAGTGTTTTACCTTGTCCCACACTGACCATAAGGAGGATAAACTCGCTTGACCATATATTCATACTCAAACCAGCGCACCCTCGGGTGCGCTTTCTTTTTAGGCTGTCTGTGAGAAAGTTTTGATTGACAGCTAAGCCCTAGCCCTTTAGTTTTAAGCCCATGAAAATGATAACAGCAGCTTTTTTTACTTTCTTTTTTACACCCCCACTCTAGGAGGCGGATTTACTGTGTAAAAACGAAAGTAAAAATCCAAAGCCTCCCAACTGGGAGGCTTTTTTGTCTTAAACGATTGATAAAATACATGGCGGCAATTGAGGTCAGAATGCATACACCACAGCCTTTAAATCAAACCCGAGAGCAGATCACCAATCTGGATAATGAACTGCTGGCATTACTCGCTGAGCGCCGTCGCTTAAGTCTAGAAGTGGCCCGTAGTAAAGAAGTGGATGTCAGACCCATCAGAGATACTCAAAGGGAAAAAGAACTGCTCGCTAGACTAGTGAAAGAAGGCAGAGAAAAGGGATTAGATGCCCACTATGTTATCTCCCTTTACCAAAGCATCATTGAAGATTCTGTATTGAATCAACAAGCTTACCTTCACGGCCGTGCCAACCCAGAAACACAAAAACAGCAGTATTGTATCGCCTACCTCGGTGCACGAGGCTCTTACTCTTATCTCGCAGCGACCCGCTATTGCCAACGCCGCCAAGTTGAAATGCTAGACTTAGGTTGCCAAAGTTTCGATGAAATAGTGCAAGCCGTTGAGTCTGGGCATGCTGATTATGGTTTCCTACCGATTGAGAACACTTCTTCAGGTTCAATCAATGAAGTCTACGATGTACTGCAGCACACCAGTTTATCGATCGTTGGTGAAACGACGATTGAAGTCAGCCATTGCCTTCTAGGAAAAGCTGGCAGTAAATTAGCTGATATCAAAACTGTCTATGCCCACCCTCAGCCTATTAGCCAATGCAGCAGATATTTAACTCAACACAAAGACTTGAGACTGGAATACTGCTCAAGCAGCGCAGAAGCAATGGAAAAGGTAAACCAAAGTCCAGATAACAGTGCTGCAGCGATTGGCAGCGCCGAAGGTGGTGCACTCTATCAGCTAGAGTCGATAGAAGCAGGTTTAGCTAATCAGAAGATCAACCAAAGTCGCTTTATCGTTGTTGCTCGCAAAGCCGTTGCCGTGCCAGAGCAGTTACCCGCTAAGACCACATTGATTATGGCGACGGGCCAAAAAGCCGGTGCATTAGTAGAAGCCCTGTTGGTTCTGAAAGCGCATCAGTTAAACATGAGCAAATTAGAGTCACGCCCGATTCCAGGAACACCTTGGGAAGAGATGTTCTATTTGGATATCGACGCGAATATCTCCAGTGAATCTATGCAGGCCGGTTTAAAGCAACTCGAGCGGATCACCCGTTTTATCAAAGTATTAGGCTGTTATCCTTGCGAAACAGTTAAGCCCACGCAACTGAGCAACAGCCAGTTACTGATTGAACCTAGCACCTCTAAGGATCAAGTCATCAGTGAGAATGGAGCAAATACCAGCCCTGTTCGATATAGCAAAGCCTATAAAGAGCAAGCTAGTGAGATCAACTGCGGTGCAATGACAATCGGTGCAGGGCATGTCGGTGCCATAGCGCAAATCACGCTGAATAATGACATTTCACACTTAGCGTTATCGGCTTTCGAGCAGCAAGTGAAACAGCTTAAAGAAGTGGGATTCCAAGCGGTTCTGCTCAATAGCGTTAATCAAGTGGCTATGGCGGAAGTGACCCTAGCTAAACTGCGCCAAATCCTGCATCAATATGGTCTGGTGTGCATTATTGCCATAGAGCAAGAAGCCGATATGCCATTAGCCGTTCAGCACGCCGATATGCTGTTCTTGGCGGGTAAGCAGATGTTTAATCAAACCTTACTCACTCAAGCGGGCACCTTACCAGTACCTTTAATACTTGAACGTAACGATATGGCAAGTTTTGAAGAATTACTCACGGCAACAGAAATTATCTTAAGCCAAGGCAATCAGCAACTTATTCTGTGTGACTCTGGCATTAGAACCTTAAATAACGCCAATCTACCCTCACTCGATTTGGCAAGCCTGATCCAGATTAAAGCCACGAGTCATTTGCCCATTTTGATCAACCCTAGCTATGCCGTTTCGGATGATGCCCTGCTGGTTCAAACCCAAGGTATTAAGCAGCTTAAAGTGGATGGATTGATACTCAATTGCCCACTTGACAGCAATAATGACTCTGAGTCGCTTAACTTAATTAGCGCTGTAGTGCGGGAATTATATCGGGCGGTCTAAACTTTGATCTTGAGTGATTTAATTTAAAGTGAAATGGGGTTAGTTCGAAGTATATTCAGGGATAAAAGGCACTTATTTTATCCCTGATTGACTGAAATAAGCCTGCTAGTCAGCGTGATGACTAACAGGCTTAATATTGTTTACTATCGTAGCGCAATCATCCTTTATGCTTTTTCAGAAGCGCCGACAGCCCTCGATGGTTCGGTAACAGCATTACTCCTGCGGATAAGCCCAGTCATAGTAGAGCCCTGCACTAGAATCGAAAATACGACGACGGCATAGGTCATCACTAACAATAACTCCCGCAGCTCCACACCACCAATGGCATCTATGACAATCCCCTCAGGTAAACTCATCGCCATCGCGAGTGCTAATCCTCCCCTTAAACCACCCCAAATCAGAATCGTCTCTGCATAGGGGTTGTAAGACTTAAACAACCTAAAGCCCAAATAAGGCAATAACACACTCACGGCACGCGCCAATAACACCAATGGAATAGCCACAAACATAAACCACCACAATGGCGCTTTAAAAGTGACTAACAAAAGCAGTAAGCCGAGTAGTAGGAAAAGTAATGCATTGAAGAAAGATTCAATCAGCGACCAAAATGTCAGTAGTTTCACTCGCTCGTGGCGGGCAAAAAACTTAGGCACACTGAAATTACCTATGATGATACCTGCACTCACCATAGCTAAAGGCCCAGAAACCCCAAACACTTCCGCCATCACGTATCCCGCGGTTGGGATCAGCAAAGTGACCAACATCAATTGCGTTTCTTCCTCGCAATAGCGGAAAAAATGATGCAGCAGAAAACCAAGAACGCCACCATAAATAACCCCGCCTACCGCCTCACGAATAAATAACTCAGAGATATGGATAAACGTCAGCGGTTCAGTAGAGAAGGCTAATTGCGATATTGCCACAAAAATCACTAACCCTATGCCATCGTTAAATAAAGATTCACCTTCCACTTGGATAGCAATATCTTCCGGTGCGCCCATTTTCTTTAAAATAGCCAAAACGGCAATGGGGTCGGTTGGCGAAATTAAGGCGCCAAACAACAAGCAGTGGCTGAGTTGTAGCGGTAGACCCAACATAGGCGCGACCCAAAATAACAGTACTCCTATGATAAAGGTCGATAATAAAGTGCTGACAAAGGCGAGGATTAAAATCTCCCACTTCTGATGCCTCAGTATTTTTAAACGGATCTGCAATGCGCCCGCAAAGAGTAAAAAACCTAACATGCCATTGAGCAGCAAGGCTTGAAAATCGAGCTTCTCTAAGCCTGAGACAAAATACAAATAGACATGCCCGCCTAAGGCCTTTCCCCCTAGGAGTAATAACAAACTCATGCCTAGGGCGATAGCCGTAATGGCCACAGTTTCCTGCAGTTTATGGACGCGTGAAGAGACAACTGAAGTGACTAGCGCCAAGGCGCAGAGGATACACAGAATTTGGTAACTGGACATAAGAGCCTCTAAAAATCATCAATTTAGAGACTCTAGCACAAGTTTAGATTTCCAAACCATCCAATAGACTTAACCACCCTTTAATGATCCTGTGGCAAAACCAAATGATCCCAAAGAGATAAATCGAAAGACTGAGCCAAGTTAACGGCACGCAATAGCCGAGCACTAACAAGCCAAGAAAGGCGACATTAGAATGCCGTTGCCAACGCAAATGCGACGCCAATAATGGATTACCATGGGATTGACGTTGGGAAACATTAATGAACAAACTTAGCAGCACGGGAAGTAATAATAAGGGAAAACCCGACATCAAGGCGTACAACAAATGCCCAAGAGAACGGTCTTCAATTTTTGCGGCATAAGTGGTTGTCATTGTCATTGAGAGACTCCAGCCAGACTAATGGACTGGGCGCAAACATCATACGCCCTTGTCATTAACCTTACGTTCTCACTGAGATAAGCGCAACTAAGGATTAGAAATATTTCCATCCATTTAAGAATAAGCCTGATAAGCCCTGTGTAACTGTCACTAATTAATTTAATCAGCGCGCTAGAGTTTAAGTGTCACATCGGATGTTAACGTTGTAGAGCACGCCAGTACAAAACCCGCGTCAATTTCCGCGGCGCTGAGCGTCATCACACTCGTCGATACCGTTTCTCCCGCCAATACTTGGCATTTACAGGCGCCGCACACGCCTGAACGACAGGCAGCAATAATCGGTAATCCTTCGGACTCTATTCCCTCAAGTAGACTCTGCCCTTGCATTAGCCTTGTGCTGCGATCGCCAATAGCTAAGTTAAAAGTAGGCAAGATAAAGGCCCCTTCTTGCGGATTTTCATCTGCTTCTGTAGGCGACTTTGCTTGCATGAGCTGATTACGTGCGGCTTTCTCGGCCGTGGCAAAACTCTCATGGTGCAACCGATTCATATCAAAGTTGAGTTCGGCCAATAACGCTTTTACCGCCTGCATATAAGTCTCGGGCCCGCAGAGATAAACCGTTCGCTCAGTAACATCAGGCACTAAAGTTTGCAGCATCTGTGCAGTTAATCGCCCTATATCAAAACTTATCTTTGGGGAGAATAAAAGTGATGCTGCCGCCGACTCCAGCGCATAACTGAGCTTAAACGTATTAAAGCGGCTCGCCATCGTCTCCAATGACGATTTAAAAATAATATCAGCGTCTGAACGCGCACTGTGCACAAAGGCAATATCGGCATCAATTTGAGTATCAGTTAAATAACGCGACATCGAATACATGGGCGTAATGCCGCAACCGGCACTCAAAAACAAGTATTTCGTCGCGGGGATATCAACTAAGTTAAATTGACCCATAGGTGGCAGCACTCGCACACGCTGGCCTGGCTGCAAGTGGTCAATAAGATAATTAGACACCAGTCCACCCGCCACACGCTTAATCGTCACCATCAAGGAATAGGGTCTCGATGGTGATGACGACAAGGTATAACTGCGGCACACTTGCTCGCCGTTAATATCGAGCACAAAGGTCATAAACTGGCCGGGCTTATAGTCAAACTTCATCGGCTCGCCCGCCTGAAAACGAAAACTCACCACATCGATAGTTTCATTCCAGCGTTCAACGCACACCAGCTCACTTAGCCCTGCTCCGATTTGCGCTGGCCCACCGTCTACTGGGTTAACACTTTTGGGTTTATGGAGCGCTTTCGCCCCTGCCATCACACTCAAATTTATCGCATTCATTACATTTTTACCTGCAACACACTGCGGTTTTAACCCTCGGAAAATCCGAAATTAAAACCGCAGTTAAGCAACCACTCATTGCTGATTTAAGCCACAATACTCAGCGGACTTCAGCAATGAGCACCGACTGATTTACGCCACGTTCAACATGGTCTTTAAATCGGCCTCAACTGTGGTGGTATTGCGTAAGCCAAACTTCTCTTCCAAAATTTTGGCGAGATTGGCGGTTAAAAATGCAGGTGGTGTCGGGCCCGTGCGAATGTTTTTCACACCGAGTGACAACAGTGTCAGTAACACCACAATGGCTTTTTGTTCGAACCAAGAGAGCACTAAACTCAATGGTAATTCATTGATATCACATTCGAATACTTCAGCTAACGCAATCGCTAACTGAATCGCAGAATAGGCATCGTTACACTGGCCCACATCGAGCAAGCGTGGGATACCGTTAATATCACCAAATTCGAGCTTATTGAATTTGTACTTACCGCAGCCTAGCGTCAGGATTATTGAATCCTTAGGTGTGGATTTAGCAAGTTCAGTAAAGTAGCTTCTGTCGGCCTTGTCACCATCGCAGCCGCCGACGAGGAAGAAATGCTTAATCGCACCACTTTTTACGTTTTCAACCACAGCTGGCGCTGCCGCCATCAAGGCATTATGGGCAAAACCAATGGTGATAGTGTGGGGGATTTCATCGTAGATAAAACCCTCTAATGCTAACGCTTTATCAATCACAGCCGAGAAATCATCGCCTTCGATATGCACCACACCAGGCCAACCCACTATGCTACGAGTAAAGATACGATCGCTATAACTGCCAACATTGGGGTCGATAATACAATTGGACGTCATCACCACAGCGCCAGGGAAATTGGCAAATTCTTGCTGTTGATTCTGCCAAGCACTGCCGTAATTACCGACAAGGTGCGGGTATTTTTTAAAGGCAGGATACGCCAGTGCGGGCAACATTTCGCCGTGGGTAAACACATTGATGCCCTTACCGACTGTCTGCTCAAGGATAAGCTCTAAATCCTTCATATCATGACCAGAAACTAAAATTGCCTTGCCCTTAACGGGCTTAGTATTCACCACCGTTGGCTCTGGATGACCAAAGGCCTGAGTTTCACCCGCATCCAACATGGCCATTATGCGGTAGTTCAACTGACCAATATCCATCGCCGTGGTAAATAGTTTATCGCCATCGACACTCGGCTCACCTAAGAAAGACATGATTTCATGGAAGCGCCCTGCAACATCGGCATCAGTCTGTCCCAGCACGCGAGCATGTTCCATATAAGCAGCCGCGCCCTTAAGGCCATATAAACACAATAGTCTTAGCCCCATGATGTCTTCATGAACGTCATGCTTATCTTTATTCAGCAGTGCAATCGGCGCCTGCGCTAGCATTTCAATCTTACTGGTCCCCAGCATTAACTGAGCGACTTGCGGCACTTGCTCAACGGCAATACCCGCTTGTTCACAAGCCGCTTCGTAAGAAGCTTTTAACTGAGCACGATAATGAGCCGCCTGCTGGGTATAGGCAATAATGCGCTCGTCATCGAAATTTACGTTGGTGAGGGTCGCGAAAAAGGCTTTAGGCACAAAACTATCAATTTCAGCATCGATAATGCCCAGCTCGCGGGCTTTAACCGCATACACAGACACGCCTTGCAGCATATAAATCAACAAATCTTGCAGATCAGACGTTGCCGCCAACTTGCCGCACATACCTTGGGAATAACTACAACCATTGCCAGCGGGTGTACGAATGGTTTGCTCACACTGAATACAGAACATGGATAGACTCCTAATTTAAATTCATGCTTTATTTTTGCATGTTTAAAACTAGTCTACCTAAACACACCATAAGCGACAGTCATTTTTAGAATGAGATGCTAAATATTAGAGAAAGATCACTTTAAGTGATCGCGAATATAAGCAATCAAACCTGCCAAAATTTCATAAAAAAACGCCCATCAATGATGGGCGTTTTAAAGAATAACTTGTTATTTATTAATTGGTTTTCATATCATTTACCGATTGCAGCATAATACGACTTTCACGCTGAAATTGGGGAGCAAAATCCCCAAACCATTTAGCGACGGTTTGGAACTGCTTAATAAACTCGTCCCTGTCACCGCGTTTTAGCAGCTCCAACGCTTCACGGTAGTTATCTAAGTAATCGCCGATTGCATGTTGGCTATCTTGCTGGGCAAAAATAATATCGGCGTAAAGCTCTGGGCTTTGAGCGAATAATCGCCCTACCATAGCCAATTCTAAGCGGTAAATCGGCGAGCTAAATTGCAGTAAAGTATCAATATCTGCCTCTTCCTTGCACAGATTCAAACCATACACAAAGGTCGAAAAGTGACGCATTGCCTGCACTAACTGCATCGCACTGTCGTGACGTTCAGGCTCTGCTTCGACAATCCGCGCGCCCCATATTGCGATCTGCTCGAGTAACCATTGGTATTTATCAGGCTCACGACCGTGGCACACCACCACGACTTGTTTCGCCAGACTGCCCACATCGGGACCAAACATAGGATGGAAACCGACGACAGGACCAGAATGCGCCTCAAGCATGGCTTTAACCGGCTCTGTCTTGATGGAGGTCAAATCCGCCAGAATACAGTCGGCTGGTAATTGGGTCAGCTTTTCGCGAATAAGCTCGCAAGTAATCGCAATCGGCACAGTCACTAACACCATGCCCGCATCGGCAAATAGGCTATCTGCTTGCTGCCAATCATCTTTATCGAGCAGATTCACTTGGTAGCCAGATAAGGTCAGCATTTGTGAAAACAGTCCACCGAGTTGCCCTTTACCGCCGACAATCACCACTGAGCCGAGATCTTTTTTAACTTGCTTAAAGCCTACATCTTTTTCATTGAGATAAGACTCGCGCATCAAGCGGCGTAAAATATCCTCAATTAATTGCGGTGCAATCCCCATGCTTTTCGCTTCTTCGCGGCGTTTAGCGAGCATGGCGGCTTCACGCTGCGGTGCATAAATCGGTAAACCGGCGCCGTGTTTCACTGTGCCCACTTGCGCCACGAGATCTAAGCGCTTACGCAGTAAATGCAATAATTGCTGATCGACACCATCAATCAGGCCGCGAAGATGTTCTAATTCGGCCGTTGTTTTTTCATTCATACCTGAGTCCATTAAGCTGTCGCCAATTTAAGCGTTAGCAACTTTAAGCATATCGAAGCGTGCCGGGAGTATTGAAGATAACTTCACCGCGCCGTCACGTAAAATGGTTTCTGTTTTTTCCCAGTTAATACAGGAATCTGTCACAGATACACCGTAAGCTAGCTCGCTTAATGGCTTATCGCAGCTTTGATTGCCTTCATTTAAGTGGCTTTCAAGCATAACGCCGATGATCGATTTATTGCCGTTATAAATCTGCTCGAACACATCTTCACACACAGGCTTTTGGCGGCTGTAGTCTTTGGATGAATTGCCATGGCTGCAATCGATGATCAAACGTGCATTGAGTTTGGCTTTGTGAAGCTGTGCCTCACATTCTGCCACGCTTGCGGCATCGTAGTTTGGTGATGCACCGCCACGTAAAATCACATGACCATCGGGATTGCCCGCAGTTTGTAATAAGGCGACTTGGCCCTGTTGGTTAATGCCCATAAATCTGTGACTGCTGGCCGCTGACTTTAGCGCATTAATCGCCACATCGAGCTTACCATCGGTGCCATTTTTAAAGCCAACTGGCATAGAAAGACCCGATGCCATTTCCCTATGGGTTTGCGATTCAGTGGTGCGGGCACCGATGGCCGACCAAGTCACTAGCTCAGAAATGTACTGAGGGCTGATAGGATCAAGCGCTTCAGTGGCGACTGGTAGCCCTAATTCGGCCAACCAAATCATCAGCTCACGGGCCATTTTCAGACCTTTTTCGACATCGAAGGATTCATCCATATCGGGATCGTTGATCATGCCTTTCCAACCGACCGTAGTACGCGGCTTTTCAAAGTACACTCGCATTAAGATGTAAAACTCATCACTGAGTTCATCGTGCAAGGTTTTAAGCCTTAAAGCGTATTCCTTAGCGGCGGCGATATCATGGATGGAGCAAGGCCCGGTGACGATCAATACTCGATTGTCGCGCTTATGGACAATATCAGCCACGGTTTTGCGGGCATTGAGGATATAACGATAAGCATGCTCAGAGAGTGGCAAGGCATTTTTAAGCTCTTGCGGTGTGATTAAGACTTTTTCTGAACTGATGTGTACGTTGTTAATCGTATCTTGTTGCATGCTTACCACCTAAGACTTAGTGTTTAACCCAGTTGTCGAAGCAGGACTTCAAGTCAGCTTGGGCATTCATTTCGGAAGAAAAATAGCGTAAATCTATCGTAATGTACTTTTGTAATGCTACACCATTACAACTAGGCGACCACTATGCCTGTTCATTCTCTTTAGATCAAGTATAAATACTCAAAAAACAGCAACAAAAAACCGCCACTAGGGCGGTTTTCTGTGCGAACACTACGTCTTGTTTTCTGTAGCGGTAACTATTACTTAGTTGCCAGCTTCTCACGGATACGTGCAGATTTACCTGAACGATCACGCAGATAGTACAGTTTGGCGCGACGAACGCGACCACGACGCTTAACTTCAATGCTAGCGATCAGTGGGCTGTGCGTTTGGAAAGCACGCTCAACACCTTCGCCATTAGAGATTTTACGTACTGTGAATGCAGAGTGCAGACCACGGTTACGCTTAGCAATTACAACGCCTTCAAAAGCCTGTAAACGCTCTTTATCGCCTTCTTTAACACGAACCTGAACTACTACTGTATCACCAGCACCAAACGCAGGTACGTCTTGTTTCATTTGCTCATCGTTGAGCATTTTAATGATGTTGTTCATAACTTACTCCGTTCTAGAATTAACTGAGCTACGACTAAGCATGCTTGTTCATTGCTTCAACGAACTGCGCTAATAGAGTCGTTTGTTCGTCAGTCAGAGCTAGATTTTGCAATAATTCTGGCCGTCTCAGTAAAGTCCTACCAAGGCTTTGCTGTAAACGCCAGAGTCTAATTTGTTCGTGGTTGCCACTTAGCAGCACTGCCGGTACGTCAACACCATCAAGGCTTTCAGGGCGAGTGTAATGTGGACAATCCAGTAAACCGTCGGAGAAAGAATCTTGCTCCGCCGAAGCTTGTTTTCCTAGTACGCCAGGAACCAATCTCGATACTGAATCTATCAGGGTCATCGCCGGTAATTCGCCGCCCGAAAGCACGTAATCTCCTATCGACCACTCTTCATCCACTTCCGTTTGAATGATGCGTTCATCAATACCTTCGTATCGACCACAGACCAAAATCAAACGTGATGATTGAGCCAACTCAGTGACGCCTTGCTGATCCAGCTTGCGTCCTTGAGGTGACAAGTAAATCACCTTCGCACCTTCACCCGCTGCGGCTTTCGCTGCATGAATGGCATCGCGCAAGGGTTGCACCATCATCAACATTCCGGGACCACCGCCGTAAGGCCTGTCATCTACCGTATTATGTCTATCATGGGTGAAATCACGGGGATTCCACGTGTGCAACTCAAGCAGGCCGTTTTTCACGGCTCGACCCGTAACTCCAAAGTCTGTCACGGCACGGAACATCTCTGGGAACAGGGTTATTACCCCTAACCACATCTGTTGTACCTCGACTTAGAAGTCAGGATCCCAATCCACTAAAATCTGTTTACCTTGCAGGTCCACCGTTTTGATGAACTGCTCAGGGACAAAGGGGATCATACGTTCCACTTTGCCGAAACTATCTTTAGCGTTGGCTTTAACGAGTAATACATCGTTCGATCCTGTTTCCACGATCTGATCGACAATTCCCATGTTATAGCCAGTTGTATTGACCACTTCGCAACCGATGAGATCACGCCAGTAGAATTCATCTGCTGGCAAATCGTTCATCTGTTCCGGCAAAATCGCAATCTCACAATTTGTGAGCATTTGCGCTTGCTCCCGTGTTTCTACGCCATCAAGTAAGGCAACAACGGCCTTGCCTTGATAACGCCACTGGGTGACCTTTATTTCGCGCCACTCACCATTTTCTTTAATAAGCCAAGGCGAGTAGTCAAAGATACCTTCAACAGAATCGGTATAGGCGGTGATTTTCAGCCAACCTTTAATGCCATGACAGGAGCCTAATTTCCCCAGTACGACTGGCTGTTGGTTACTGCTCATCAATCTATACCTTAACGCTATTAAGCAGTTGCTTTACGAGCGTCTTTGATCAATTTTGCTACGCGTTCTGTAGCAGCTGCACCGTTAGAAACCCAGTGCTCAACGCGAGCTAGGTCTAAACGTAATGTTTCTTCTTGGCCACGGGCCAATGGGTTGAAGAAACCTACACGCTCAATGAAACGACCGTCACGAGCGTTACGGCTATCAGCAACAACGATGTTGTAAAATGGACGCTTTTTTGCGCCGCCACGAGCTAAACGAATGGTAACCATGCGTTTTCAATCCTCTAATGATTTGCTTTGAAGCAAAAATAAAAACTGGAACCCCGTGTTCGCGAAGAGTCCCAGATAGAAAGCCGGAAGATTTTACCTGAGTTTCCAACTAATGCAACCAAAGATGGCGATTATTACGCCTGCGTCCTTCGTTAGCGGTTCATTGTTACCAGAGTCAACCGACTGATAAAGTGCTAGGTTTAACTAAAAATGTCCGATTAACGGCCTGGAAATTTCATTCCAGGCGGCATCATGCCACGCATTCCGCGCATCATTTTTTGCATGCCGCCCTTAGCAGACATTTTTTTCATCATCTTTTGCATTTGCGTAAACTGTTTCAATAAACGGTTTACGTCTTGGATTTGCGTGCCAGAACCCGCAGCAATACGACGCTTGCGTGAGCCCTTGATTAAATCAGGGTTCTTACGCTCTTTGGACGTCATCGAATTAATGATGGCCTCCATTTGGCCTGTCATCTTGCCATCTTGGATTTGCGCTAATGCTTCTGGTGGCAATTGACCCACACCGGGCAGTTTTTCCAGCATATTCATCATGCCGCCCATGTTTTTCATTTGCTGTAACTGCTCACGGAAATCTTCTAAATCGAAACTGCCACCCTGCTTCACTTTCGAAGCCAGTTTCATGGCCTTTTCTTTATCGACGCCGCGCTCAACTTCTTCGATCAGCGATAACACATCGCCCATACCCAAAATACGCGAAGCAATACGATCGGGATGGAACGGTTCTAACGCATCGGTTTTTTCACCGACACCGAGGAATTTAATTGGCTTGCCAGTAATATGGCGAATCGATAACGCTGCACCACCACGTGCATCACCATCGACTTTGGTTAAGATAACCCCTGTCAGTGGCAAAGCTTCGTTAAACGCCTTAGCCGTGTTCGCCGCATCTTGACCTGTCATAGCATCCACAACGAACAAGGTCTCGATAGGCTTGACCGCAGCGTGTAAGCCTTTGATCTCGTCCATCATGGCTTCGTCGACGTGCAGACGACCCGCGGTATCGAGGATCACCACATCGATGAACTTTAATTTAGCGTGGGCAATCGCCGCTTTCGCAATGTCGATTGGCTTTTGGCTGACGTCCGATGGGAAAAACTCCACCGCGACTTCTTGCGCTAACGTCTCAAGCTGTTTGATCGCCGCAGGGCGGTAAACGTCGGCACTGACCACCAATACCGATTTTTTATGGCGTTCGCGTAAAAATTTACCCAGTTTGGCCACACTGGTAGTTTTACCCGCACCTTGCAGACCCGCCATCATGATCACGGCTGGCGGCTGAGTGGCTAAATCTAAGGCTTCATTCGCCTCGCCCATGGATTTTTCAAGTTCACTTTGAACTATCTTAATGAAGGCTTGACCTGGGCTTAAGCTTTTAGATACTTCTTGGCCAACGGCACGTTCTTTTACATTATTAACGAATTCGCGCACCACAGGCAGGGCAACATCGGCCTCCAGCAGTGCCATACGCACTTCGCGCAGGGTTTCCTTAACGTTTTCTTCAGTTAAGCGACCACGGCCACTGATATTTTTCAGTGTGCGTGACAGTCTGTCGGTTAGGTTCTCAAACATCGTCCTGTTCTATACCTTTAAGAATCTCGATTGATGGGCTGTATTATAACGATGCATGCGCATTATGCTACTGCTGCACCCATCTTGATTGTGGTTAAGTGTTTTACTTGCGCTGAGTCATGTTTTATTGTCGTTAACACACTATTTAACCCTAACAATAAGAATCTGCTAAATTTTGCAACTCATGTCACTGCCCATTTGCCGACAGCTCATGTTATTCTAGGGAAAATATTGATCTGTATGCCCCGTTTATAAGGCACCTTTAACTACACAAATAGGTTAATTACCCATGGTCATCTTTTCTGCCTCAGCCATGTTTTTTTATTGCATTGCATTGGTACTAGTGACGAGTCGATTGTTCCACCCCGACGGTCCGAATCGCCGCGCCGTCGCAGGCATAGCGGCCATTGCGGTCATTCTGCATGCTGCTGCATTATCCCAAGTGATTTTCACCACAGATGGGCAAAACTTTAGCCTGACGAACGTGATTTCCTTAGTGAACTGGATTATCGCCTTTACTTTTACTGTGTTGATGTTCAGGCTGAAGGTGATCGTCGTAGTGCCCGTGGTTTACGCCTGCTCTGTGCTCTCGGTGGCCCTGCTCTGGTTATTGCCGCCTAAGTTCATCACGCATTTTGAGCTTTATCCTGAAGTATTAGCCCACGTCGTATTGTCACTCATGGCCTACAGTGCCCTGATGATTGCCGCCCTGTATGCGATACAACTGGCGATGATCCAAAATAAGCTGAAGAAAAAACAATTTATGCTGAGCCCAGGCATTCCGCCACTGATGACAGTTGAGAAACAACTTTATCATTTAGTGATTATCGGCGTTATCTTGCTCAGTTTGTCACTCGCAACCGGCTTTATCTTCCTTGAAGACATGTTTGCAGATGGCAAAGGTCATAAGGCAATCCTGTCGATAATGGCTTGGTTTGTATACATTACTATGTTGTGGCAACAGTATTGGGTCGGCTGTAAAATTCGTACCGCAGTCATTTACACTTTGACTGGCGCCACCTTACTTTCGCTCGCTTATTTTGGCGCGCGCATTGTCAAAGAGTTAATCCTCAACTAAACATTTAAGTCGGCAAAGGCAGTTAATGCCGCTGCCGACTTGACACTTTTTTTAAATGTCGGTATTTACTTAAGTTTACTGGCCATATTGGAGCCTTTTTTGGACGCTATATCGACAAGCGCACTCCTGATCGTTTTACTAGTGCTTATCCTATTCTCTGCCTATTTCTCAGGCTCAGAAACCGCCATGATGACACTCAACCGTTACCGTCTACGCCACTTAGCCAGCAATGGCCATAAAGGAGCGATTAGAGCTTTGAAGTTGCTTGAGCGTCCTGACCGTTTGATTGGTTTGATCTTAATCGGCAATAACTTAGTCAATATTTTAGCATCGGCTATCGCCACTATTATTGGTATGCGCCTCTGGGGGGACTTAGGTGTCGCCATCGCTACCGGTGTGCTGACACTCGTTGTATTGGTATTTGCTGAAGTCACCCCCAAAACCATCGCCGCACTAAATCCCGAACGTATTGCCTTCCCCTCCAGCATACTGCTGCGCTGGTTGTTGATCCTATTAGCGCCCTTCGTGAAAGGCGTTAACCTCATCACGTCAGGCTTTTTACGTTTGATGGGAATTAAAACCGTCAATAGCAGCGATGCGTTAAGCCAAGAAGAGTTGCGCACTGTCGTACATGAAGCTGGGGCACTTATCCCCCAACGTCACCAAGAAATGCTGTTATCCATCCTAGATTTAGAGAAAGTCACCGTTGAAGACATTATGGTGCCGCGCTCGGATATCTACGGGATTAACGTTAATGACGAATTTAAAGTCATCAATCGTCAGGTGATCCAAAGTCCACATACCAGAGTGTTAGTGTATCGCGACACAGTTGACGATGCGGTGGGCTTTATTCATTTGCGCGATGCCCTGCGATTACAATCTAAAGAGCAATTCAGCAAGTCATCTCTGCTGCGCGCAGTGAAAGAACTCTACTTTGTGCCAGAAGGTACGCCGCTCAATGTACAGCTGGCTAACTTCCAACAGAACAAAGAGCGTATCGGCTTAGTGGTTGATGAATATGGTGACATTCAAGGTCTAGTGACGCTCGAAGATATTCTCGAAGAGATTGTCGGCGACTTTACTACTTCAATGTTAACCACGCCGAGTGAAGATATCAAAGTGCAGCAAGATGGCAGTTACTTAGTCGATGCCAGCATTACCATTCGCGATTTGAATAAAGAAATGAAGTGGAACTTCCCGACCGACGGCCCTAAAACCCTCAACGGTCTGATCCTAGAATACCTAGAGGAAATCCCCTCAGCTAACACCAGTTTACGTTTAGCCGGTTATCCCTTAGAGATTATCGATGTGGCGGAAAATATGATTAAAACCGTGCGTATCATACCGCTGCATTATCACCCGCCTAGAGCTTAGCTTTCGATTTTCCCCATAAAAAATCGGCCGAACCACATACTAATATGTCGTTCGGCCGACTGCTCCCCCGAGCAATACTTTTCCCAAGTGATGTAACGAGTTAAATCTTTTTAGCCTCAAGTGCCCGGCGCTTTTCAATCGCCATCGGCGTTATCTGATCATTGAGCGTCTTTTCTAAGCCCAACATAAAATACACTTCCGCCATCAAGAAGAATGGCCCAATTAATAACTGATTCAAATCATCTACAAAGGCAGGCTTGGCTTTTTCATATTTATGGCCAATTAACTGGAACACCCAGCCCACCACAAATACCCCTAGGGCAAGCCAAGTGGCACCGGCAATATGCGCCGCCCATTCAGTTGTGAGCAGTACAGGAACCATAAATAAGATCAGCCCCATTGAGAGCCTTAAGTGTAAACGGACATAGTAGGCCGACACTAACACGCCGACAATCACGGCTAAACTGGTCTCATCCAGACTGCCCAGCGGAATACGTACAGTGGCCAGCAACAAGAAAGCAGACCAAATAATCAGTGGGATACCAATAAAATGGGTCTGAATATTACGATGATTTAAATGCACACTTTTGTAGGTCGATAACTGCTCTGCGGCGGATTTCATTTTGGGTTCCTCTTCATTTGCCCCTGCTTTTAACTGCGCCAAATTGAGCGACGCGCAAGCCATAAACTAGCGCAAAACAATTAAGCTGAACAGTAAAAGTAAACGAATTGTTGCACTTTATTGTTTGGTACTTATTTTGATACCCATCCAGAAATGAAAAAAGGAACCCTAAGGTTCCTTTTTTACCGCCGACAGACACCAACTCGGGTTTATTGAGACTCTATGATTACCGTCGCAATCGCATAGGATTTTTCATCGGCAATAGAGATATGCCCAACCGTCGCTTTAAGCTGCTGTAAGCGCGTAAGCGCCCCCTCGGTAAAGTGAATCGTTGGCGCACCATCCTCATTGTTGCCAATGTGAATATGCTGAAACGACACGCCGCGGCCAATGCCCGTACCGAGCGCTTTGGCTGCAGCTTCTTTGGCGGCAAAACGCTTGGCAAGATAACGGCTTGGCTGACTATGGGCAGTATAAATGGCCAACTCAGCCTCGGTCAGCACACGTTTAGCCAGCTTGTTGCCTGCGCGCGCCACATGCGCCTGAATACGCTCAATCTCGACGATATCTGTGCCTAGGCCGACAATCGCCATTATTCGCCTCGACGACCTTCAAGCATTAACACTTTCATGTCTTTCACTGCTGTCGCTAAACCGTCAATGGCGGCACGTGCGACAATCGCATGGCCGATATTGAGTTCATATAACTCAGGAATCGCCGCAATCGGTTTCACATTGTGATAATGCAAACCATGACCCGCATTAACCACTAAACCTTTGCCATGGGCGTATTTGGCCATTTCGCTAATACGCGCTAACTCAGTGGCTTCTTGTGCTTCCGTTTTCGCATCGGCATAACAGCCAGTGTGGATTTCGATAAGCGGTGCGCCAGAGGCAACAGCGGCATCGATTTGGGTTTTATCGGCATCAATAAATAAGGAAACTTGAATGCCCTCAGCGGCTAAACGAGTAACCGCAGCAGTGATTTTATCTAACTGCCCCGCCACATCTAAACCGCCTTCAGTAGTGACTTCTTGACGTTTTTCTGGCACTAAACAGACATAGGTCGGCTTAATTTCACAGGCGATGTTAAGCATTTCTTCGGTCACCGCACATTCGAAATTCATGCGGGTTTTCAAGGTTTTTGCCAACAAATACACATCGCGGTCTATGATATGGCGTCTGTCTTCACGCAAATGGATAGTGATGCCATCGGCGCCAGCATGCTCAGCAACGGCGGCAGCATGCACGGGATCAGGATAACTGGTGCCACGCGCCTGACGCAGAGTAGCAATATGGTCGATATTCACGCCCAATAAGATACGGCTCATCGGGAACTCCTTAATGTTGAACGCTGATATTGCGGCTTATTGTACTTAGGCTTACATAAAAAAACAGGAGCTAGGGCGAATTATTCCCATCAATCTTGGTTGGCGTGGCAGCGCTGACGAACAATTGTCGACTCAGCAAAGGTTTAGTCCCAAGTAATGGCTTTAACAGGGAGCGCATCAATAACTTAGCGCTCAAAAAATGCACATCGGTGAGTTGGTTATCGTTAAGCGCCGTCAACATGGCACCTTGATAGGCGTTGCGAGCACGGGAGTTGAGCACAAATTGAAAGCCTAACTCAGGCACGAGCTGGTAATAATCTTCAGCAACGAGTGGTTCGCCCTGAGTATCGCGGCTAAGCGAAGGCATAAAACCTAATTCTCTCAGCAAGGCGAGCTCAATATAACGCAGTTGGGATTGGCAAAACTTCGCGGCAAGGCCGACTAAGGCTTGATGATAAATGAGGAACAACTCTTCGGCGTTGTGCTGCACAGACAAAGTGCGAACCAATAACTCATTGATATACATGCCAGCAAACAAACTTTGGCCAGATAGAGGCACAGCAGGCGCAGCGGCTTCGACTTGAGTTAAGGTTTTTAATTCAGACTTACCGCTAAATTCGAAGATCAGCGGTTGAAAGGGCTGGAGAATACTCTTGATAGAGCGCTTACCGCTACCGGTTCGGGCAACGACATCGACCCGTCCAATGCAGTCAACTAAGAGGTTAACTAAGACACTGGACTCTCGATACGGACGATGATGCAGAACATAACCACGTTTCATCGGTAAGCGCGCTCGCTGGAATTAATGCTTAATCGTCGCCGTAACCTAAGCTACGCAGGGCGCGTTCATCATCGGCCCAACCAGATTTCACTTTCACCCACACTTCAAGGAAGACTTTATTATCAAACAAGGTTTCCATGTCTAAGCGGGCTTGAGTCGCAATAGTACGAATACGTTCGCCCTTGCTACCGATCACCATACGTTTCTGGCCTTCACGCTCAACGAGGATCAGGGCATTGATTTGATAAACGCCATTTTCCATCATCTTAAACTGTTCGATCTCAACCGTCGCATCATAGGGTAATTCATCACCTAGGAAGCGCATCAGTTTTTCACGCACGATTTCCGACGCCATAAAACGTTGCGAACGGTCAGTAACATAATCTTCAGGGAAGAAGAAAGGTCCCTCAGGAATCGACGCTGCTGCCAGCTCTAAAATTCGCTGGACGTTAGTGCCCTTGCTGGCTGAAATCGGCAAAATTTCATCGAAAGGATATTTTTTGGCGACTTCTTCCAAATACGGGAATAGTGATTCTTTGTCTTTAATATTGTCGACTTTGTTGATCGCCAGAATCGTCTGACGCTCTTCGCCGCCACGGCGTAACTTGCTGAGCACCATCTCATCATCAGCGGTCCACGTCATGCCATCAACCACGAAAATGACCATAGCGACATCGGCAAGTGAACTGGCCGCAGCGCGGTTCATCAGGCGGTTAATCGCCCGCTGCTCTTCAATGTGCAAACCCGGTGTATCGATAAACACAATTTGCTTAGGACCATCGGTATGAATACCCATAATACGGTGGCGCGTCGTTTGCGGCTTTTTAGAAGTAATACTCACCTTCTGCCCAAGCAAACGGTTGATTAACGTCGATTTACCGACGTTAGGGCGACCAATGATCGCCACCATGCCGCAATAAGTGACATCGTATTGGGCCGACGGCGTTGGCGCGGCCGCATTCATCCTTGCCAGTAATTCATCTAAACTCGGCTCAGTTGCCGCTTTTGCAGCATCGATACCTGACAAGTCTGTTTTTTTGGTCATTTCTTTAGTAACTCCAATACTTGAGCGGCCGCGATTTGCTCGGCTTTACGGCGTGAACTCGCCACACCAATGACGCTTTGGCTCAAGTCTTCAATACGACATTCAACGGTAAATGTCTGATCGTGGGCATCGCCTTCTATGTTGATTACTTGGTAATCAGGCAGCGGCTTTTTAAACCCTTGTAAATGTTCTTGCAGTAAGGTTTTCGCGTCTTTCTGGCTGATCCCGGGTTGGATGTCGGCCAAACGCTCGGCATACCATTTCAGCAGTAATGCACGGCACACTTCGAGATCGGAATCAAGATAAACGGCGCCAATAATGGCTTCAACCGCATCGGCAAGAATCGACTCGCGTCTAAATCCGCCACTTTTTAATTCACCAGGACCAAGATATAAATAATCGCCGAGCTTAAATTCTTGGGCGATGATCGTTAAGGTATCACCGCGCACTAAGGTAGCGCGCATCCGGCTTAAATCGCCTTCGGTTGCCTTCGGAAACTGATGATATAAGGCATCAGAAATCACAATAGATAAAATTGAATCACCTAAAAACTCTAAGCGTTCATTGTGTTTATTTGCCGCACTTCTGTGGGTCAGCGCTTGAGTCAACAGCTCAATATTCTTGAACTCATAACCTAAAGTACGACACAAACGTGGCAAATTTTTAATCGGTTCCATGCTATTTAATTCCACCTACACGCTCAAAACGCACGCCGCTCGGTACCCAAGTTGGGAGGAAGTCGGCTTTTGAGCGGTCAAATTCAAAACTAATCCAAATCGCTACCGCTTTACCGACTAGGTTTTCTTCTGGCACAAAGCCCCAGAAACGACTGTCGGTGCTGTTATCGCGGTTATCACCCATGGCAAAGTAATGGCCTTCAGGCACTAAAAACTCACCCGCGGGTAAATTACCTTCGCGCTTAAAATATCCCAGCATGTCGGGACGACTTGGGTTGATCAAAATATCGTGGGCGACTTCGCCCAGTTGCTCCGTGTAACGCAGTAATGGCACGCCATCTTGGCTGTAATCACCACGACTGATTTCAGTGCGGGCGATAACTTGTGGTTCTGGGCAATCTGTTTGCTCAACGCCACAGGCCTTCTGGATCATCAACTGCTTATTACGGTAAATAATTCTATCACCCGGTAAACCGACAACACGTTTGATGTAGTCAATTGTCGGGTTTTCAGGGTATTTAAACACGATCACATCACCGCGTTTGGGCTCGCCGGTTTCAACCAGTTTAGTGCGCCATACGGGATCTTTAAGCCCATAACTGAATTTTTCCACCAGAATGAAGTCACCTACTAAGAGGGTTGGCATCATAGAACCCGATGGGATTTGAAATGGTTCATAAATGAATGAACGCAGGATCAACACAAAGGCAATCACAGGGAAAATAGAGTGCGCGGTTTCGACTATGGTCGACTCACGAATGATTTGGTACTCGGCTTCTTCGGTTAACGTCGCTTGCGAGGCCTTGGCTAACGCTAAACTCTCACGACGCTTAGGGGCGAATGCGAGCACGTCGACTAACCAAATAAGTCCCGAGATCAGGGTGATTAGCACTAGAATAATGGAAAAATACGCTGCCATTGCTTATTGAACTCCTGCTTTAAAATCATTTAAAGGTGCCTAACTCAGCGAATATCATACTTTAGTTAACTTACCGTATTCGACCTTGGTAAACCAAAGTGATAAACCAATACGATAACCTAACTAAAGCGCCGCAAACAGCGGCGCAATAGTCAACTAAATGGTCATTTCTATGCTAACGATTACTCGTTTAGCTTAAGTACCGCTAAGAATGCCTCCTGTGGCACCTCAACGTTACCCACTTGCTTCATCCGTTTCTTACCCTCTTTTTGTTTATTTAAGAGTTTTTTCTTACGAGAAACGTCGCCGCCATAACATTTAGCCGTTACGTCTTTACGCAGGGCTTTCACGGTTGAACGAGCAATAATTTGACTGCCCACAGCCGCTTGAATCGCGATATCAAACATCTGACGCGGGATCAGCTCTTTCATCTTATCGACTAAGGCTAAACCACGGTGACGAATGTTGGATCTATGGATAACCATAGCCAAGGCATCAACTCTGTCGCCGTTGATGAGAATATCTAAACGCACCATGTCTGCAGGATCGAAACGAATAAAGTTATATTCGAGTGATGCATAACCACGGCTAGTGGATTTCAAACGGTCGAAGAAGTCCATGACCACTTCCGCCATTGGCAGATGATACGTCACAGCCACCTGGTTACCGTGGTAAACCATGTTCACTTGCGTGCCACGTTTTTCAATACACAAGGTAATCACGTTACCTAAGTATTCTTTTGGCACTAAAATGTTGGCCTCAACAATCGGCTCACGCATTTCTTCGATGTTGTTAATCGCTGGTAGATCAGACGGGTTATCAACGTAAATCGTTTCACCGCTGGTCATCACCACTTCGTACACTACGGTTGGCGCTGTAGTGATCAACTCTAGGTTGTATTCACGCTCTAAACGCTCTTGGACGATTTCCATGTGCAGCAGGCCTAAATAGCCAATGCGGAAACCAAAACCGAGTGCCGATGAACTTTCTGGTTCGAAGAATAATGACGCATCGTTCAGGCTGAGCTTATTCAGCGCATCACGGAAGTTTTCATATTCGTCGGTAGAAATCGGGAATACGCCAGCGTATACCTGTGGCTTCACTTTCTTAAAACCAGGTAACGGCTTTTCAGCACCGTTTTTGGCTAAAGTTAATGTATCGCCCACAGGCGCGCCGTGAATTTCTTTCAGACCCGCAATCACAAAGCCTACTTCACCGGTTTTAAGTTCGGTTTTATCAGTTTGTTTTGGGGTGAAAATACCGACGCGATCTGCAGTGTGGTTTTGTCCTGTAGACATCACCTTAAACTTGTCACCTTTTTTCAGGCTACCGTGTTTAATTCGCACTAAAGACACTACGCCTAGGTAGTTATCAAACCAAGAATCGATGATCAAGGCTTGCAATGGTGCGTTAGGATCGCCTTCTGGCGGTGGAATTTTGGCAACAATGACTTCTAAAACCTCGTCGACACCGACACCGGTTTTAGCCGAGCAACGCACAGCATCCATGGCATCGATACCGACGATATCTTCAATCTCGGCAGCAACACGTTCTGGATCGGCTTGTGGTAAGTCAATCTTGTTTAAAATAGGTACCACATCTAGATTCATATCCAGCGCGGTGTAACAGTTTGCCAGTGTCTGAGCTTCAACGCCCTGACCCGCATCAACCACCAGCAAAGCGCCTTCACAGGCTGCTAATGATCGCGAGACCTCATAGGAGAAGTCAACGTGACCTGGGGTATCAATAAAGTTGAGTTGATAGACAAGGCCATCTTTAGCTTTGTAATCCAAAGTGACACTTTGTGCCTTAATCGTAATACCACGCTCACGTTCTAGATCCATAGAATCTAAAACTTGAGCATCCATTTCACGGTCGGTTAAACCGCCACAAACCTGAATAAGACGATCTGATAGCGTCGATTTACCATGGTCGATATGGGCAATAATTGAGAAGTTTCTAATTTGTTTCATTATGCTGCAATGACTAATACTGAAAATGGATACGGTTCAAAGGAGCGAAATTGTACCTGATTGCGGTTTCAATACCAATCACATTCACTCCTACTTAGGACAGACCGATAAAACAACGCCCAAAACCGCAGTTAGCTGTTATTTGATAAAAAATAACACATTGAAATTATTGAGCTAATTCTTGTAAATTGATGCTCATGCCCAAATAGGCCAAAATCACAGGTTGAGCATCGACTTCTAAGCGTTTGGCCTGTTGCTTACCAAAAGACCACGCAAGCAAGGCACCAACGGCCGCAAAGCCCATGGCACCTAGGTTAGGATTAAACTCAAGCAACTGGCCTAAAAATTGGCCTAACGCAGCGCCAACAAACAAACCAAACAGCGGCATTAAATAGATTAATGCCGCAGCTTTGAGGATTACGCTCTCGGGAAGTCCTAGTTTGAGTAACTCACCCGCCTCGCAGCGGCGCTCACTCTGAATCGAAAATTGCTGGGTTTTCGAGGAAAAAGCCTGAGCAACAGCAGAAGTCCCGCAAGACTCACTGTTACTGCAGCTCTTGCAGGTACTCTTAAGTTCGACTTCAACCGTCAACCAGCCTTGGCTATCACTGGCGACGACTCGGGCAATTTCTTCCATCATAATCGGCGTCCTATTCTAGCGTCAGACTTTTAGCAATGCGCGTTAGAGTTTCTGTCGGCACTTTACCCACAGCAACCACTTCGGCATTACCCACTTTTTCTGAGACTAACGACAAACCATTACGGGTGATTAACTCCTCAGGCAATGGACTTGTACTTGCTCTCGCAACATAAACGGAGATACTCGCTAGCCCATCAGTTAGTGCTATGTATTCCACCGCCTCATGGCTACCAATCAATCTATGGTGATCACGCACGACCACAGTAAAACCTGCGGGTAACCAAGCAAATTGCCAGTTTTGACCGTCTTGGCGCTCGGCTTGATCGATAACTGCAGGCCATTCTTGCTTATAGGCTTCTTGCAAAATGGCTGGCGGCTCGCTGAATTCGATGAGTTCAATCACCATGATCTGCTCAAGCAATTGCTTATCTTGAGTCAGCATGTCGTATCGCAGCGGCAGATAAGTTTCCATATCAAGCCAAATTTGAAAGCCATAACGGAATTCATCATTGGGCAACAGGCGGATCATTTGCCCCGGGCGCCCAGCAATACGGGTGCGACCACCAAGCACAAACTGATAACCCACTTCTAAATCCGCCATATTGGCAGAAAAAGCGGCAGGCCAAACACCTTGGATATGATTAGAAACAATACTGTATGCAGGCTCGTCGTGCTCAATAAAGGTGACACGATTGCCGACACGCACAGCATTTTTAGGTGGACCGTTAAGGTATTCTAGAAAGGCAACTTCTTGATTATTCACCTTACCGTGCAGGTAAACCAAAGGCCGAATATGATCGGCCTGAAGTTGAATAATCGATGCTTTAAACTCTTTCTCTCGTAAGGCCTGACTCATTTTCTCGAGCCAGACTTTGGCAGGCATATCTTCCTGCGCCATCGCAGGAAAGACCAAGGCTAATAAAGCCAACAGGATTAGACGCAAGCTAACTCCTCGTTATTGATTGACCGGAACGGGTACGACCTCGGTATTGTCCTCTACAACCGCACCGGTATTCAATCGTTGTTGCAACATATGATCTTGAATATAAGTATTAATTCGGCGACGCTGCTCGTTCACCTGATCATTGGTATAACCTTGATTCTGTTGAACTGGACCCGTTTGTAGGCTCACAGGTGATGCGCTACCAATTAGCGGTCTGGTAATCAATACGGGCGATGGTGACGCGGCATCATCGGCGCTCTGATTGTAATTCTGCACACCAACAATCGCAAACATAGCAACCGTCGCAGCAATGGCATATTGGCCAAATTGCTTAAACAAAGGTACGACGCGGTTTTGCTGCGCATTGGCGGCAATTTGCGGGGTTACAGGTGCAGCAACCTTAGACGCATGATGCTTAGGCGCAACTATCGCTGGCTCAAGCTCAATGGCGGCGGCAATGCTAGCAGAGAGATCTAACACAATATTCTGCGGCAACTCGCCACGCATGGCATCGCCTATCATATGATAGTTATGCCATTTATCATGTGAATGTGTATCAGCAGATAACTCTGCCATGGTCTGCGCATCAGTCTCTCCATCGACTGCGGCAGATACCCATTCTTGACCTAATTTATCCATTTTTCACCTGTCTAAATATAAGGGTTTCTTAAAATAAGAATTTAGGCTTCCAGCAACGGCTGGAGCTTTTTATCGATTGCCTCTCGAGCTCGGAAGATACGCGATCTTACGGTCCCTACGGGGCAATCCATGACTATGGCAATATCTTCGTAACTCATTCCATCAAGTTCACGCAACGAGATGGCCATTCGTAATTCTTCTGGCAGCGTTTCTAAGGTATCGAAAATCACTTTTTTGATTTCTTCCGATAACAATAGCCGTTCTGGGGAGGCGAACTCCTTCAGCGCGTCACTACCTTCATAATATTCGGCATCTTCTGCATCAACATCATTAGCGGGCGTTCTGCGCCCCTGTGATACGAGATAATTCTTCGCAGTGTTTACTGCGATGCGGTACAACCAAGTATAAAATGCACTTTCACCGCGAAAGTTTGGCAAAGCTCGATAAGCTTTGATAAACGCTTCCTGTGCGACATCGGCAACGTCCGCTTGGTTCCGTACATAACGGGATATCAAGCTAATGACTTTACTTTGATATTTAAGCACTAACAGGTTAAAAGCGTTTTTATCACCTTGTTGTACGCGCTCAACTAATTGTTGATCACTTAATTGTCCACTCATCCGAGCCGACTTCTCCTAAATCTAAAATGCTGATTTCTCAGTCGCTCGAATCATATTCACTTATGTAGACTCGCGTACTTTGAAAAAGTTCTAAAAAATATACAAAAAAGTAAGGTTAAAAGGAAAGTACCCATAATCCGTGAGTTGGTTTACCATAGTTGGCACTCTTCAGTCACATCATGATACCCGATGAAACAAGTAGTTGAACACCAATCTGACATATTAGTCATAGGTAGCGGTGCCGCAGGTCTGACACTAGCTTTGCATCTTGCTGAAAAAGCAAAAGTAATTCTGCTTTCAAAAGGCCCACTCTCGGAAGGGTCGACTTACTACGCCCAGGGCGGTATCGCCTCCGTCTTCGACGAAAGTGACACTATCGAATCCCATGTTGCAGACACATTAATCGCAGGTGCGGGTTTATGCGACAAAGACGTCGTCACTTTTACCGCTGAAAATGCTAAGAGTGCGATGCAATGGCTTATCGAATGTGGCGTCGCCTTCGATAAAGAAGAAACCACTGACGGTAATGCAAAAGACGCACCTTACCATTTAACCCGTGAAGGCGGCCATAGCCACAGACGTATTCTGCACGCTGCCGATGCCACAGGTAAAGAAGTGCAAACAACGCTGCAAGAACGCGCACTCGCCCACCCCAATATTCAAGTTTTAGAACGCTATAACGCCATCGACCTCATCACCACTCGTAAGTTAAATCGCCCAGGTAATCGTGTGTTAGGCGCTTATGTGTGGAATCGCAACGAAGAACACGTCGAAACCGTTAAGGCCAAGTTTGTTGCGTTAGCAACAGGCGGTAGCTCTAAGGTTTATCAATATACTTCAAACCCCGATGTCGCTAGCGGCGATGGTATTGCCATGGCATGGCGTGCAGGTTGCCGCGTGGCGAATATGGAGTTCAACCAATTCCATCCGACATGTTTGTACCATGCCGATGCGCGCAACTTCTTACTCACCGAAGCCCTGCGTGGTGAAGGTGCGTACCTGCGTCGTCCAGATGGCAGCCGTTTTATGCCGGACTTTGATGAACGCGCTGAACTCGCTCCCCGTGACATCGTTGCCCGCGCCATCGATTATGAGATGAAACGTCTCGGTGCCGATTGCGTGTATCTGGATATCAGCCATAAAGATGCTGACTTTGTGATGAAGCATTTCCCGACCATCTATAGCCGTTGCTTAGAGCTGGGAATTGATATCACTAAAGATGCGATCCCTGTCGTGCCTGCCGCGCACTATACCTGCGGTGGTGTGATGACAGATATGCACGGTCAAACCGATCTCAATGGCCTCTATGCCATTGGTGAAGTGGCCTATACGGGCTTACATGGCGCGAATCGTCTGGCGAGTAACTCGCTACTCGAATGTTTAGTGTTTGCCCGTGCGGCGTCACATGATATAGAGAGCCAGCTGTATAAAATTCAAATGCCGGGACAAATTCCAGCATGGGATGAAAGTAAAGTCTCTAACTCGGACGAAGAAGTGGTCATCGCCCATAACTGGCACGAACTGCGGTTATTCATGTGGGACTACGTCGGGATTGTGCGCTCGGATAAACGTCTGGAGCGTGCACTGCGCCGCTGCCTGATGTTACAGCAAGAAATTCAGGAGTATTACAGTAACTTCAGAGTCAGCAATAACTTGCTCGAATTACGTAACTTAGTGCAAGTGGCCGAGTTGATTATTCGCTGTGCCATGGAACGTAAAGAAAGCCGTGGTCTGCATTTTAATATTGACCATCCAGAGAAATTAGACGCGCCGCGCCCAACAATTTTATTACCAGAAAAGTAACCGCTTAAGTTCTTATGTGTTTATAGGCTTAGGTTCTTATTTGGCTTGCTGAAAACAGACTAAATCTCGGTATGAGGTTTAGTCTGTTTTATTTTAGCCCGCAGCAACAGCCGACATAAATGCCGATAGTCAGTATCGTCTAACATATCCGCCCAAACCATCAAGAGCCGTAACTGAGTATCCACTTCGATGTACATCAAGCAAACAAAGGGCGTCACCCAAGTTCGCTTTAATACCTGAAAGTGCTCACCCGTTGACAAACGTCCCACGCCTTTATCACTAAGCACAAAATCTAAACGCCAATGCTGCAGTCGCCACAACTGTGATAGCAAGAAAATACAAACTAGCAGGATAAACAGATATTTAAGCAGGGATAAGGCGAGATTGTCGCTTTGAGGCCAGAGCAGAAATGAGCTAGCACAGACACAAATAAAAACGACCAACGAGAGTCGTTGGTCGAAGGAGGCTTTTACGCTGAAACTATGGTGCCGGTCTTCCACGGACTTTCACTACCATACGCGCGAGCTCAGCATCAGGGCACACTTCATGGCCCATAAACCATGCAAACAATTCGGGATCTTCACATTCCAACAAACGGATAAACACAGTTTTATCTTCATCGGACATTTCTTGATAGAAATTTTCAACAAAAGGTTGAAATAAAACGTCTAATTCTAGCATCCCGCGGCGACATGCCCAGCGAACCCTTGCGATGTTCATTAATTCCAAGGTATTTCTCCCAACACAGATTTGGCATTAGTCTATCAGTTCAGTGACTAAAGTGTCGATTAACCCTTCACATTGGCTCACAAAATTAGCATTGTTGGACTTGCATATCGCGTCCCGCAAAGAGATCGCTGAAATCTGTGTCCAACAAGCGCTTTACCGCAGGATGTTGGATCATACGTTCGGCAAACATCACATGGTATTCCTCTTTCACATCCGTGGTTTCACCGAGCAAATTCATCCCATGGGAAATCACTTCTTGGCGATAAATCGACGGCGTGACAAAAATCCCCCGTTTAAGGTAACCAAAGGCCTTCATCATGGCCGCATCGTCGAACTCACCCAAGATACTGACTTTAAGATTTTGTTCGTCAAACCAGCGATATAACTGCTGTCCAAGTGAGGTTCTGCGGCCGGGGATTAATAGCTGGCCTTGCTCTAAACAGGCGGGGAAATCAGCGCTATAAGTATCTGCGGAGAAAAAACTCACACCACACTCGCCCAACTTTTTAGATAAGATTTCGGGATACTTCAGTGATTCACCAGCACAATCGGAGAGGATCATATCCAGTTTATGCTCACGCAAACGCGCCATCAGGCTTTCGTGGGTCGCCTCATAGCAAGCTAAATGCATAGAACTGTCATTGGGGACGACGGATAACAAGACACGGCTAACTAAGGCTTTAGACAAAGCATCGGCTATACCCACTTCGAAAAGCATCGCATCATCTTTTTGATAGTTAAGTAAATCGAGCATTTCGTAGCTAAGACTAAACATCTTATCTGCGTAGCGAAATACCAACTCACCTAACTCAGTGGCTTCCAGTGTCCGCCCTACTCGCTTGAATAAACTGCCATTCAACCTGTCTTCTAGGGCACGAATTTGCCCAGTTATCGTTTGCGGCGTTAAACAGAGGGCTTCGGCCGCCTTAGCAACCGAGCCCTTTTTCTTAATCATCCAAAAATAATACAGGTGGTTGTAATTCAAGTGCAGCATGCTCATCCAGTGTGAATCGTCCCTCATACGCCCAAGGCGCAGAGGGATTATAAACCTATTGTTTTAAATCAGTTTATTGCAAACGCTGGCAATCAAGCAAGTTTGTGACTATGCCTTGTAATTGCTCCAAATCAGTCGCATTACCCAGACTTACCGCTTCAGTGACACCTGACACTAAAACATGACGTTCAGGGATACGTTCAGCGCAATAGGTCCGATTCGCCTCTTGGAAACGTTTACCGCCGCGATATTTAAGCGCCCTTGATTCATAACCATTGGTTTCTAATCTCGCCCCTAAGGAATCAGATTTAAACATCAGAGCGCCATCGACTATCCCTTCAAGATAGCTTTGGCAGGTCTTCGAGTTCGCATCCTGATTACAGGCCGATATTTGCGATGCCGTCGCGGTTGTCGATAGACATAAGAGTGTTGCCATTCCCATTAATTTCAACTTTATCATAGTTATACTCCTTTATTAGGTAACACTTTTGATAACCAGAAATACCCGACTAGCGCCGCCATAATCGAACCGATTAAGGTTCCTAGGCGTGCTAAGTCACCGTACATAGGGTCTGCATGTTCAAAGGCTAACGACGCAATAAACATAGACATAGTAAAACCAATACCGCACATGGCCGCGACTGGGGCAATTTGCTTCCAACCTACGCCATCGGGTAACTGAGCGAGTTTAAGTTTCACCGCAATATAGCTAAACACCATCACACCAATGGGTTTACCTAACATCAGGCCCAGTGCAATACCGACAGGTACCGGAGAAATTAACGTCTCCAAATTCATATTGCCGACATAAACACCCGCATTGGCGAAAGCGAACACTGGCAGAATGAAGAAGGTGCTCCAAGGGTGCAAACTGTGCTCTAAGCCTTCTGAAGGTGAGCTGCCATCCTTTGCCCGTAATGGAATACAGAAAGCGATGATGACACCAGCCAGAGTCGCATGCACTCCAGACTTAAGTACGGCGACCCAAAGGATTAATCCTAAAATGCCATAGGGCAAAAGTGAGGTGACCCCTTTGCGGTTTAACCCAACCAAACCCGCAATCGCTAAACTGGCAATCACTAAACTGATGGTTGATAGGTCGGTGCTGTAGAACAGCGCGATAATCACTATGACACCTAAGTCATCAATAATCGCTAAAGCAAGTAAGAAGACTTTCAGTGAAACGGGAACGCGGCTCCCAAGCAGCGCCATAATACCTAAAGCAAACGCAATATCCGTCGCGGCAGGAATCGCCCAGCCCGCTTGTGTGACCGGATCGCCATAGTTAAACAGTAAGTACACCCCAGCAGGGACTAACATGCCGCCAATGGCCGCAAAGGTAGGCAGAGAGGCTTGAGCGACACTCGATAAGGCGCCTTCGAGTAACTCACGTTTAACTTCTAAACCAATAAGCAAAAAGAATACGGCCATCAGGCCATCGTTGATCCACAGAATTAACGGCTTATGAATATCGAGCTCGCCAATTTTAACTTGTACGTCAGTACCTAAAAAGCCTTGATAAAGTCCAGATAAAGGGGAATTGGCCATCAGCATAGCTAAGGCAACAGCAACCAATAATAGGATACCGCCAGCCGATTCTTGGCTCAGAAAATTTCTAATTGCTTTTTCCATCGTGCACTCCTAAAAATCATAATGAATTGAGTGTAGACGAATTGTAACAACAAATATAATCGTAAGTTTCGACCTAACACCTCGGTTATTCCGAGGTATTGGTCGAAAAAATGCACATTACACGGCGACAGGTGCTTTGATATGGGGATGTGGAGCGTAGTTTGTTAGCTCGAAATCGTCGAATTGATAATCAAAAATTGATTCAGGTCTACGTAAAATCGTCATGGTTGGCAATGGCATTGGCTCACGACTTAACTGCAATGCCGTTTGTTCCATATGGTTTGAATATAAATGGGTATCGCCCCCCGTCCACACGAAATCACCTAAGGCCAAGTCACATTGCTGGGCCACCATCATAGTTAACAAAGCATAACTGGCGATGTTAAATGGCAAACCTAGAAACACATCACAGCTGCGCTGATACAGCTGACAAGATAATTTGCCATCAGCCACATAGAACTGGAAAAACGCGTGGCATGGCGCCAAGGCCATTTTATCCAGCTCGCCCACGTTCCACGCAGAAACGATAAGGCGGCGAGAATCAGGCTGAGATTTTATCTGGGCAATAACTTGTGAAATCTGATCGATAGCATCGCCACTCTGGGTTGGCCAGCTACGCCACTGGGCACCATAAACCGGTCCTAAATCGCCATTGTCATCGGCCCATTCATCCCAAATACTGACCTTGTTTTCGCGTAAATAGGCAACGTTAGTTTCACCCTTCAGGAACCACAGCAATTCGTGGATGATAGAGCGCATGTGGCATTTCTTGGTGCTTACCAAAGGAAAACCTTTGCTCAAATCGAAGCGCATTTGATAGCCAAATACTGAGCGAGTCCCCGTACCTGTGCGATCCGATTTATCCACACCTTCGGCTAAGATGTGCTTCATTAAGTCTAAATACTGTTTCATTGCTGCTTACCTTGCTTACGAAAAATCAAGTACAAACCGATTAACACCATAGGGATAGACAGTATCTGACCCATGGTCATCAATCCCCAGTAGAGTCCCAACTGTGCATCGGGTTGTCTCACCGTTTCAACCATAATACGGAAAATACCGTAACCGACTAAGAACATACCAGAGACGGCACCGACTTTATCGGTACGTTTACTAAACCAGTAAAGTAATAGGAATAGCGCCACACCTTCAAGTGCAAATTGGTACAACTGAGAAGGATGACGCGGATCGGGGCCTCCTGTTGGAAACACCATGCCCCATGGCACGTCTGTGGTTCGGCCCCAGAGTTCACCATTAATAAAGTTACCAATACGCCCTGCGCCTAGACCGATAGGCACCACAGGTGCCACCATATCGGCGACCGCAAAGAAGGTGCGCTTTTGTTTCCAGGCGATATAAATCATCGCCGCAATTACGCCCATCAAACCGCCGTGGAAGGACATGCCGCCTTCGGAGATTTTAAACAAATACATAGGGCTGGCGAGGAAATAATCGAAATGATAAAAAAGCACATAACCGACACGCCCGCCCAATATCACCCCAAGAAAACCATAAAAGAGTAAATCTGAAACTTGCTCCCGCGACCATACTCCCTTTGAGCGGTCGGCTTGTCGATTCAGCAACCACATTGCCGCGACAAATCCGACTAAATAGGTAAAACCATACCAACGCAGCGCAGGTTCAAAGCTTTGTCCAAACAGATTAAACGGTCCAAATGATACGATCACGGGATCGATATTGGGGAAACTCAACGCCATAACACATCCATTAGCAGCCTCAAACAGAGGTAAACATAAAAACTAGGTCAGAATTAACTTAAGGCCGACACACAGAAGTAACAGTGCAAATATCTTTTTAAGTACCGATGTTGGCCAAGTGCTCGCCGCTTTTACGCCCACAGGCGCCATCAAGACAGAAGTGATCACTAAACCAAACAAGGCGGGTAAATAGATAAAACCTAAGGTGCCATAGGGTAACTCGGGCGCATTAAAGCCCGCGATGATATAACCTAAACTGCCCGAGAGGGAGATCAACAAACCCGTCGCCGCCGAAAACCCAACGGCGTAACGCATCTGCAGACCAAAGAAGGTTAAAAACGGCACTAACAATACCCCGCCGCCGATGCCCATCAATCCTGCGATCATCGCAACTAACGCGGCCACAACAAATAATATCGGCGCGCTGGGTAGCTCACGATTCGATTCAGCTTTAAAGGGATAAGCCATCTGAATCGACATCAACACCACAAATATCGCAAAGCCCTGCTGCAAAGCGGCAGCGGAGATACGTTCGGCAATAAAACCTGAGGTTAATGCCCCAAGAATAATCCCAGGCAACATCGTCTTGAATAAATCCCAAGGAATATTTCCACGCTTATGGTGCGCTCGCGTCGATGAGATAGAAGTGAGAATAATGGCCGCCAGCGAAGTGGCAATCGCAATATGGGGTAACTGAGCAGAACTAATACCGACCGAGGGCAGAATATAGAGCAGTGCAGGCACTACAATTAAGCCGCCACCGATACCTAATAACCCTGCCATAAAGCCGACAAATGCGCCTAATGCTAAGCAAATAAAAAACACCGACAACAAACTATCCACACGAGTACCTACAGCGTGATAAATTGAGGGCCTTAGCTTAAAGCAAAAGACGACATTAGTTAATTAAGAATTGTTGAGAGACCTTGCTGGTTCAAATATTCTTTAACCAGTTCGCGCACTTGGAAGCCATTTGATAGGCTCAAGGCTTTAGCGAGCAATTGATCCAAATCGGCTCGCGCGACACGGCGCAAGAGATAATTGATCCGCGCTAAACTACCTTGATTCATACTCAATTGATCGTATCCCATGGCCACCAACAAAATGGCGCCCATAGGCTCGCCCGCTAACTCGCCACAAATACTGATATCGAGCTTATGATATCGACAGTCTAAGTGAGCCTGATGCAAAGCCCGCAGTATTCCCGGATGATAACTGTCGAATAATGAGCTTACTCGCGGATTGTTACGGTCAACCGCAAGCAAATACTGGGTTAAGTCATTACTGCCAACGGAGACAAAATCCACCCGTTTTGCCACATCATCCAATTGATACAACATCGCCGGCACTTCGAGCATAATGCCGATGCGTGGCATCACTATGCTGCTGTTTACATCGTTTTTAAG
Organism: Shewanella baltica; assembly: GCF_900456975.1. Taxonomy (NCBI): domain Bacteria; kingdom Pseudomonadati; phylum Pseudomonadota; class Gammaproteobacteria; order Alteromonadales; family Shewanellaceae; genus Shewanella; species Shewanella baltica. Next base: position 3,353,005 of record NZ_UGYM01000002.1, read on the forward strand.
TTCGACATAGGCTTGCTGCAGATATTCTAAGGATTGATCGATTTCATCTAAGTTACTGACCATGGGCAGTAAAATACTTAATTGCTTACCATCTCCACCCGCCTGTAACATGGCCCGTAACTGCACCAAAAATAGCTCAGGATGATCCAGCGACAAACGGATCCCGCGCCAACCGAGGAAAGGATTGTCTTCTTTAATTGGGAAATACGGCAAAGGTTTATCACCACCAACATCCAAAGTGCGCATCACCACAGGTCGACCAGACGCCGCCGACAAGACCTGTTGATACACTTTCACTTGCTCAGATTCACTTGGGAAACGTTGTTGCAGCATAAAAGGGATTTCGGTGCGATACAGCCCAATACCGTCGGCACCTTCGGCAATTTCAGAAGCCACGCCGCTGAGTAATCCCGCATTTAAATACAAACGAATACGTGAGCCATCTAAGGTAACAGAAGGCAGTGCTAATTCTTGAGCATACTGGCGTTGCAGCGCTTTTTGCGCCGAAATTAAGCTGCGATACTCACCAACAATCGCCGGTGATGGCGACACCAATAGCTGGCCACGGCTCGCGTTCACCACTAAGAGTTTCTGGTCAATATTGGCGGATAATAGTTGTTCTACACCGGTAATGGCCGGCACACCTAAGGCGCGGGCTAAAATAGCGGCATGGGAGTTTACGCCGCCAAGCTCAGTGACAATCCCCGCGAGTTTCTGCCTTGGGAACTCAGCCAGCATAGTCGCATCGGCTTCGCGGGTAATTAAAATTACAGGTTTATCGGGTTCAAGCTCTAAACGCTCTGGCTCAATCAGCTGGCGCAATACCTTTTGGCCTAAGTCGCGGATATCGCTTGCCCGCTCCTTAAGATAAGGATCTTCCATCTCCAAAAATTGCTGAATATAACGCAAGGACACTCGGCTTACCGCCGATTCAGCGGCCCAACCTAATTGCACCTCACGGGCATACTCGCCGCCTAAACTGGCGTCATCAAGTAATAACTGTAATGCATTGAAAATAGAGACGACTTCGTCATCTTGCTCGCGATCAAACCGCTGAGATAAAGCACCAATCGCTTCTTTACAACGCACCATAGCCGTCGTTAAGCGGCTGGACTCATAGGTAATGTCGTCAGAGCGCACGTCGGGCTGCTCAAGGGGAATTTCTCCACCGAGCACAAAGGCATACGCAATGGCGATACCGTTTGACGCCGACGTACCTTGAAATAGAATTTGTTGATGATGGGAACTGACTTGGGCTTTTTGTTTTAAGCCGCGCACCGCCATTGCTAACTGGGCAGCGAGTGTCATCAGGAACGCTTCTTCGCCCTCACTGAATTGGCGCGCACTCGCCTGCTGTACCACTATCACCCCGACCACGGCTTTCTGGTAGATGATAGGTACAGCTAAAAAGGCGCGGTATTCTTCTTCGGCGACTTCAGGGAAAAGTTTGAATCTGGGATGAAGCCGCGCATCCGCTAAGTTAACGGCCTCTTCTCGCTGGGCAGCGAGTCCAACTAAACCTTCGGTCAGCGGCATACGTACCCGACCAACGGCGCTTTTTTCAAGACCGTCGGTTGCAGATAACACCAGTTCTTGCTCTTCTAGGATATAGATGGAGCAACATTGGGTTTCCATCGCCGCTTTAGTCGATGAGACTAAGACTTCTAATGCGGTTTCCAAACTGTGGGCAGATGCCACAGCCTGAGTAATATCCCTAAGCGTATTTAACACTGTTTTCAATCCTCTTTTGAAAATCAGCCCGTTGTTTTTTGTCTTCCCCGTTTCCTAGGTATTTCTAGGGTCTGGAATGACAATGCCGTTACCGCAAACTCTTTCATCACCTTACGATAAACATCACGCTTAAATGACACGACTTGCCGCACAGGATACCAATAACTTACCCAGCGCCAATCGTCAAATTCAGGATGCCCAGAGGAACTTAAATTAATCGCACTATCTTGGCTTTTCAGTTGTAACAGAAACCACTTTTGTTTTTGCCCTATACACACAGGTTTACTGTCTTGTCTGACTAAACGCTTTGGCAAACGATAGCGTAACCAAGAACGGGTCGAGGTTAGGATATGCACGTGTTCGGGTCTTAGGCCCACTTCTTCATATAGCTCACGGTACATTGCCTCTTCTGCTGTCTCGCCATCATCGACACCACCTTGAGGAAATTGCCATGAGTGTTGACCGAAGCGTCTGGCCCACATGACTTGGCCATATCTGTTACAAATTATAATGCCCACATTTGCGCGAAAGCCGTCGCTATCAATCACATGGACTCCAAATCACATTAAATTTTAATAAACTGATTGTTTCATAAAGCTAGTCTCTCAGCAAACCTCTATTTCACCCTAGGTCTTGGATAAAATCACACTTAAAAGACATTTATCAACAAAGCTAGGGGATAAAATGCGGGGATATCCACATTTTCTGTGGATATCTCTGTTTGAAACTCAGGTAAACTTGTTATAACGCTCAAAAAACATCTATTTAGCGCCATTTGATTAATTTAGAGTTAAAACTTTATCTAAAACAAATTCAATAACTTGAATGATAACTATAATTTATTAATGGCAAAAAAAGCAATAAAGCTCATTATTTAACCAGTCAGAGCTATTTCTATGGTTCTCACGATATTACTCAACTTTATACACAAATAGTGTCCACAACTGTCCACAAAAGCCAGAATAAATGCCCTTTATTCGCATTGACTTGGGGTTTTTATTAGGTTAAGGGACGCATTTTACTGAGTTATCCATAATATCTGTGGATAAGTATGTGGGGAACGCAAGGGAAAGCAGAGAGTAACTTTGAACACTTTTTTGCAAAACGGGGGGTAACTCGGATATGAAATTTAAAATCAGATACTTAGAATAAAAACATTCGGTACAAGTTTACTCAAATTGCGGAGTTCATTTTTTAACCACCATTGCTAAGCGGTTATTTTTAAGTAAAATCCAGCCATGAATCGAATTATTCCCCCCGAAAATCTCCCTGAGCTACTCGAACGCGCCCATATGATGGCTGGCGTGAGTTTGGCGCAAATTGCCGCCCAAAGAGGCCTAAGTGTCCCCAAGGATCTTAAGCGTGATAAAGGCTGGGTCGGCCAATTAATCGAAATGGAACTGGGCGCGACGGCGGGGTCGAAACCCGAGCAAGATTTTCTGCACTTAGGTGTTGAGCTTAAAACTATCCCCATCGATTCACAGGGACGACCATTGGAGACCACTTATGTTTGCGTGGCGCCGCTGTCGAATATCCAAGGGTTAACCTGGCAAAATAGCTTAGTCTGCCATAAGTTACAGCGCGTCCTTTGGGTACCAGTAGAAGGTGAGCGGCATATTCCTGTGGGAGAGCGCCGTATTGGCACCCCGATATTGTGGGAGCCTGATCCACAGGAGTTGCAATTGCTGCAACAGGATTGGGAAGAGATCATGGAGCTTATCGCCCTCGGCAAAGTCGAAAAACTCACCGCACGCCACGGCGAAGTACTGCAATTACGTCCCAAAGCCGCCAACAGTAAAGCATTAACGCAAAGCATTGCCGAAGATGGCAGCCTCAAAATGACCAACCCTAGGGGCTTTTATTTAAAGACCAGTTTCACCGCCATGATACTTAATAAGGTTTTTGGTTAATATTTAGTGACGATATAGACTTAGATTGATCCAGATCACAAATTTCACTGGCACTAAGGTGACTCTTTTCTATAAACTACGGCATTCTGAAATCACAGCCGTATTCGGATACCCATCACGCAGTGAGAGCACGTAGACAAGCGAAAAAACTCCTTTTTGCGATTTTAGCTTGGGCGATTGCCATGGCTGCATTCGTGTTTTTTCGATATGCCCAATCACCAGAACTGCCCCAATGGGCGGTAGGTTCGGCTGATCTCGCGACACTTGCTATCTATATGGGGATAATTTTTGGCAGCCTGCATTGGATGTCGAACGTTATTGCTGATTTCAGTGCCATCAATCGCCTCCCCTATGTGTTTTCTGTCATCTTTAAAGGCTTGTTTTTATTACTGGGTGCGACGACATTAGCTTACATGACCCAGTTTTTGAATATGTGGGCCATCGAAAATCACATGTCGACCCTAAGACAAATGCTGACGGCGCACATTCTCTACAGTCCTTCATTCCAAGCATTGATTGTCTATTTGGTGGTCGTGCGGGTCAGTTTAGCCTTCGTCGAGCAAATGGCGCTGTTAGTCGGCCCACGTATTCTGCTCAACATTGGCCTCGGTAAATACCACAAGCCAAGGTACGAGCAGCGATTATTCCTTTACTTAGACATGGTCGCCTCGACCACACACGCCGAATCACTTGGGGATTACCGTTTTAGTCGCTTGATCCAAGATAGCTTTAGTTTGCTGTCGGATACTGTGACCAACAACGAAGCCGAGATTTATCGCTATATGGGCGATGCCGTTTTGATCCACTGGCCTTTAGAAGAAGGGATAGTCCACGACCGCTGCATGAATATCTATTTTGAATTTAGTCAGCAGCTTAATTGGCAAAGACGTTACTTTGAAGAACACTATGGCTTTGTGCCTAAGTTTAAAGCAGCGGCCCATTGTGGCCAAGTCGTAGCAGCGGTTGTTGGCGTGCAGAAACAGGAGATTAGTTTCTTTAGTGATGTGCTCAATACCCTAGCGAGACTGCAAGATCAGTGTAACCCCTTGGGGCAACGCATGTTGATCTCTGGCGCACTCGCGGGACGTTTAGATAATCCCAACACGCAATATCACCTATCGAATCTAGGCCCAGTCAAACTCAAAGGGAAACAACACTCCATCGAAGTGTTTGGCGTTTCCCCACTCTGATTTCTCATCACATTTAAGCGTTGAGTTGCATTAACACTTTACAGTTGAAGAGAGCTTATTGTTCTTCTTTGGTTAATAACTTTTGGATCATTAAACCTAAGGTGCGGAAGGTTAAGATCCGGCTGGTCGTTTGACGCCAGACAAGGCCGATATCACGGTATGGCGCTTCACCTGGCGGCGTCATCACTACCAAATCAGTGTCGTTCAAAATACCCGCATCGATTGCCATTTGCGGCAGGAATGTGGTGCCCAGCTTACTGTTCACCATCTGCACTAAGGTATGCAAACTGGTGGCGGCAAACGGATTCACTTTCGCGCTATCCCCAAGCTGACAGGCTGTGATGGCATGCCCTGTAATGCAATGCTCGCTTTGCAGCAGGAAAATACTCTCGTCTGGCAAGGCTTGGTAATCGATCGGCTGATGGATTTCTCCGGCTAAATCCTTATGGATCACCATTTTGAATGGATCTTTACCCACTTTCATACTGTGATAACCGCTGGTATCTACAGGCAAAGCAAGGATCAATAAATCCAGCTCACCCTTACCTAAGGCATCCAACAAACGCTCAGTGGTATCTTCTTTCAGTAATAAACTCATCGCTGGATAAGATTGCTGGCATTGGCGAATAACACGGCTCAGCAAGAAAGGCGCAATCGTTGGAATACACCCTAAACGTATATCGCCTGTCATCGGCTCGCCTTGGTTTTTCACCAATTCAACCAAATCATCCACATCGGTGAGAATTTTACGGGCGCGCTGCACCACTTCTTCACCAATAGCGGTAAACATAAACGACTTATGGTCTCGCTCAATCAACTGATGCCCTAACTGCTCTTCTAAGTTTTGGATCCCACTCGAAAGCGTCGATTGGCTGACAAAACACACCTTAGCCGCGCGGTTAAAATTCTGCTCTTGATGGAGATTCACCAAATAGAATAAGTTTTTTAAGCTAGGTAAACTTTTCATTTTCTCGATTGCCATTAAGGTTATGAATTAAGAAATTAAATCTACTCTAGCATAACTGAAAGCCAATAACGCGGCATTAGATTTCAAGAGTGTGAGCCGAATCGACATTCAACCGATTAGCTGTAAAACTTAAAAGGGAGTAACAAACAAAGAGGAGAAAAGCACTCGCGGGGAAACATAAAAGGCAACAAACTCAGCCGTAAACTAACGCAATATCTAACGCAACAATCTAACGCAATCATTCACTCAATTGGGCGCAACAACAGACGTTATTGCTGCGCCTTAGCGTATCAATATCTTATGCTTTAGCTTGGAGGAACAACTTTAACTGTTGTAGATCCGCACTCGCATGTTCGACGATCTCAGCAACCCAAGCGCCGTGTTCAGCATCCCATCTTGGCTCTTCACCATGTTGTAATAACTGGGCGATTTGCTGAATGCGTTTTAAACCTACCGAACCTGCGGCACCTTTAAATTTATGCGCTTCTGAACATAAGGTATCTCTATCTGCAGCGTCGTTAGCCTTCACTAGATTTCCTACATATTCAGGCATTAATTGCTCAAATAACACCACACTCTTTAGTAAAGTACCGGCACCAATGGCGCTACAGTACTGTTCGAGAGTATTGAGATCTAGGATTACTTCTAATTCAACTGTGGCCATGAGGCCTCCCTTAAGTGGTCCAATGCTTAAAACGAATTTATCACATGATACCCACTAAAATTGTCTGTGCAACTTATAGCGATATACATGGTCAAATTCAGATTAAAATTAACAAAAAACAAACTAATAGTCGTAAGTAAACACTTACAAAATAATAGCGACGACATAGCATTTAAGGAGGAAATGTATCCCACTAACTTACCTCTATCGTTGCGCTAATACGTGCCCTTGTCCACCATAAAGCTGTAAATTATCCACAATTGCCACCAATCCATCCCATCGATAAGCACACCAATCTGGTGCTAATAGCATAGGTTTTTTCGCATAAGCGGTGACGCGGTGGAAAATCACTTCCGCGGGTGTATGGCGGATCATCTCGCCGACACTGCGAGCATAATCTTCAAGACTCAGTAAAGGTAAGCGCCCACTTCGCCACGCCTTGGCCATAGTGCTACCTTCGACGACATGCAAAGGATGCAGCTTCAAGCCATCAACGCCCTGCTGCAATACCGCCGCTAAGGTCGCCATATAATCGCTATGGGTTTCATCGGGTAAGCCAAGAATAAGATGAGTGCACACCTTAAGACCGCGAGCTCTCGCCCTCGACACAGTGTCACAATAACAGCCGAAATCATGGCCGCGATTGATCTTGCGCAGCGTTTCATCTTTAGCGGTTTGCAACCCAAGTTCTAACCACACATCAACACCGTTTGCCTGATAACTTGCCAGTAAATCCAGTACATTATCTGGCACACAATCGGGGCGAGTTCCTACACACAAACCCACTATCTCGCCATCTTTAACGGCTTCATCGTACTTAGCCATTAACACCTGATACTCATCATAAGTGCTAGTGTAAGCCTGAAAATACGCTATAAATTTATCGGCTTGCGCCTGAGGTTTCGCCTCACGATAACGACTCTTACCCTGTTCGAGCTGCTCGGTAATACTCAGCATATCAGCAGTTTGGTGGCTAAATGACGCCACATTGCAGAAAGTACAACCTCCACGCCCCAAGGTGCCATCACGGTTGGGGCAAGTAAACATGGCATCTATGGTGAGTTTTCGCAGTCGCGTACCATATCGCGCCTTGCAAACGGCACCAAAGGTGTTCACATATGCATCAAGCCCCATCAGAGCACCCACCAAATTTCATATCGCTTCATTGAGAATAACCAAGATAAAATCACAAATAGAAAAGAAAATACGTGAACAAATAGAAGAAAAAGCTTAGTGTAAACAAGGTAGCGAGAGGTTTCTTGGCGCTACATCAAATTCCCGCCTGACCCATACCCTTATTGTCAGAAATGTGCGCATCCTCAAATTAACGCGCTTACCATTGAGATATCGCTCACATCAAAATGAATAATAATTCAACAATTTTAATTTTTTATTTATTTACTGTGTTTGCAATAAAAATCACTATTTCTAAATCAAAAACAATCCCACTAGCATGTTACATTTTAGTAAACCCATAGTTTCCTCATTTTTAAAATTCTTTTTATTCATAATGTTATACAGCACTTTTTACTGTTGACGTTAACGTAAAGCAATTATGATTTGTGTATGAAACATGAATTAATACCCATGTTTTATGCAAATTTTTGGTTTGACCTTTATTGAATCTCAGGCTAATTTGGGTGGTTCGGGTGCATATCTATAGAAAGTCTTTACATTTTCTCCCCGAGTAGTAATCAGTTGAGGTCTAGGGAGGTTTTTGTATGAGCTTATATCATCCCAGTTTTGAGCGGGACAATTGTGGTTTTGGGTTGATAGCACAGATGGATGGCGAAGCCAGCCACCGTATAGTGCGCACGGCAATCCATGGTCTAGATCGCATGAAGCACCGCGGTGGCATTGCCTCCGACGGTCGCACTGGCGACGGCTGTGGTTTATTAATGCAATTGCCAGTGCAATTTTTTGAAGCGATTGCCGCGGAAAATGATTGGCATTTGAGCCGTAAATTTGCCGTAGGTATGCTGTTTTTAAGTCAAGATGATGAATTGGCCGAACAAGCTAAGTTTATTCTTGAGCGCGAACTCGAGCGTGAAACCTTAAGTATTGCAGGCTGGCGCAAAGTGCCGGTTAATCCCGATGTGTTAGGTGAAATCGGCAAGGCTAGCCTGCCACAAATCTACCAAGTGCTGATCAACGCCCCTATTGGCTGGCGTGAAAAAGACTTGGAACGCCGCCTTTATATGGCGCGTCGCCGCTTAGAGCAGCAAATCACCGACGACAAAGACTTCTATGTCGCGAGTTTGTCTGGCCAAGTTATCGTCTATAAAGGCTTGATGATGCCTGTAGACTTGCCCGCGTTTTATCCCGATCTCGCGGACATTCGCTTAAAAAGCTCTATCTGCCTATTCCATCAACGTTTCTCAACGAATACTTCTCCTAAATGGCCATTAGCTCAGCCGTTTAGATATTTAGCCCATAACGGCGAAATCAATACGATTACGGGTAACCGTCAATGGGCCCGCGCCCGTGCCTATAAGTTTAATTCACCACTACTGCCAGATTTGCAGCAGGCCGCTCCCTTTGTGAATGAAACAGGCTCAGACTCTTCTTCCTTAGATAACATGCTGGAAATGCTGTTATCCGGTGGCATGGACTTATACCGTGCCATGCGTCTATTGATCCCGCCTGCTTGGCAAAGTAATCCAGAAATGGATGACGAACTAAAAGCCTTCTACGACTTTAACTCCATGCACATGGAGCCTTGGGATGGTCCGGCAGGTATTGTGATGACCAACGGTCGCCATGCCGCCTGCGCAGTTGACCGTAATGGTCTGCGTCCATCGCGTTATGTGATCACAAAAGATCGTATTTTGACCTTGGCCTCCGAAGTCGGCATTTGGGATTACGCCGCCGATGAAGTGATTGAAAAAGGCCGCGTTGGACCTGGTGAGCTGCTGGTACTCGATACCTTGAACGGCCGCCTGTACCAATCCTTTGAAATTGATAACGACTTGAAACGTCGCCACCCTTACAAAGAGTGGATGGCGAAGAACAGCCGTACTTTAACGCCTGCGGAAGATTTAGCCTCTGAACAACATGGTGCCAGCGAGTTAAGCCCTGAGCTTTTGCTGCAATACCAAAAACAATTTGGCTATACCCGTGAGGAATTAGAGCAAGTCATTTGGGTACTGGCAAAACAAGGCGAAGAAGCCACAGGTTCTATGGGCGACGATACACCTATGGCGGTGTTGTCGAAAAAGTCACGTTCACTGTATGACTATTTTAGGCAAAAATTCGCTCAAGTAACTAACCCACCCATAGACCCATTACGTGAAAAACACGTTATGTCGTTGACCACTTGTATTGGCCGTGAGCAGAACCTCTTTAATGAAACAACTGGGCATGCTTACCGGGTGATGTTCAATTCACCTATTTTATTATTCAGTGATTTTAACCAGTTACTGGGATTAGATAGCACTTACTACCGCGCCAACATTGTCGATTTGAATTACGAACCACAAGAAGGGCTAGAAAGTGCCATTCGCCGCATCACAGCCGAAGCCGAGCGTTTAGCCCGCAGCGGCACGACTTTGTTGATCCTTTCGGATAGAGCCATAGGTAAAACAGCGCAAGTGATCCCTGCGGCCATGGCGGTCGGTTCTGTGCAACAAATGCTGGTGAATAAGAGCCTGCGCTGCGACACCAACATCATAGTTGAAACCGCATCGGCGCGAGATCCGCATCACTTTGCCGTCTTGCTTGGCTTTGGTGCCACCGCGATTTATCCGTACTTAGTGTATGAATCAATCTCTGAACTGGCGAAACGTCACCAGTTAACCGACACTACAGCATTGATGCTGAACTTCCGTTACGGTATCGAAAAAGGTTTGCGTAAGATCATGTCCAAAATGGGCATCAGCACTGTCGGCTCCTATCGTTGTAGCCAACAGTTTGAAGCTATCGGTATTGCCAGTGATGTGATTGAACTGTGCTTTAAAGGCGTGATCAGCCGTATCGAAGGCGTCAGTTTTGCTGAAATCGCCCAAGACCAAGCGATTCTGCACAAAGCGGCCTACCGCGCCCATGTGCCATTGCCACAAGGTGGCCTGCTGAAATACGTTGAAGGGGGTGAGTATCACTGCTTCAACCCTGATGTTGTAAACACTTTACAAGAGTCATTGATTGACAAAAACTTCGCAACCTATAAAAAGTTTGCCGACCTCGTCGACAATCGTCCAATAGCCACGCTACGTGACTTAATCGGTATCAAGGGTGCACAAGCATCGATTGATGTCGCTAACGTCGAAGGCGCAGCGGGCTTGTATCAACGCTTTGACAGCGCAGCCATGAGTATCGGCGCCTTGAGCCCCGAAGCCCATGAAGCGCTGGCTATTGCGATGAACCGCTTAGGCGGCCGCTCGAACTCAGGTGAAGGTGGTGAGGATGCTCGCCGCTTTAATACTGAACGCAACTCTGCGATTAAACAGATTGCCTCGGCGCGCTTTGGCGTTACCGCGCACTACTTAGTCAACGCCGATGTGTTACAGATTAAAGTCGCCCAAGGGGCAAAACCCGGTGAAGGTGGCCAGTTACCCGGCCATAAAGTGAGTGTTGAAATCGCCGGACTGCGTCATGCACGTCCTGGTGTAACCTTGATTTCACCGCCGCCGCACCACGATATTTACTCTATCGAAGATTTAGCCCAGCTGATTTTCGACTTGAAGCAAATCAACACGAAAGCGCTGATTTCAGTCAAACTCGTGTCTGAACCCGGCGTGGGCACGATCGCCACCGGCGTAGCTAAAGCCTATGCGGATATGATCACCATTTCAGGGTATGACGGCGGCACAGGTGCCAGCCCAATCACCTCAGTGAAGTATGCGGGGAGTCCGTGGGAGCTAGGTTTAGCCGAAGTGCATCAATCGCTCGTGGAAAACGGTCTACGCCATAAAATTCGCCTGCAAGTCGATGGTGGTTTAAAAACCGGTACAGATGTGATTAAAGCCGCGTTGTTAGGCGCCGAAAGCTTTGGTTTTGGTACTGTGCCTATGATCGCTCTAGGTTGTAAATACCTGCGTATTTGCCACTTGAACAACTGCGCGACAGGCGTGGCGACGCAAGATAAAAACCTGCGTGACAACCATTACCATGGTCTGCCAGAGCGAGTGATGACTTACTTTGAGTTTGTTGCACAGGAAGTCCGTGAATGGATGGCGACCTTAGGGGTGAGTAAGTTTGAAGACTTAGTCGGTCGCAGCGAATGGTTATATGCCCTCGAAGGCCAAACCGCTAAGCAACAAGGCTTAGATCTATCACCGATTTTGTATCAACCTAAGGTGCCGGCAACCTCGTCACGCACTTGGCAAGAAACCAATCCACCAGCGGATTTAGGGTTGCTTAACCAACATTTATTAAACGAGTGCCAAAGCGCCGTCGATAATGGCGAGTGTTTCGATGCCGCTTACAGTATCAACAACACCGACCGCTCCGTTGGCGCGACCTTGTCAGGCTATATCGCGAGCACGCTCGGCGTCAAAGGCACCAAAGCGCCGGTCAAACTGAGCTTTAACGGCAGTGCTGGCCAAAGCTTTGGCGTGTGGAACAGCCCTGGCCTTGAGTTAAAACTCTGCGGCGATGCCAACGACTATGTCGGTAAAGGCATGTCTGGCGGCCAGATAGTGATTTATCCGCCGATTGGCAGCCCGTTCCAGAGTGAGCGCAGCGCCATTGTCGGTAACACCTGCCTTTACGGCGCGACAGGCGGCAAGTTCTTCGCCGCGGGTCAAGCGGGCGAGCGTTTTGCGGTCCGTAACTCAGGGGCGATTGCTGTGGTCGAAGGACTCGGTGATAACGGCTGTGAATACATGACCAGCGGTATTGTGGTTGTCCTTGGTAAAACAGGGGTGAACTTCGGCGCAGGTATGACAGGTGGTTTTGCCTATGTATTCGATCAATTCGGCCGCTTCAATCGCCGTGTGAACACTGAGCTTGTCGATACTCAAAAACTCGAATCACCGATCCATCAACAACATTTGAAAGGTCTGATTGAAGCCCACGTGGCCGAAACGGGCAGCGAACATGCCAAGATGATCTTAAGTGATTTTGGTAACTGGTTAGATTGCTTCGTATTAGTGAAACCTAAAAATATTGCCGTGGCCGATCTGCTCAAGTTAGAGAAATCGAGCCCAGAATTAGTTGTAAAAGCGGGGTAATGGCGCATGAGTAACGATTTTCAATTTATTGAAGTGGGTCGCAAAGACCCCACCAAACACCCTGCGGCTAAACGTGCGACACAGTTTATTGAGATTTATCAGCCTTTTGCTCAGCCTGAAGTGGCACAGCAAGCGGATCGCTGTTTAGATTGCGGCAATCCTTATTGTGAGTGGAAATGTCCGCTACACAATTATATTCCTAACTGGCTCAAGCTAGCGGAGCAAGGTCGCATCATGGAAGCGGCGGATTTAGTGCATGAGACCAACACTCTGCCCGAAATCTGCGGCCGTGTTTGTCCACAGGACAGACTCTGCGAAGGCGCTTGTACCCTTAACGACGACTTTGGTGCTGTCACTATCGGTAATGTCGAAAAATACATTACCGATACAGCAATCGCCCAAGGCTGGCGCCCAGATATGAGCAAGGTCACGCCGCGCGCTGAACGAGTAGCGATTGTCGGTGCAGGTCCTGCGGGTTTGGGCTGCGCGGATATTCTGTCTCGCAACGGTGTTAAAGCCGTGGTCTTTGATAAATATCCACAAATTGGTGGTCTACTCACCTACGGTATTCCGTCTTTTAAACTCGACAAGGCCGTCATGGCGACCCGTCGTAGTGTATTAGAAGGCATGGGCATTGAGTTCAAACTCGGGGTTACTGTAGGTAAAGACATCCCATTTACTAAACTGCTCGAAGAATACGATGCCGTATTCCTAGGTATGGGCACCTATACCGCGATGAAAGCGGGCCTTGAGGGCGAAGATGCCCAAGGCGTATACCAAGCCCTACCTTATTTGATTGGTAACACCCATCATTTAATGGGCACCCAAAATGACGAAACGCCCTACCTGAACCTTGAAGGTAAACGTGTGGTGGTATTAGGCGGTGGTGATACCGCGATGGATTGCGTGCGCACAGCCGTCAGACAAGGTGCCAGCGGCGTAGTCTGTGCTTACCGCCGTGATGAGGCCAACATGCCGGGTTCACGCCGCGAAGTGCAAAATGCACGGGAGGAAGGCGTTAATTTCCTGTTTAACCGTCAACCTGTGGCGATTAAAACCCAAGATGGCAAAGTAATTGGCATTGAATGCGTCGAAACCGCCATGGGTAAAGCCGATGCCAGTGGTCGTCAACGCGCCGAAGCAATTGCGGGTAGCGAACAGTTGCTCGAAGCCGATGCGATAATTATCGCCTTTGGATTCCAACCTAGCCCAGCACCTTGGTTTGCCGACCATGGCATCGAGCTCGATCAATGGGGCCGAGTTAAAGCGAGTAAGTTAGACGAAAATCCATTCCAAACCACAAACCCGAAAGTGTTTGCCGGTGGTGATATGGTGCGCGGTTCTGACTTAGTCGTGACAGCCATTGCCGAAGGTCGCGATGCCGCCCAAGGTATTCTTAACTACTTAGATTAAGCGCTATAGCTTAAACGCCAATGTGTTAGTTTTATCGCTGAAAAACTGTTTTTCCGCTGTCGTTTAGCAAGCAATGCAATGGCTGGACTTAGGCAAACAAGTCCAGCCATTTGCTTGTGGCTTATCGCCATCGGTTGATGGGAAAAATAGATAAGTAAAATAGACAGATGAAATAGATCAATAAAAGTGCACCTCTTAGGGGTGCACTTTTTTCGTTAACCCTTCCCGCTTTTTACCCAGTCATTATCAAGCAATCCCAATCTCACCATAACGACAGCACAAAACTGTGTGGTATATTAGCCAGCATTCTCGTGTCCCACTCTTAAGTGTTGAATCAAAAAGGTCTCCCATGAAAATTGGAATTATTGGCGCAATGGAGCCAGAAGTCGCTCACCTGATCGCCGCTATGACAAATGCGACATCGCAAACTATTGCTGGTATTGAATTTATTGCTGGCACACTCGCGGGTAAAGACGTTGTCGTGACTCGCTCTGGCATAGGTAAAGTGGCCGCAAGTATTGCGACCACACTGCTCATCGAAAAATATGCTCCGGATGCCGTGATCAACACAGGTTCTGCCGGTGGTTTTGTCGATACGCTGGCCATTGGCGATATCGTGATTTCTTCTGAAGTGCGTCACCACGATGTGGATGTCACCGCCTTTGGTTATGAAATTGGCCAAATGGCACAGCAACCTGCAGCGTTTATCCCAGCCGCTCATTTAGTTGAAGCCGCCAACAAGGCCATTGCTCAACTAGGCGAAGTCAAAGCGATTGAAGGGTTGATCTGTACTGGTGATAGCTTTATTTGCGATCCTGTTCGCACCCAAGCCATGTTGAAAAACTTCCCAACGATGGCCGCCTGTGAAATGGAAGGCGCGGCAATCGCTCAAGTTTGTCATCAGTTTGGTGTGCCATTTGTGGTGATCCGCTCTTTATCAGATAACGCCAACAATGACTCGCCAGTGGATTTTGATTCTTATATTGTCAAAGCGGGTTACCACTCGGCGCTGATGGTGATGCTGCTACTAGAGCAACTGAATCCTAGCGCAGTAAAATAATCACTTAAGCGGAAAAGTACCGAATGCACACCTCTTTTTATCAACAACTTGTCGAGATAGATGGCGCTTTGTTTGAAGGCTTTTTGGTACTTTTTTTTGCTTTGTTATTGGCGCGGTTAGCGCCATTGCCACGTGAAATGCAGCCGCTTATTTGGTTTGGCCATTTAGCTAAGCAACTCGCCTCCAAGGTAAATCGCCCAGAACGCTCTCCAAGCCAACAAGCCACAGCAGGCTTTTTAGCTATGATGCTGTTACTGTTTCCGTTTTGGGCCATTATCACCTTTTTGCTCGAGCTGGCCGCCTTTCCATGGTTTTTCGAATTTTTGGTGCTTTATCTATGCTTAACCGATGCAGGGTTTAGCCAAGTCGCCGATGAAATCGCTAAAGCCTTAAAACGTGGAGATAATGCCAGCGCAAAAAAGCTTTTACAGCCTTGGGTAGTGCGCGATACCGATAGTTTGTCGGAAATCGGCCTAGCCAAAGCCACCATAGAAAAACTCGTCACAGCGCCTATTTACGGCACAGCATTGACCATTTTCTTTTTCGCTATAGCTGGAGCACCTTTAGTGCTGGCGGTGCGTATGCTCAAACAACTCGAATTGAGCTGGCCGCCCATTCAGCCTAAGTATCAACATTTTTGCAGTACTGTGAATGGCGTATCGACCCTCTTACTGGCGATCCCCGCTTGGCTGTGGAGCCTATCAATTGCCATTCAAGGCGGTCCTAAGGCATTCGCTAAGCTATTTCGTACGCCGAAAAATCATCCCGCGATTCGAGGCTATATACTCAGTGTGAATCTGGTGGCGAGTATTTTACGCATCGAACTCGGTGGACCTCAAAAGTTTGCTGGCGTGCGTATCAATGTGGACAAACTAGGTTATGGTCCGCAGCCGACCAGTGATGCCATCGCCCCAGCAATCAAGCTGACCTCACGCGCCTGTGCCATCTGGTTTAGCTTTATCATTATCCTGCCCTTGTTATGGGCAGGTTTACGTTGGTTACATAGCCTGTGATATGATGCCGCATTATCTCAACGTGAAGTTAAAGGCTGACTATCTTGCTCGAAAACATGCATGTTTCATTAACAACCCCTGCGTTGTTATTTCCTGCTATCTCATTGTTACTACTTGCTTATACCAATCGCTTTTTTGCCCTCGCGGCATTAATCCGAAACTTAAGCAGTGGTGAAAAACCCGTACATAAAGATCAAATCAAAAACCTGAGCCAGCGCATTACCATTATTCGTCGTATGCAAGAAGCGGGCGTATCGAGCTTTGCCCTGTGCGTACTGTGCATGATTTTCATCTATGTCGGCTTTAATAAAACTGGCTCAGTGATCTTCGGCGCTAGCCTGCTACTGCTGCTCTATTCACTGATTTTATCTGTGATTGAAATCCGCATCTCTGTTGACGCATTAAATATCCATATCAAAGAGATGAGTAAATGAGCCAGTGGATCTACTTTTTTGATTTATGGGGTACCGCTATATTTGCGCTATCTGGCGCACTCGCCGCAGGGCGTCATAGAATGGACCCCTTTGGCGTCATAGTGCTCGCCTCGGTCACCGCTGTGGGCGGCGGCAGTATTCGGGATGCCTTGATAGGCGCAACACCTGTGTTTTGGATCCGCGATCCCAATTACATCATAGTGATTCTCGCAACTGTACTCGCCTGTTTGCTGTTAGTGCGTCGGCCTCGTAAGGTGCCTGAATATATTTTGCCGGTCGCCGATGCCTTTGGATTAGCCTTATTTACTGTGATTGGTGCCGAAAAAGCCCTCAATATGGGCTTGAGTGGCATGATTGCCGTGGTAATGGGCTTGATCACAGGCGTGGGAGGAGGCATTATTCGAGACTTACTGTGCAGACAAGTTCCTATGGTGTTACGTACAGAAGTCTATGCCACAGCTTCAATCATAGGTGGTATCGGCTATACCGTGAGTTTAGCCTACGGTATGGGCGAGAAAACGGCGCTGTTTCTGGCGATGAGCAGTGCTCTATTTATCCGCTTAAGCGCCATCAAGTGGCATCTGTCGTTACCGGCCTTTGATCTCAAAACCAAGAGGGAATAGTTTGCGAATATTGTGTCTTATTTTGTGCCTCATTTTTGTTCCAGCCCTCAATCCTGCAGCGGCGCAAGCCAACTCAGGTGAAATGCCACAAGAACAGCAGTTAGCCGTAAAGTATATGAATGCGCTAACCGAACACGACTACAAGACACTCAGAAAATTCTATAACCGTGAAAGCGTCTTCTTCGATAAAACCGCCAACCGTAAATACACTGGCGGCCGCTTTATCATCGACTTTCTCGAGCGCGCCCACGAGGGCGTGCTCGAGTACGACTTCAACATAGAACATATGTATAACGCCGGCTCTTTAGTGGTGATGATAGGTAACTATCACTTCAAAGGACCCGGTGAACAATTCGGCAAACCTGGCAAAATCATCGATATCGCCATTCCTGGCGTCACGAGTCTTAAACTCGATATGCTCAACCATAGGGTGACTGAGCATGTGGATCTTATCGATTACCAGACCATGTCTGACCAATTAGCGATGCAGTAGTCACAAAATTTAGCTGTCTTTGAAACTTGATCCCTAAAAACGGGTCGAAACTAACAATGAGTCAATAACACTGAGTGTTTCGCCTTCGATAGGTTGACTGAGTCGTTTCGTTTCAATGAGGTTTGTATGAAGTTTTTTGGATTGATAGCCCTACTCGCCCTTAATGGCTTAATGCTGGCTCCCAAAGCACAGGCCTTACAGCCCATAATCGTGTCCTACGCCGTTCAGCCAGTGAGTCATTTTAATCAGCAACTGCGTGTCGCTCAGGCACAACATCAACCCTGGTCGGAAGACCCAAGTCAGATCAGCAGCCAATACGCAGGCAACAAATTTACCTTAGTGCGAACCCAAACCAATAAAGACAGCATTTTGACCTATCAGGTGAGCGAGCTCTCCAAGCAACATCCACAAATGCTGTTGATTATTTCCTTGAAGCAGAATGCTAAACAATGGCAGGTGAGTTCGGCGCAACTGGCGTGGAAATGCAGTGGTGGGCAACACTTTGGCACCGACAGATGTAATATCGCCGAGCACGAGGCCAACACAGCGCCTTAATCTGCAGGGGTGAAACAGACTTAAAAACAAAGAGCGCCCTAAGGCGCTCTTTTTGTTCGTTTAACGACTTTTTTATTTAACAGACAATGGCTTAAACCACGGCAAGTCAAACTAGAGTCAGGTAAACCACTGGTATCTGAACTAAAGTGACTTAAACTAAAGCTACTTACACTAAAGTCACTTTGGCAAACTTGCGTTTACCGACTTGGAATACCGCGACAGTACCAGCAGACAAAGTCATACGGCTATCGTCCAGCTTTTCGCCGTCCATCTTCACCGCGCCTTGCTTGATCATCCGCATGGCTTCTGAAGTCGACGCCACTAAATCAGCATCTTTCAACAGATTTGCAATCGCCAGACCTTCACCCGCCACTAACTCGATTTCTTCGATATCGTCAGGGATCATGCCCTTAGCGCGATCGACAAAGGCTTGGTGTGCGCTTTGTGCAGACGCTTCATCGTGGAAACGTGTGATAATTTCTTTCGCCAAGGCAATTTTAATGTCACGTGGGTTAGACCCATTTGCCACATCTTGCTTAAACTGCTCAATTTCAGCCAGTGGACGGAATGACAACAGCTCAAAGTAGCGCCACATTAAGTCGTCCGAAATAGACATCAGCTTGCCAAACATTTCGTTGGCAGGTTCGCTCACGCCAATATAGTTGTGCGCCGACTTAGACATTTTCTTCACGCCGTCTAAACCTTCGAGCAGCGGCATCATGATCACAGCTTGTGGCTTTTGGCCTTCCGCTTTTTGCAGTTCACGGCCCATTAACAGGTTGAACTTTTGATCTGTACCACCCAGCTCAACATCGGCCTGCAGCGCAACTGAGTCATAACCTTGCAGTAAAGGATACATAAACTCATGGATAGCAATAGATTGGCCCGAGGCATAACGCTTCTTAAAGTCATCGCGCTCCATCATACGAGCCACAGTTTGCTTAGAAGCAAGGCGGATCATTCCCGCTGCGCCCAATGGCTCTAGCCAACTTGAGTTAAATTCGATACGGGTTTTAATCGGATCAAGTATCTTATAAACCTGTTCTTTATAGGTTTCTGCGTTCGCTAATACTTGCTCACGGGTTAACGGTGGACGCGTACTATTTTTTCCGCTTGGATCACCCACCATACCGGTAAAGTCGCCGATCAAGAAAATGACTTCATGACCTAACTCTTGGAATAACCTTAGTTTATTTAAGATTACTGTGTGTCCAAGATGGATGTCCGGAGCGGTAGGATCGGCGCCTAACTTAATACGGAGTGGACGTCCTTCTTTGAGTTTTTCCAGCAGATCCGCTTCGAGTAAAATCTCATCGGTACCACGTCTAATTTCTGCTAATACTTGGTCTAAATCAGCCATCTCGGCAGGGACTCCTAAGGCCATGATCATAAAATGAAGAGACTTATGTTACTTGTTAGCCACCACAATTGAAAGTGTGTACACTAACGGGATTATTTAAGTCTCTGGTTATTGGTATCGGCGTCAATGGGAAAGGTTATAACATTATTTAAATTGTTGCCTAAAAAGCATCAAATTCTCCTCAGCATTCTTTCAGTTATCACTATGATAACCATGCTACTACCTTCTGAAGAAGCGCAAGCTTCAAGACAA
Organism: Shewanella baltica; assembly: GCF_900456975.1. NCBI lineage: Bacteria > Pseudomonadati > Pseudomonadota > Gammaproteobacteria > Alteromonadales > Shewanellaceae > Shewanella > Shewanella baltica. The sequence continues at coordinate 3,372,840 of NZ_UGYM01000002.1, forward strand.
ACCACCAGCATAGATGACCAAGCTCAAATCAACACCCGTTATGATGTGCCTTTAGCCTTTCGCTCACCTGAACGTCCTGAGTTATTAGAGGGCCAAACAGACAATGCGGCCACCAATGCTGCGCCATTATCGTCAACCGACGCGCTTGCCGCGGGTGATGCCAATAATCGAGTTACAGAATCCTTAGAGAGTGCCCATCACAGGGACGTCGAACATTTTAACGTCAAGAACGGTGATACCTTAGCCGCGGTATTTGATCGCGCAGGGTTAACCAGTAAAGACGTGTATGAGATCACCCAACTCCCCTTAGCCAAGCAAAATTTACTTAAGATTATGCCGGGCGAAGAAATCGTGATTTCGAAAGATATAAATGGTGATTTGACCGAAGTGCGTTATCGCGTGAATGCAATTTCGACGCTCATCATCACCAAGAATCAAAATCAATACCAAGAAAAAATCTCCGAGAAGGATGTGGAAATCCGCAGCCATTTCACCAGCGCTAAAATTAAGAGCAACTTCTGGAACGCCGCCGTCGATGCAGGCATGAATGCAAACCAGATCATGCAGTTATCGACCGTATTCGGCTGGGATATCGACTTTGCCTTAGATTTACGCGAAGGCGACAGCTTTGCCATTATTTATGAGCAAGAATATGCCGATGGCGAATTTTTGCGTAACGGCAATATCTTAGCCGCAGAATTTGTAAACCAAGATGAGCGCTATACTGCCATTCGCTATACCGACGGTAACTATTATTCCGAGAATGGCACTAGCATGCGTAAAGCCTTCTTGCGCTCGCCAGTCGATTTTAAATATGTCAGCTCAAACTTCAATCCAAGACGTTTGCACCCAGTAACGGGCCAAGTCAAAGCCCATCGCGGTGTGGACTACGTCGCCGCCATTGGCACGCCCATTAAAGCGGCGGGTAGCGGACGCGTCATAGAGGCGGGCTACAATCAATTCAACGGTAACTATGTGTTTATCAAACACAACGATACCTATACCACCAAATATCTTCACCTCACTAAGCGCAACGTCAGCAAAGGAGCCAGCGTTAAGCAAGGGCAAATCATAGGTACTTTAGGTAAAACGGGGCGCGTCACGGGTGCACATTTGCATTACGAATTTATCGTTAATGGCGTCCATCGCAACCCAAGAACCATAACGCTACCTAAAGCCGAATCGATTGCGAGAAAAGAAAAAAATCAATTCGATGCACTTAGCCAGCAATTGATGACTACACTTTCGCAAAACAAGCAAACGCAATTGGCAATGCAATAACGACGGACGGATTCCTCCCAATGAAAAACGCTTATTATATTGGACTTATGTCAGGCACCAGCATGGACGGTGTCGATGCCGTATTGGTCGACTTTTCTGGCGCGCAGCCACAGCTTATCGCCAGCCATACCGAAGCCATACCGAGCCATTTGCTCAAAGGCCTACAGCGCCTTTGTTCACCCAGCACAGATGAAATTAACCGCCTCGGCCGTTTAGATCGTAATGTGGGTGAACTGTTTGCTTTAGCAGTGAATAATCTGCTGACCAAATGCGCCATTGCCAAAGAAGAGGTTATCGCCATAGGTAGCCACGGCCAAACCGTGCGCCACATGCCAAACCTTGAAGTGGGATTTACCCTGCAAATTGGCGACCCGAATACTATTGCGACCGAAACCGGTATTGATGTGATTGCCGATTTTCGCCGTAAAGATATTGCCCTAGGTGGGCAAGGCGCGCCCTTAGTGCCAGCATTCCACCAGCAAACCTTTGCTGAAGTCGGCAAAAAACGCATCATTTTAAATATTGGCGGCATAGCCAACATTACTTATTTACCGGGCAACAGTGACCAAGTACTGGGTTTCGACACGGGACCTGGTAATACCTTGATCGATGCTTGGATCCAGCAGGTGAAAAGTGAACCCTTCGATAGAGATGGCGAATGGGCTGCATCCGGCAAAACCGACCAAGGCCTGTTAACGCAACTGCTTTCACACCCGTATTTCTCCCTTGATTATCCTAAAAGCACCGGCCGTGAGCTGTTTAACCAAGCTTGGTTAGAGCAGCAATTATCGCCCTTTAATCATTTAGATGAAGAAGATATCCAATCGACATTATTGGATTTAACCTGCCACAGCATAGCCCGCGATATGATTAAATTATCGAATGAAGGGGAGTTGTACGTCTGTGGTGGCGGCGCGTTCAACGGCCAACTGATGCAGCGTCTTGCCGCACTATTGCCAGGTTATACCTTGAATACCACCTCAGCACTTGGCGTCGATCCTAAATGGGCTGAAGGCATCGCCTTCGCGTGGCTCGCCATGCGTAACCACTTAGGCTTACCCGCCAACCTCCCAGCTGTCACAGGCGCCTCCCGCGAAGCTGTACTCGGCGGAAGATTTAGCGCTAAATGAGCAAGCTTTTGTCAAAGTAACAAAACAGGCATCGCCTAATAAAATCTGTACACCAACATCATCTGCCTATGGGTTTACCTGCCAATGCTAACCTTAAAACTCAATATCGTGGCAGTCTGCTATTCATTAAAAAACAAAGAAATGCAATCAAGATGTTTGATTTTTGATAAAAAAATGACAACCTTAGTAACGAATAAAAACGTCATAGAACATCAACCGCTATGATGCAAAAACAATTAATCTATAAGGTCATAAAATGAAATATCTTGTACTACCACTATTTATATTACTGTCTAGTTGTAGTAGCCCAAAAACAATGGTGACTACAGAGCAAGAATATTCAGTAAACACACCGCAGCCGGAATATCCTGTTGAAGCAGCCCAAAAAGGCATGGAGGGTTATGTCAAGCTAAGATTTGATATTGATGAACATGGCCAGCCTCAACAGATAAGAGTGCTTGAATCGAGTCCAGCCAATATTTTCGAACAATCGGCAGTGACGGCATTAAGCAAATGGCATTTCCCCAAAAAAATAGTCAACAACCTTGCTGTAATCCAGCAAAATCAAACCATTAAATTTGATTTCGAACTTAGAGACAGTTCTAAATCAAAAATAAGAAAAAATGATCACATCATCAAAGACCTTGTATTAGTCGAAGGTATTAAAAAAACGTTTAACTTCGTCACCAACAATAATTTAGAACAAGCGCTATCGACAGCCCGCACTTTAAAGCCAACAACACCTTATGAACAAGCTTTCGTCGATCGTATATTAGGATTGATCTATGCGGACAGTGGTGATACGCAAAATGCCATTAACTATTTAACAAAAGCAGTTGAATCTCAATTACTAGCGAAAGATAGTCAAACGGATACGATTAAACGTTTAGCTGTTTTGAAATCTAAATCAAGCAACTTAAGTCAATAATAAACTGATCTCTCAAGGAAAATGCAGCCATTGCAACACAACAGCGCCCTCTTGGCGCTGTTGTTCTTTTTCTAATCCCGCTCTAATGTTACCATTTAGCCAACTGGTGAATTTTGCTGTGCCCTAGGTTTTTACATTAGAGACACAACAGGCTTCGCCCTATTCAAGCAAAAGAGATATTTTTCATGAGCAAGACTGTTAAAACCCTCGCTGAGACAGCAGCAATGACGCCAGAAGCCCGTTACGATTACCTCGTTGAGCAAGTCAAAGAACATAAAGTTCTTTGGACATTACAAGACCAAGACGGTTGCGTAATGCTGACCACTGAAGAAGAAGATTGCATTCCAATGTGGCCAACCGAAGAAGCGGCTGAATCTTGGGCTGTGGATGAGTGGAGCGATTGCCAAACATTAGCGATCCCATTCGATGAATTTCACGAAAGATGGGTGCCAGGCATGGAAGATGACGACCTGTTCGTTGCCGTGTTCCCAGTATTAGATGATTTAGGTGTGGTTATCCCACCTTATGAGTTAGATCAAAGATTAGCGCCTAAGCAAAGCCATTAATCTCAATCGCTAAGCGAGAATGTCTATGAGCGAGCAAGAATCGGCTATACCGACACCTAAGGCTGACGCGGCCGTGAGTTCACGTTTACCCAAACGACTGATTGCCCTGCTGCTAGTGTATGTTGTTGCGTCCGTGAGTGGCTTAGTCGCTAAACAAGGCGTGTTATTTTGTCTACTGACACTTTTAATGGTGATTGCCATTATTGGTCGACAAAAGGCGGCGCTTATTATGCTGCGTGGCTACACAGTCGTGCAGCTTGGCTTGATTAGCATGCTGCCAGTGATCATGTACGATCCTGGCAATTTAGTGGTAGGCCCGACGACGGTGCATTTAGGTGAATGGCAGGGCAAACTGCCTGACTATGTGATTTTTATCGCGTTAATCATCTTGTCATTACTGCAAGTCTGGGTCGCTTTTGATAAAAAGGTAAAGGCGTGGTTTAAACCTAAGCTTAACCTGAACATCATGAGTTAAGTTCGTAGCATACTGAATTTTGCCCAACAAAAAGCCGTCATTGCGACGGCTTTTTTGATCTCACTTCACACCTTAAAAGCGCTAAGTGAGCAGTCTTTATAGAGAAACTCTTTACACAGAGACAATCTTTATACAGAGAAACTGGCACCACAGCCACAGGTCGTGGTTGCGTTAGGGTTTTTCACAAAGAAGCGAGAACCTTCGAGTCCTGAAGTGTAATCCACTTCACCACCGACTAAATATTGTAGGCTCATAGGATCGACAACCAAGAGAACGCCTTGTTTTTCTATCGTAAAATCGCCGTCATTGACCTTTTCATCAAAGGTAAAGCCGTACTGAAATCCAGAACAACCACCACCAGTCACATAGACTCGTAGCTTAAGTGCAGGATTTTGCTCTTCTTCCAGCAAACCTTTCACCTTAGCGGCTGCCGCATCGGTAAATTGGATTGGCATTGCTGTATCAGCTTGATCAGTCATTACTACCTCTTACATCAGTTTTCTGGGGCAAATTATCCTTTACCTGACTGTTTTGTTCAAGTATTACCCGTGGTTCTTTTTCACCCTGTAATAACTCAGGGGCACTATAGACATGTTCTGTCTGCGAATTCTTGGTCCAGCGGCTCGAAGGCACCAGCACTTTGACTTTCACTTGCTGTAAACTAAAGCCAGCAGGAACAGTGACCTTGGTATCTATGACCTGAAAATAGCGAAAATCAAATTCCAACTTAGAGCCCGTGAGTTTGTTCACACTCAAGCTAACGGATTTACCCTCCTGCACGCCAATTAATGTCAATTCGACTCGACCTTGAATCGCTTGCTTGCGCTTTTGCAGCTGAGTTAATACCAGTTTGAGATTGTACTCATCGGCTAAAACACCCGGCGTCATTTCAAGTCCGTGGATGGCGACACCTTCGGCATTATCATCCGGTGTCATAATGCTACGGTAAAACGCCAGCTCATGTTCCAATTCTTTTTGCTTTTTCATCTGCTGGCCAAACATATCTTGCATTTGGGCGTTAGCCTCACGCTCGACGGACAGCTCTAGATTTCGGGTCGCTAGTAATTGGGTCTGTGTTTCTAATTCAGCACTCAAACGTTGGGCTTTGCTGCTGATGTGTTTAACCACGGGCTCATCGCTGCTTAGTAGCAGAAAACTTATCCACGCCCCAAAAAGAATAGAAACTAACACTAAAAGCGATAAATACACTGAAGATGGACGATACTTGAGATCCATCACTTGCAGCCGATCTAGCCAACGATGATAATTTGGCATTAGGTAACAGCCCCTTATATAAAATACAATCAACTCAAGAACGAGTTCGATACAATACAACTCAGGCCAATGCAGTGCAATTAACGATAAATAAAGTCGCTATTCAACATGCCATAGTCACAGCCAAAAAGTATTTAACCAATGAGCTACGTGACCATTTATCCCAAGCGAGGATCAGTGCACAACTGTGCATACTTGCACTGCTGTTTGCCATTTTCGCATCCTGCGTGATCTTACTGTTTCGACTCTTGCTCGTTTGGGCCAATCATTACACCCAAATACAGGCGCTGGATTTTACGGGGAACGTCGCCGACTGGCGAGCCCTGTTACCACTTTTAGGCGCAATATTAATTTGGATTGTGGCTAAGCTAGGCTCCAAACGTTATAAGCGTATGGGAATAGCCTATGTGTTACATAGAGTTAAACTGCACTACGGTAAAATTCCGCTGCAATCTGCCGTAGGGCAATTTTTTCAAGCATTATTCGCCCTCGGCACCAATTTCTCCGTCGGCCGTGAAGGTCCAGCCATTCATCTGGGTGCTGTCAGTGCCAGCTTTCTCGCCGAAAAATTCAATCTTCCCGATAACAGTGTGCGTATTATGTGCGCCAGTGGCATTGCCGCAGGGATTGCCGCGACCTTTAACGCGCCCTTGGCGGCAGTGATTTTTGTCCTCGAAGTGATTGTCCGCGAATATAAAGTCCATTACTTCTTCCCGATTATGCTCTCCGCAATTTGTGGCGCGGTTTCAAGCCAATTAGTGTTTGGTAATGTGCACGAATTTGACCGTATTCAAGTGATCCACATTCCCTTAGATCACTACCCTATTCTCGCCATCGGCGGCGTGGTATTGGGCTGCGCTGCGGCGCTGTTTAATTACTCACTCTTAAAAGTCACCGCGACGGGGCAAAACTGGCCACTCATCTACCGACTATTATTGGCGGGCAGCGTCACCACACTAATCGGTCTAGTATTACCGCAAGCCCTTGGCACGGGCGATCTCGCCATTAGCGAAGCCATTAGCCAACATCCAAACCTGTTGCTGTTAATCGCCCTATTATTTGCCAAAATCATTGCCACTATTGCAGCGATTGGCTTAGGTATTCCAGGTGGTTTGATTGGTCCACTCTATGGTATCGGCGCGCTGCTCGGCGCGATTTTGGCGCTGATCAGTGCCATCTTATTCCCGTCGATCGCTCCATATGTAGGGCTTTACACTGTGATCGGCATGACAGCCATGATGGGCGTGTGCTTAAGCGCGCCGCTGGCGGCGTTAGTCGCCCTGCTAGAAATGACCAATGATGCCAGTATTATTCTGCCGGCGATGTTTGTGACTATTCCCGCATTTTTAATTGCCTATCAAGGCTTTAAAACTAACTCTATTTTCTTTAAACAATTAGAAATCATGGGGCTAGGCTATAAAGTTGCGCCAGTAAATTTAGCGCTGCAGAAAAAAGGCGTGCGAGCCTTGATGGATAAACGCTTTGTTATCGTCAATAACAACGATGAATTGTTACTCGAAGTGCTTAAACGGGCAGAAGGTCGACCTGTGATGGTTCGCAATGCCGATGGCGTTATCGAAATGCTCAGCCTTGAAATGCAATCCTACGATGACAGTACCACGCTATCGCGCCATCCCATGCAAGGCTTAAGCGACAGCACTACGCTCAATGAAGCCTATTTACTCTTGTCACCCAAGCGCAGCGGTGAGGTGTTTATCTATCAAGATACGCCAGATAACGTGGTCGGAGTGATCAGTTGGTCGAACCTGCAACAGGAAATTCGCTTAGGCCAAGCCTAACGTCAATTTAAAACCTGATATCAATTTAAAATCTGATAGTGATGCAAAACCTAGTATTGATGCCAAACCTTGATACCAAACCTAAGGCGGCAGATTAAAAGCTTTGGGCTTCATCGCAAAAATCTAACACAGTGGCAATGTGGCTATTTCGTTGCCCCTGTGCTTCTGCTACAATCGCGCCTCAGCCACCCTACATAACATCAGGGCAGATAAGCGCGATACCGCAGCTTAAAATGCCCCCTAGCAAATTGGAAAACAGGCTGATGAATCAGTTCGAAGGATCCCATATCCTCTCCGTAAACCAGTTAGATCTTGACTCAATCCAAACTATTTTTAATGTCGCTAGCCGCATGATGCCCTATGCACTTCGAGAGAAGCGCAATAATGTGCTCGATGGCGCCATTTTAGGTAACCTGTTTTTCGAACCCAGTACCCGTACCCGCGTAAGTTTTGGCTGTGCCTTTAACTTACTTGGCGGCCATGTGCGTGAAACCACAGGTATGGCTTCATCGTCTTTATCTAAGGGTGAATCCCTGTACGATACGGCGCGCGTGTTATCCACTTATTCCGATGTGATTGCCATGCGCCATCCAGACTCTTATTCAGTGAAAGAGTTTGCCGAAGGCAGCCGCGTCCCAGTGATCAACGGTGGCGATGGTTCGAACGAACATCCGACCCAAGCTCTACTCGATTTATACACTATCCAAAAAGAACTCAAATGTGCCGGCCGCGGTATCGATGGCATGCACATAGCAATGGTCGGCGACTTAAAATTTGGCCGCACTGTGCATTCACTATCACGCTTACTCTGCATGTATAAGAACATCAGTTTCACACTGATTTCACCTGCTGAATTAGCGATGCCTGATTATGTGATCTCCGACATTGAAAATGCTGGCCATAGCATCAAAATAACCGACCAGCTTGAAGGCCATTTAGATAAAGCAGATATTCTGTATCTCACTCGCATTCAGGAAGAACGCTTCCCTTCACAGGAAGAAGCGAATAAGTATCGCGGCAAGTTCCGCTTAAATCGCAGTATTTACACTCAACATTGCAAATCTAACACTGTCATTATGCATCCGCTTCCAAGGGATTCACGCGCGCAAGCCAATGAGTTAGATAATGATTTGAACAGCCACCCTAATCTCGCCATCTTCAGACAGGCGGATAATGGGCTGTTAATTCGCATGGCTTTGTTTGCATTGACACTCGGCGTTGATCATCAACTCGAAAAATATGAGTGTCCGGTTAATTGGTATTCACGTAAAGCCGATCGCTAGTTGGCTACAGACTTTAAGGACTAAACATGACCCGTTCCGAAGCGCTATTTGAACAGGCTAAAAAAACCATCCCCGGCGGCGTTAACTCTCCGGTTCGTGCATTTAATGGTGTAGGCGGTTCACCCCTGTTTATTGAAAAAGCAAACGGCGCTTATATTTACGATGCCGATGGCAAAGCTTATATCGACTATGTCGGTTCTTGGGGCCCAATGATCCTCGGCCACAATCACCCTAAAATCCGTGCTGCAGTATTAGCGGCGGTGGAAAATGGCTTGTCTTTTGGCGCACCAACAGAACTTGAAGTTCAAATGGCCGAGAAAGTCATCTCTATGGTGCCTTCTATCGAGCAAGTTCGTATGGTGAGTTCAGGCACTGAAGCTACTATGAGCGCTATTCGTTTAGCACGCGGTTTTACTAATCGTGACAAGATCTTAAAATTCGAAGGTTGTTACCACGGCCATGCGGATTGCCTGTTAGTTAAGGCAGGTTCTGGCGCACTAACTTTAGGCCAACCTAGCTCACCCGGTATTCCAGAAGATTTCGCCAAGCACACCTTAACGGCTGTGTATAACGACTTAGATTCTGTCAGAACCCTGTTCGAGCAGTATCCAACTGACATTTCTTGCATCATCATCGAGCCCGTTGCTGGCAACATGAACTGTATTCCACCTATCCCAGGTTTCCTTCAAGGTCTGCGTGATATTTGTGACGAGTTCGGTGCCTTAATGATCATCGACGAAGTGATGACAGGGTTCCGCGTATCACAAAGCGGCGCTCAAGGTTACTACGGCGTCACACCTGACTTGACCACGCTGGGTAAAGTGATTGGTGGCGGTATGCCAGTGGGTGCCTTCGGTGGCCGTAAAGATGTGATGCAGTTTATCGCGCCTACGGGTCCGGTTTACCAAGCGGGAACGTTATCTGGTAACCCAATTGCGATGTCAGCAGGTTTGGCGCAAATGGAAGCCCTGTGTGAAGAAGGTCTGTACGAAGAGCTAAGCGCAAAAACCAAACGTATTGCAGAAGGTTTTAAAGCGGCAGCTGACAAGCACGGTATTCCAATGGCGATCAACTATGTTGGCGGCATGTTCGGTTTCTTCTTCACAGAACAACCGGAAATCACCCGTTTTGACCAAGTGACCCAATGTAATATTGAGCAGTTCCGTATTTTCTACCACGGTATGTTAGATGAAGGCGTGTACTTGGCACCTAGCGCTTATGAAGCCGGTTTCCTGTCTATGGCCCATGGCGAAGAAGAAATGCGCTTGACCTTAGAAGCGGCTGACCGCGTATTAGCGAGCATGAAAGCGGCAAGCTAAACCTAGATTTTAGGGTTACTGCAGCTTAAAAATAACAAAGGGACGCAATAGCGTCCCTTTGCTTTACTGAGATTTAGCTAGCCTTACTTCGATTCAGTTAGCTTTGTTTAACGTTAGTAGCTATCAGACTTTTTAGAACCTAAAGCCGATTTAAATATTATCGCTGCCACGACCAGCTGTATGGTCAAATTGATATGCTCAATGGCGAGCTCAGGCTGACTCATCACACCCAGCGCAAAAAGCTGCTTGCCCGAATACGTTAACCAAACCAGTGAGCCTAAAAGCAAAAGGCTCCGAATAACAAATGTCATTTACATCTACTCCAAAAACACAACATCCCGTGTTAACACAATATCCTGTGCCCAGATAAGAAAACAGCCACAAGATAGCGCTCACTTTGTATCCAGTCAAGATTTTGGCAAAGACATTTTTGTGACACGCGAATCAATTAAGCCATTAAGGTCAATAACAGGGGAAAGTGTGGAAAAACGACTCCACTTTGGCCTCAGCATTCATGGATCTCTTGCTGAACAAAAATTAATTGAAGGATCGACAAACTGACTGCTTAGACTTTAATCGTAGATCTCACTTTTAACGCGGTAATCAAATCAAACAATATAGTCAATCACACTAACAAAAATCAAAGTGCCGATATATAAAACCAGTTTATCGCTAAAATGCATGGGATCAACATCACAAAGCAGCAGTAAATTGAGTCACAGCTAACAGTTGCGTTCTTTAGCCCATTATGTTCTGATCCGCACGCGCTAACACGGCTAGCTTAATTCAGCCTTGATATGCTCAATCTTTAGGTTGACTCAAGTCGCCCTACGACATTAAAACAGCAGTTGGAATTGCAGTTATGTTAAATACCTTTCTCATCATACTGGCCGTGCTCGCATTGCTCAGTATTATTTTCGAAGAAGTGACCCACCTTAATAAAGCAAAAACCACCTTATTCTTTGGCTGTATCTCTTGGGTAGCGCTGTTTATGGCTGCTGGAGAACCGGCCAATGAGAAACTCGTTGCCCATCAACTCAATGAAAATTTGCTCGAAATTGCCACACTCTGGCTCTTTCTGATGTCGACCATGACCTTCGTCGCGTACTTGAACGCTAAAGGCATGATCCAAATCATGGTGCAAAAGCTGTTCCCGCAGAAAGTATCGGTGCGCATGTTGATGATCCAAGTTGCCCTGTTCGCACTCGTGCTCTCGGCATTTTGTGATAACGTCACCGCGACGTTAGTGTCATTAGGCTTATTAACCACCTTTAAACTCGACAAGCAAATGCGCCGCAGAATGGCAGTGTTGATTATCTTCGCAGTGAACTCAGGCGGTGTCGCTTTGATCACCGGCGATGTGACAACATTGATGATCTTCTTAGGCGGCCATGTGCATATGTCCGAACTGCTGATGTTGTTTATCCCATCGGCCGTGAGCGTGATTTTGTTGGCAACCCTGTTCTCACTCAAAGCCGAAGGCGTGGTGAGCACGACACCCATCAAACACACCTATCAAACCGTTGATGTCATGATTGCCCTCGTGTTCTTCTGCACGATTTTAATGACCATGTTACTGAACATATTGTTTGGTATCCCGCCAGTGCTGACCTTCCTAACGGGTCTGTCAATCATGTTCCTGATTGGCCATACCACACGTAGCGATAAAGAAGAAATCAAAATCCTTGAGTATATTCGCCAAGTTGAATACGACACCCTGTTGTTCTTCTTAGGTATTTTGCTGCTCGTGGGTATGCTTAAAGAAATCGGCACCTTAGACATGCTGACCGAAGCTTATACTATGTTTAATCCAAACATCTCTAACTTCGTCACAGGTATCGGCTCAGCCTTGATTGATAACGTGCCATTAACAGCGGCATTGTTAAAAGCAAGCCCTGTCCTGAATACTCCAGAATGGCTTGGCTTAACCTATAGCGTTGGCGTAGGTGGCTCACTGCTGATTATCGGTTCTGCATCGGGTATTGTAGCCATGAGTAAAGTGAAAGAACTGACGTTTGTGAGTTATTTAAAATACGTTCCAGCACTTTTCCTTTGCTACAGCGTAGGTTACGCACTAACCCTATTCTTAGCCTACAGACTGTTTGATTAAGTTGAGATTTATTAAGATCAAAAAAGGCGCCTAGGCGCCTTTTTCATTTCTACTCTTTAGCTATGACTAGCACAGATAACCGCTAGCATGGCTTGTTGAAATGCCTGATTAGATTGCAGGTACTTTAAACTGGGTACCTTGAATATCTAACACTATGTCCCGTGGACGAATGGAGATAATCTTCAGCTTACCCGCAATCATATCCCCTTCCTGCAACTCTGCACCGTCCACATTCAGCCACCTTTGAGTCGGATCGCTGGAATAAACATGGGCGACAATATTAAATTCAGGCACTTGTAATTGCAGCCCAGCAGGTAGTTGACCGTATTTAGGGATATCATCCGCAGCCGTTTTAGGAATAGGATCTAATTTAGCTTCAGTGACATTTGTCTCCGCCGCATTGGTGTATTCCACATCCTTTAGCGCACTTTGAAAGGAAGCCACTAACTTATCTTCATCGCGACTTTTGTTGGTTTCTAAACCGACATCTTCCGCCGCAGCACTGACTTGCTGACGCAGCGCCTCAAGACTCGCAAGACCCGACTCATTGGCATTAGCGCCCAACATCATAGGTTGCTGTGTTTGCGTGTCTGTAGACATAGAAGCAACTTCGCGACTTGCTGCGTCCACTTGGGCTGACGTCGACATATAGTCTCCATAACTGGAATCGCTATTATTCGGATCGCTGTTGTTAGGAACACTATTTTTAGGAACATTGTAACTTTGAACAGCATTGCTGTTCATATTCGCGCTAGAAGCCTGAGCCGAGTTTGCTAAAGCCCCGCCCTGATATTGCGATGATGCAGTTAACTCGGGCAAAGTCTGTGCCCGAGGCAGCGCCACTTTTCCTGCGAGTCGAACACCTGTATTAGCACTGCCCTCAGATTGCGGCTGAGCAACCGATTCTGTCGAGACAGTCTGAAGCTCACTTTTAGCCACTGTCGAAGCTGGTAATGAAGATGCAGTTGGTGGCAATACCTTTGCCACTGCCACATTATTAGTTGAAGCATGCTCGGTTGAAATATGTCGAGTTTGGTCCCAAACACTTAATCCCCAAGCGACGCCAATTCCGGCGGCGACTGCGACGACAAGTAAGGACAGCTTGCCTATCGGCACGCCAGATTTACGTGGCTGTGGGTAATTCGCCCTTGGCGTCATCACGGCATCGGGTAAAGGCGATTGTTGCTGTTGTTTATTGCGGGTCACGGCATCGAGTAAAATGGACATCAGCTGCGCGCCCCATTATCGGTTAAACGTGGACCTTGCTGACTTAAATACAAATTTAATCTCACTAATGTCTGATTTCCGGCAATACCATCAGCTTTTAAGCCATGCTGACTTTGGAAGCTTTTAAGATCATTTTCCAGTTGCACATCGAATTGATTGACCCTGCGAGCATTACGATTATTCACATGGGCTAAGGCATTCTCTAACCATTGCAGTTGACCTGGACTCGATTTTTGGCTGATATCCATCATAGGTAAGTTAGGTGCTTGCCATAGGATTTCGAAGGTGCCACTGAAATGTTGATTGAACCAAGCTCTATCAACCCAAAGTTGTTGTTCACCTAACTGCATCAGCAACTGCTCACCATCCACTGCAATCACAGCGCCATAAAAATCCTGTTGGTTATCATCAACCAAATACACCACAGCTGGATAATTAAGCCGAGTCAGTGACATCCAGTTACCCTGCTGCTGATAACAAGACAATCCTTGCTCAACCGCAGATTGGCAGGCGGTTAAGCCTTTATAGGGTACTTTGCCCCACACGCTAAACAAACCCGCAAAGGCGGTATCGATATCGCGACTCTGATTAATCGCATCATTAAGTAAGCGCTGATTGGGATCTGGAATAGACACCTGATTGCTTTGCTGATCTACGGGTTGTACTAACTTGCTCATTCCTTCGGTCGCGCTCAAAGCTTGAGTGTTTAATGCAGCAACATTTGCTGACGCAGACTCAATAACCCTACTAGACGCTGACGCGGCATTGACAGGCTTGTCGGTAAATAGCCAATAGGAAACACCAAAAGCGACAAATAACGTCGCAGCGGTTGCTGTCGGCCAAAGATACCTATTCTGAGTCGGCTCCTCTTCACCTAATACTTCAGCCGCAGCTTGTCTCACCATATGATGATCGATGGGCACCCGCGATTGCGCATAGCCCGCCATCAGCGAACGTTCACATAAGAGGTTAATTAATCGAGGGATGCCGCCACTGTACTTTTGCAACACCTTAACGGCTTTGCGGGTAAACAAAGGTTCAAATCGTCCCGCGACTTGCAAGCGATGCAATACATAAAGGGCGATTTCATCTTCATTTAGCGGCAATAAATGATAACGAGCTGTGATCCGCTGGGCTAACTGGCGCAGCTCTTGGCGCTTCAATAACAGCTGTAATTCTGGCTGACCGATTAAAATGACCTGCAGTAACTTCTTGGTGTCCGTCTCAAGATTGGTCAGAAGGCGCAGTTGCTCCAATACCTCAGGGCGTAAATGCTGCGCTTCATCAATGATGAGCACGGTATTACGACCTTTGCTGTGATTGTCCAATAAAAAACGACTCAAGTGGTCGGTCAACTGCTTGAGTGTGGGATTGTCGCCGTAGGAAATCTTAAGTTCATCGCAAAGCGTGGCGAGCAACTCGAGCTCTGTTAGCGATGGATTAAGGATAAATGCGGTGTCGGTATTATCGGGCAATTGCCCAAGTAAACAGCGAGATACCGTCGTTTTACCCGTGCCAACTTCCCCTGTTAGCAACACAAAGCCGCCCGTTTCCCCTAACCCGTAGGTTAAATGGGCCAACGCCTCTCTGTGCCTATCACTCAAAAACAAATAATGGGGATTGGGTGCAATCGAAAAAGGGTTATCGCTGAGTCCGTAAAAGGCCTTGTACATACCACCAATCATCCTAATTTAAAAATAACGCCCCACGTTAAAGCGTCCCAATGTTATTGTCAAAATATCCGCAACATCAATGTGACACATAAGTGCGCAAATATCTCGCGACGACTTTATCCATCACCTTAATGGGCATGATAAGCTATGTTTATGACACATTAGCCGAATCTTACCTGTGAAAATATATCTCGTCGGCGGTGCTGTGCGTGACAGCCTGCTCAATCTCCCTATCAAGGACAAAGATTACCTCGTCGTTGGTGCGACTCCAGAACAAATGTTGCAACTGGGATACCGCCAGGTCGGTAAAGATTTCCCGGTATTTCTGCATCCTAAAAACCAACAAGAATATGCGTTAGCCCGAACAGAGCGAAAAATTGGACTGGGTTATGGTGGTTTTAGCTGCCATGCCAGTCCCGATGTGACTTTAGAGCAAGACTTGTTACGTCGAGATCTGACCATTAATGCTATCGCCCAAGATGAAAAGGGCAACTTATACGATCCTTTTAATGGCATTGAGGATATTAACGCGCGCCTATTGCGCCATGTGTCGGATGCTTTCGTTGAAGATCCGCTTCGCGTATTGCGTGTCGCCCGCTTTGCCGCAAGGTTTCATGCCTTAGGATTTCACATTGCCGCAGAAACTCTGGCACTGATGCGCCAAATTAGCGCAAGCGATGAGCTTAACGCGTTAACCGCGGAGCGAGTTTGGCAAGAAGTCGATAAAAGCTTAGGCGGACCTCACCCTGAGGTCTTTTTCGAGGTACTGCACCAATGCGGTGCCCTTGAAGTACTCTTTCCCGAGATTTTTGCCTTATTTGGCGTTCCTCAACCAGAAAAATGGCATCCTGAAATTGATACTGGTGTGCATACTTTAATGGTGCTCGCCCAAGCCGCTCTTCTCACTGAGGATAAAAGCGTTCGTTTTGCCGCTCTCGTACATGATTTAGGCAAAGCCCTCAGTCCAAAAGAGCATTTACCTAAACATCACGGTCACGGCCAAAAGGGCTTACCGCTGATAAAAGCGCTCTGCACCCGTTTACGAGTGCCGAACGAAACCCGCGATCTTGCGTTACTGGTCAGTGACCAACATCAGAACGTTCATCAGGCCTTCGAGCTTAGAGCCGAAACGATCGTAAAAATATTCGATAAAGCTGACTTTTGGCGTAAGCCAGAGCGCTTGACGCAACTTATATTAGCCTGCACCGCCGATATGCGTGGTCGAACAGGATTTGAAAACAACCTCTACCCTCAGGGTGAATATTTAACTCAATGCTTCCTTGCCGCCAATAATGTCGATATTGCCGCCATTATTGCCGCAGGTTTCCAAGGCGCAGAGATAAAGCAGGCGTTAAATTTACGTCGTATTGAAGCGGTCAGTCAGTTTAAACAAAAAATGCAAACTAAACTGCCGACGGATGAACGGTAATTTGTAAAGGATTTGTAAGTGGCGCATCACTTTATAGTGAAAAATGCCCTCCTTTACGATTAGAAATGTCGATATAACTTATAAAAAAAGCTTTTAAAAAAAATTTATATGCCTATAGTGGTTAAACACATTAATATTCGTAGCAAATTAAAATAGCTATGTCATAATTAGGCAGTTTCGCTTACAAAGTAACGAAACATTCAAATCCAACCTATTTTAAGGGATTTTTTACAATGAACAAAAAAGTACTGATGATTGCTGGTTTAGCAATGACTGCCCTACTAGGTGGTTGCGCGAACACTACTGCTCTGGAAGAAAGCGTTGCAACTCTGGGCAACAAAGTTGATCAATTGTCAGCTGATGTTGGTTCTCTGAAATCAGAGCAAAGCAAACTGTCTGCAGACGTTAAAGATGCAAAAGCAGCATCTATGGACGCACAAGCAGAAGCTAAACGCGCAAACGACCGTTTAGACAACGTTGCTTCTCGTTACAAGAAGTAATGAAAGGTAATTTAGCTTACTGTTTAGTAAGTTAAGACAAAAGGCTTAAGAAAGATGAAAGCGATAAGCACATCAATCTAAGCCTTTTTTTATGCCTGTTATTCAAGGTATTGATACTCAAGATTACCAATCTACTAATACCAAAACGCTAAATTGACTTTAAATCTCCAAACGCATCTTTAAAGGTTATCCCCCAATCTCCTTAAAAAGTTAACTTTTGTATGCGCCTGTATAAACGGATCCCATTCGTCTTTTAATTAAAACCTTCGTTATTAATCTAAGCTTCTCATTTAAACTTTTAAGTATTCTTAAAAGTCATTCTCGTTTATCTTAAAAAATGGTTTTTTATAAAAGAGTAATATTTTTCTTTAAAAGAAAAGCTATTGACAAAAATCGAGGCTACATGGGAAACAAAGGCAATAAGTAGGCTGTATTTGGCACAGAACAAATAGGCCTAAAGTTAAAAATAATAACAGCTTCGGCCTATATAACATAAAAACAACATGAAAACGTCAAACAGAATCATAGACTTGAGTAATATAGCCTTTTAAAGCATCTAAAAACCATCGAACTAAGCCTATGAATTGGCTTAAAATTAACCGCATCAACTGCAGATTTTAACCTATAGCGATTCAACCACACGTTTATGTGCTGAGACTAATACATAGTCAATTTCCAACGACTCAAAATGATTAGCTTGAATATCGTGCTTCATCTTGTCAGTTGCACGCCACGCATAAGGCGCCATATCCAATAGCGTTAATGCTTGCTCACCGGTAACAGATAAAGTGAAGCTCAGTGCCTGAGTGTCTTTTACCGATAATGCAGAGGGCAAATTCACTTTGAAAGGTTTTTCAGCCAAGTCAGGATAAATATATTCCCTGAGTTGCCATAGGTGTCGTGGCCCAGGCATAACCAGTAACATGGTCCCATCGTCTTTCAATATCCTAACAGACTCTTTTCCCTTTAACGGCCGATCAATAACAGTAATAAAATCCACACAATTATCGATAAAGGGTAATTTTTTAGAAGAGCTTAAACACAAGATCCCAGGAGTCTGCGCCTTCGCTGCAGCAAAAATAGCATTTTCTGCGTCCGCTACGCCCACGTACTGGACGTTTAGCGGATTTTCGACCTCAGCCAGCTTGGAAGCTAAAGCACGCAAGAAGAAGCCCTCAGCGCATTCATAATCCAATAAACAAGCATCAGGCGTAATAGATCCAGTAATTATCTCAGCCAGTTTATCGATCAAAGGCGAAAATATGCCTGATTCGAGTAGAAAACGCTTAGCTCTAACTTGCTCGCGCGAATCACCAGTCGGCTTTTGGCGTTGTGGTTTAGTAAAAACCCAATAGCCTTGCTCATTCCGATCGAAGTGATGCTTATTGACACAATAAAAACCTTGGGAGGCTTTGTGTTGTTTTAACGCAAGTCCGCAGGTTGGACACTGATATTCGAGACCCATATAAAGCTCCAAAAATAAGTTAAGCTTCAGAAAATGAGGAAGCTCCAAAAACAAAAATCGGGTACATGACCCGATTCTATTATTTATTATCTCACTATGATGACCAAACTCGCGTGGCTAGAAGAAGATAAATCCACACAAGACTGCACCGAGTGCTAAACGATAGATCACAAACGGGGTCATTCCCATGCGGCTGATGATTTTTAAGAAGTAATGAATACAGGCATAAGCTGCAACAAACGAAATCAGAGTTCCTAGGATTAACGCTTGATAATCAATCGGAAGCTCACTTTTCGCCAGATCTTTACCCACTAAAATCGCCGCACCTAAACTCACAGGAACTGACATTAAGAATGAAAAGCGGGCCGCTGCATCACGACTTAAGCCTAACATTAGCGCCGCTGTCATAGTGGCACCAGAGCGCGAAGTCCCCGGGATCAAGGCCAATGCCTGCGCGAAACCAATTAACAAGGCTTTACGCCAGCCCGTCTGATAAACCGTTAAATCGCGGCGCGACATCTTATCGGCCCACCACAACAATAAACCAAATACGACGGTAGTGACCGCGATGACCTCAGCGTTACGTAGGTGAGTCGCGATAAAATCCTTTGCCAGAAAACCAAAAAATACCGCTGGCAAGGTCGCCAGAATAATCCACCACGCCAGCTTGCTGTCTTCGGATTGTTGACCTCTGAAAATGCTCGCAATCCAAGCATTAAACATAGTCCATAACTCGTGTCTGAAATAAATTACCACAGCAAATAACGAACCTGTATTCACCGCCACATCGAAGGATAAACCTTGATCTTCCCAGCCTAAAAGCTGTGCGGGTAAAATTAAGTGGGCAGAACTAGAAATAGGTAAAAACTCGGTTAGCCCTTGAATAAGCGCTAAAATAATGACCTGAAACGTATCCATGACAATCCTATCAATAAATTAAAACGTCAGCCCTGGGGGCCATTCAAACGTCACAGGCCAAAGTCGCTGTGAATCTTTGTCATACTCTTGCCACAAAGTTGCATAGCTTTTGTCTACCACGGGATGAATCAATTCCGGCGCTAACTCGGCTAATGGCCATAACACAAAGGCATTATTGACTATCTCAGCACGGGGCAGCACAACAGGTGTTTGGCATACTACATGGTCATAAAGCAACAGATCTAAATCTAAGGTTCTTGGGCTAAATTTCTTCGCCCCGGCAAGCCGGCCGTGATTCTGCTCGATTTGCTTAAACTGTGCAACTACCGCCGCTATATTAAGATCCGTTTCAGCGCTAGCAACCATATTCAAGAAGTTAGTGCCACTGAAACCTACCGCTTCACTTTCATACATAGAAGAGAGGCGCAGCGGCCCGAAAAACGCTCGCAGCGATGTCAATCCTGCTTGCAGATGCTGTTCAGGCTCGATATTGCTACCCAGACTGATATAAATACGTGCCATGCTAATGTCCGATTTATCTGAAGATAAACACTATTTCTCAATCAACAGCGCAGTTGATCAAGTACTCATCTAACGTGAACGTTCAATCTCGACGCCAACCGAAGCTGCAGTTGCTACCGCACCTGGCTTCATCACGACAACTTTCACCCAAGTCACGTTAAATTCTTGAAGTAGGCAATCGGCCACTCGCTCGGCAACCGTTTCGATTAACTCGATTGGATGCTCAGTAATAAGTTGGGTTAATCGATTGGAAACTGTCTCATAGCACAGCGCATATTGATAATCATCCGTCGCTGCGGCAGGTTTGTTATCCCACGCCATGTCTAAGTCTAATAACAGGCTCTGATGGATTGTCTTTTCCCACTCATAGACACCAATCACAGTATCAATGCGCAATTGCCGTATAAGTACCTTATCCATGCTTTCTCCAACTAACTGACTACTATGAGGTCTGATAAGCTAAAAGCGATCCTAGCTGTATAATCCGCAATCTTCTGACAGATAACTAATTTACTTTCTACTCGAGCCAATCCACAGTAGGATAACGCCCTAAAAGGATTTGCTCATTCAGAAAATATCTCAGCCCTAACTAGGCGAGTTATCGCACAAACCTAAAGCGGGATTGGCAACTGAGTCAGCTTTTTAAATTGTTGCGCGATAATACCTTAAGACGCGTAAGGAAACCAATGTGAGTCCATTAACACAGACACTTTTGATGATTTTGGCCGCCTATTTGGCAGGTTCAATCTCAAGTGCCGTGCTGGTTTGTAGGATGAGAGGTCTACCCGATCCAAGATTGCAAGGTTCAGGCAATCCAGGAGCCACCAATGTACTAAGAATTGGCGGCGCGAGTTCGGCTGCCATGGTGCTCTTTTTCGACATGCTGAAAGGTGCAGTGCCTTCTTATTTAGCTTATCTCATGGGCATAGATGCAGTGTCACTCGGGCTCATCGCCATCGCCGCCTGTCTTGGACATATTTATCCGGTATTTTTTGGATTCAAAGGTGGCAAAGGCGTTGCTACTGCCTTTGGTGCTATGGCCCCCATTGGTGATGATCTAGCGATTTGCTTAATGGCATCTTGGGTCGTCCTATTGTTAATTAGCCGCTACTCGTCCCTTGCAGCAATCCTTACCGCTTTACTGGCGCCCCTTTATACTTGGTGGCTAGACGACAGATTCACCATTCCCGTTGCCATGTTGTCGACACTTATCATCATTCGCCATAAAGACAATATTCAGCGCTTACTCAAGGGTGAAGAATCTAAAGTGTCACGCAAGAAGCGTCCTAAAAAATCTTGAGATGACATTACGCCCAATAAAATTACCCCAATAAAAAACTGCGCTAAAAGCGCAGTTTTTTATTTCAGCATCAATACATCGGCATCAAAGGCGTGTTATGCCACAGGTGGCAAGGTATCTAATGGCCATCGAGGTTGACCTTTTACCGCTAAATCTTCGTGTTGTCCCGCCTTTAAACGCTGCAATCCCGCAAAGGCAATCATGGCGCCGTTATCGGTACAAAACTCACCGCGGGGATAAAACACTTGTCCACCTAGCGAGTTCATCATTTCGGCCAAGGTTTCCCTTAAGCGCGTATTCGCACTCACGCCACCGGCAATCACTAAGCGGTTATAGCCAGTTTGCTTCAGCGCACGACGACATTTAATCGCCAGCGTATCAACCACGGCTTCTTCAAAGGCACGGGCAATATTGGCGCGCGTTTGCTCATCATCAGGTTCAGCGGCAATGGTATTGGCGGTAAAGGTTTTTAAACCCGAAAAACTAAAGTCGAGTCCTGGTCTATCGGTCATAGGACGCGGGAACTTATAGCCTGCGGGTAAGCCTTTAGCTGCCAGTTTCGCTAAGCGCGGACCGCCGGGATAATCCAGCCCCATCAACTTGGCCGTTTTATCGAATGCTTCACCCGCGGCATCGTCAACGGACTCGCCTAATACTTCATAACGGCCAATACCCTCGACTTTAACCAACATTGAATGGCCACCGGAAACTAATAAGGCCACAAAGGGGAACTCAGGCGCGTCATCTTCGAGCATAGGCGCCAGCAGGTGCCCTTCCATATGGTGCACACCGATTGCAGGCTTGTCCCAAGCAAAAGCCAGTGAACGCCCCACACAGGCACCAACAAGCAAAGCACCAATCAAACCAGGGCCCTTGGTATAGGCAATCCCGTCGAGATCAGCCATTTCAGTATTCGCATCTTTCAGCGCTTGACGAATAAGCGGCACAATTTTGCGTACATGGTCACGCGACGCCAACTCAGGCACCACACCACCATAGTCAGCATGCAGCTTAACTTGACTGTATAAAGTGTGCGATAATAAGCCCAGTTCATCGTCATAGACGGCGATACCTGTCTCGTCACAAGATGTTTCAATACCTAGAACCCGCATGGTGTCTCATCAATTGCTAACAAAAGGGCGCTAATTCTACCTGCAAGCGCTCGATTACTCCAGTCGCGCAGACCATATTGAGTCCACTATAGGACTGAGCTCAGTTTTAGGGCTTTACAAGCCTAGGTGTCTCGGTATAAAATTCCGCACCATTTTAAATAGACTTGGTTCGAGTAATTGAACCAGAACAACCTACACCTAAGGGGTGATGGCGTATGCCAATTATTAAAGTACGTGAAAACGAACCATTCGACGTAGCTCTGCGTCGTTTCAAGCGCTCTTGTGAAAAAGCTGGTATTTTAGCCGACGTGCGTGCTCGTGAATTCTACGAGAAGCCAACTACTGCACGTAAGCGCGCAAAAGCAGCTGCAGTTAAACGTTTAGCTAAGAAGCTTTCTCGCGAAAACGCACGTCGCGTACGTTTATATTAATCTCATATGAGCCTAATTGATCAGCTAAAAGACCACATGAAGCAGGCCATGATCGCCAAAGAGAAGGCGCGCTTGAGCACTATTCGTATGGCATTAGCCGCCATCAAACAGATTGAAGTGGATACCCGCGAATCTCTGACTGATGAACAGGTTATAGCGGTCTTAACCAAAATGGTGAAACAACGTCGTGACTCGATTGCTCAATTTGAAGCAGCGGGTCGTAACGAGTTGGCCGACGTGGAAGCAGCAGAGATTCAAGTTATTGAAGCTTTCCTGCCTACCCCTCTTACAGAGGCGGAAGTCGCGGCGCTCATCGATGCAACTATTGTAGAAGTAGGTGCATCCGCCATGGCGGATATGGGCAAAGTAATGGGAGCATTGAAATCTAAAGTGCAAGGACGTGCAGACATGGGCGCTATCGGCGCTATGATCCGTGCTAAATTGCAATAATTAGCGTTTCACTGTATGAACAAGCCGTGCCTATGCGCGGCTTGTTTGTTTAAATTCGCGCAAGGCGGGATTTTAAGCACTCAATGGCAATACCTCGTGATTTTATCAATGAGCTAATCGCTCGCACTGACATAGTCGAACTTATCGATCGTAAGGTGCCCTTGAAAAAGGCGGGTAAGAACTACTCGGCCTGTTGTCCTTTTCATAGCGAAAAATCACCTTCGTTTACCGTCAGCCGTGATAAACAGTTCTATCATTGCTTTGGCTGCGGTGCTCACGGCAACGCCATCGATTTTGTGATGGAGTATGACAGACTCGATTTTATTGATGCCATTGAAGATTTGGCGGGCCAGCTTGGATTAGAGGTTCCCAGAGAACAAGGCACAGGCAAGCGACATGATGACGGTTTAAGTCGTGACTTATACCAGCTCATGGAAGAAGCGAGCCTTTACTTTCAAAACCAACTTAGACAACACCAAGATAAACAAAAAGTTATCGATTATCTTGCCTATCGCGGTTTATCCGATGATGTAGTCGAACATTTTGGTATTGGCTTTGCGCCAGACGGTTGGGATGGCTTATTGGGCCGCTATCGTAAGAATCAAGATGCGCAGGATAAATTACTGACTGCGGGTATGTTAATTGCCAATGACAGTGGTAAACGTTACGACAGATTTCGTGACCGCCTCATGTTTCCTATCCGCGACAGACGCGGACGAGTCATTGGTTTTGGTGGCAGAGTTTTAGGTGATGGCACACCCAAATACTTGAATTCTCCAGAAACGCCCATATTTCATAAGGGCAATGAGCTTTATGGTCTCTATGAACTAAAGCAACGCTATCGCGATCCTGACAAAGTACTGATCGTTGAAGGCTATATGGATGTGGTGGCGTTGGCGCAATTTGGCGTCGATTATGCTGTCGCGTCATTAGGCACCTCGACGACGGCGGAGCAATTTCAGCTTTTGCTGCGCAGCGCTAAAGAAGTGGTTTGCTGTTACGACGGCGACAGGGCGGGTACTGAAGCGGCTTGGCGTGCCTTAGAAACGGCATTGCCATTATTAAAGCCAGGCGATCAAGTGCGATTTATGTTCCTGCCCCAGGCCGAAGATCCTGATTCTATGGTACGTAAGATTGGTAAAGATGCATTTGAAACCTTAATGGTTTCAGCCATTGCACTACCCGAGTTTCTGTTTGATACGTTAGCGACAAAATACGGTACAGATAAAGGCAACTTAGCGAAACAAGCTTTTATCTTAATTGAAAAAATTCAAGACACTGTGCTGCAAAATTTATTGCTTGAGAACTTAGCTCACAAGTTAGGAATGAACAGCTCAGAAGATATGAAAAAGAAGCTAGGCTTTAGCGTGAAACAAGCTAAACCAATGGCAAATAAAGGATTAAAAGGACGCGGTACACCATTGCGACTCGCCATCGCACTGCTAGTACAACATCCTAAACTGGGTATGGGCTTACCCCCACAACCCGCACTCGCCCACTTGCAGATGCCAGGCATAGAATTGCTGCCACTGTTATTGGAGATGACTCGAGAGCAAACGTTAAACAGCGCACAACTACTTGAACAATTCAGAGAGCACCCTTACAGCGGCACTCTCCATAAATTGGCCCAATGGGACCATCAAGTGGCGGATGAAAACTTGCTCGAAAAGTTTAAACAAACCCTGGTTTGGTTGAACAATCAATATATTGAACAACGATATCAGGAATTGAGTCTAAAACAGACTCATACTAAAGAAGAGAAGATGCAGCTCTCGAAGCTGATCTCAGTCATGAAAGGGTTAAACTGAGGCAAAAATGTCCTCATTCACTGTCCCAGTGACTAGCACAGACATGTGCACACGGCTATAATTGACGATTTGCGCGGCACTTAGCTCATGCTAAGTGTCCGTCGTTGTAACAGTTTCCCAACTTGGATGATATCTATGGATCATACTCCGCAGTCGCAACTTAAGCTGTTGCTTGCCAAAGGTAAAGAGCAAGGTTACTTAACCTATGCAGAAGTGAACGATCACTTACCTGCAGACATGGTCGATTCTGACCAGATCGAAGATATTATCCAGATGATAAATGACATGGGTATCCGGGTGTTCGAAGAAGCCCCAGATGCTGATGACATGATGATGTCGGAAGACAACACAGACGAAGATGCCGCTGAAGAAGCCGCTGCCGCACTGGCAACAGTAGAAAGCGAACTTGGCCGCACAACCGATCCCGTGCGCATGTACATGCGTGAAATGGGTACCGTTGAGCTTCTGACCCGCGAAGGCGAAATTGTTATCGCCAAACGCATCGAAGAAGGCATCAACACAGTTCAAAGTTCAGTCGCCGAATACCCACAAGCGATCGCTATGATCCTTGAGCAATTCGACCAATTTGAAGCCGACGAACTGCGCTTATCTGATATTATCTCTGGATTTGTTAACCCTGACGAAGACGTTGCACCGACCGCCACTCACATCGGCTCAGAATTATCTGAAGAAGAGCTGGAAGATGAAGATGACGAAGAAGATGACGACGACACTGAAGATGAAGAAGAAGGCAACAAAGGGCCTGATCCTGAAGAAGCACGCGAAAGATTCGGTCAACTAAGAACTGCCTACGAAAGTGCACTGAAAATTATCGAAGCTAAGGGCCGTGAACACCCTGAATCGGTAAAAGCACTATTCGAAATTGGTGAAATCTTCAAAGAATTCCGCTTAGTACCTAAACAGTTTGACCGTTTAGTGAAAAGCATGCGCACTATGATGGATCGCGTACGAGTTCAAGAACGTTTAGTGTTAAAACTGTGCGTTGAACAAGCCAAAATGCCGAAGAAAAACTTCGTCAAACTCTTCACTGGCAACGAAACCAACCTCGATTGGTTCAACACTGAGAAAGCCTCAACTAAACCTTATGCCGAAGGCCTAAGAATGGTTGAAGACGACGTGATCCGTTGTCGCACCAAGCTTGCTGCAGTTGAAGAAGAAACCGGCTTAGCGATTTCTGCCATTAAAGACATCAACCGTCGTATGTCAATCGGTGAAGCTAAAGCCCGCCGTGCGAAGAAAGAAATGGTTGAAGCAAACTTACGTCTGGTAATTTCTATCGCGAAGAAATACACCAACCGTGGTTTGCAATTCTTGGACTTAATCCAAGAAGGTAACATTGGCTTGATGAAAGCCGTGGATAAATTCGAATACCGTCGTGGCTATAAGTTCTCGACCTATGCAACTTGGTGGATCCGTCAGGCGATTACTCGTTCTATTGCCGACCAAGCGCGTACCATTCGTATTCCAGTACACATGATCGAAACGATCAACAAGCTGAACCGTATCTCTCGCCAAATGCTACAGGAAATGGGCCGCGAGCCTTCACCTGAAGAACTGGCTGAGCGTATGATGATGCCGGAAGATAAGATCCGTAAGGTACTGAAAATCGCTAAAGAACCTATCTCCATGGAAACCCCAATCGGTGACGATGAAGATTCGCATTTAGGTGATTTTATTGAGGATACGACCCTCGAACTACCACTGGATTCAGCGACCAGCGAAAGCTTGAAAAACGCCACTCACGAAGTGTTAGCAGGTCTAACCGCCCGTGAAGCGAAAGTACTGCGTATGCGTTTTGGTATCGATATGAACACTGACCACACACTTGAAGAAGTGGGTAAGCAGTTCGACGTGACCCGTGAACGTATTCGTCAGATTGAAGCTAAGGCACTGCGCAAACTGCGTCACCCTTCACGCTCAGAAATCTTAAAATCATTCCTAGATGAATAGGCCGTTATAAGCCTAAAGTCAGCTAAGTAAGATTTGAAGCCCTGCCTATGCAGGGCTTTTTATTGCCTCTCCGGCGGTAATATCCGCATAAGCACGCTATGAAAGCATTAAATTTAGCCGACGATGGCATTTAAGTTGATTAACAGATAACCAATTGAATCAGTTGCGTGAATTTCCAGCCAAAACATGGGTGACAAGCGTTAGTAAGCTTAGTATACTTCCTCCCGCTTCAGGTAATGACGATTACCTTAAGTCGGCCCCTTAGCTCAGTTGGTTAGAGCACACGACTCATAATCGTTAGGTCCACGGTTCAAGTCCGTGAGGGGCCACCACCCGATTCAACAAAAAAGCCCATTGAAAGATGGGCTTTTTTGTATCTAAAATATTTGTCCTGTCAATCATCGCATAATCACCATGCATATACAGCTCGCTCGCTGACTATTTCATAGCTTCAGCCTGTTCTTTGATATTTACAATTGCCATAAAAATAGGCCCTTTGATCAGTGCTTAACCAACAACACAATTAAAGAGCCTATTTAAAATCAATGCGCTAATTCAGTAAACCTCTGCGTGCTAGGTTTTTAACTTACCTAACTGCTCATGCTGCTGCTTCACTAAGTTTGCTAAAACTACACTGCTTTGCTGTGCTTCACCCGCAAGACGTGCAAGTTCAGAAGCAGAGTCAGAAATCCCTGTGATATTGCGATTAACCTCTTCAGTCACCGCACTCTGCTCTTCTGCGGCGGCGGCAATATGGGTCACTTGGCCCGAAATTTCCCCAATCTGACTCACCATTGAATTCAATGAGTTTAACGCTTGCTCAGTTTGAGATACGGCCATTTGTGCCCGCTCAGCGCCTTTATCTATGATGCCAGAAGCGCTTTGGACCTCTTTTTGCAGTGCGTCGATAAGGGTACTAATGTCGTTCGTCGAGCTCTGAGTCTTAGATGCTAGCGCGCGGACTTCGTCAGCAACCACAGCAAAGCCTCGTCCCTGCTCACCCGCCCTTGCCGCTTCAATCGCTGCATTGAGTGCTAACAGGTTAGTCTGTGCGGCAATGGAGCTTATTACCTCAAGGATACGACTGATGTTCATACTGCTCTCAGCCACTTTACTCACCGCCAATTTAGCCTCCATAGACTCCTGAGACATAGTCGCGACAAAACCCATTGCTTTAGTCAGGCTCTCTTCGCTATGACGAATATTGCGCGACATAGCTTCAGTTTCTGCCGCCGTTTGCTCTGATGCCTTAGCAACCTCAAGTGCGGTAGCACTCATTTGGTTCACAGCCGTTACTACACTCTCAATTTCACCGTACTGACGATTCACGCTGTCACGGGTGAGCTGCGCAATTTTGGCAGAGGCTTGGCTTTCCTCCTGAGAGCGGCTCGCAAGAATTTTCAGCTCGGCAATCAAATTTTTAAGTTTATAAATAAAGGAATTGAAACCTTTCGCTAGCGCAATCAATTCAGCATGGGAATCAACCTCAATCGATTGCGTTAAATCGCCATCGGCACTCGCAAGGTGCTCTACCCGGCCTTGGATCATTCTCAATGGTGAGATAATGCTACGGATCACTAAGCTAATGGTAATTACAGCGGCAATCGATACCACAATACCCACGATCAGCAGCAAACTGCCTAAGGAAGTCGCCATTTCATCCATATCATTATTAAGCTCAATCGAGCTTTTATACGCCTGTGCAGTCGGCACTTGGATAACCAAGGACCACTCGGCATTCGCTAGCGGGATCTTAATGGGATAGGCAACAATAATTTCATCATCGTTAACCATGTAGCCGGAATTCTTGTGCAGGGAGATGATTTGCGAAGCGAGAGTAGGATTTACCGACTCAGCTAATGGACGCGCCTTTTTACTGTAATGACTTGCCGCGACTACTAAACCGCGGGTACTCAGCAAAGTCACTTTTGCTTGTCCATCGTAAAGACTCTTAGACAACTTATCGATAAGAGTTTGAAAGACTGGCAAATTTACATCTACACCGACCACACCGATAAATTGCTTATGTTTAAGCACTGGCACTGTCAGCGAGGTCATTAATGCTTTGTTGCCTGGAGTGATCTCGTATAAATACGGCTCCATTAGGCAGGGCTTTAAGGTTTCCTTATCGCATAAATACCATTCAGCATCACGGATCCCAAACTCATTCAGGCTAGTGAGGTACTTTTCTGCTGAATCTTCAACTTGGTTATGCTCCACAGTGCCATCGTCGTTACGGGTGTAATAGACCTCTAGAGCGCCAGATGTCGCCACACTGTGACTGACATTCACATTCAAAAACTCACTGTCGAGCCCATCATAACCATTAGGTTCGAACTGGGCATACATGGAAGAGACTTGCGCATTCTTCTTCAGCACTGCCGCTACTGCGAGTTCTAAGCGGTCACGTTTTAAGGGTAATTCCTCGGCAGTACTTTCAAGCATACCCGCAAAAGAGAAAGGAATTCGGTAGGCTTCATTGATAAATCCGGCGACCATTTCACCATATTCACCGGCGCGGGCTTCGAGTTTATCCCGAGTTTCCGTTTGTAGGGTATTTTGAACTTGATCCGACAATTGTGCGTTTTGAGCCGACAGCGTCCACCATAAACTGATAGATAAAATAGCCACTATCGATAAAAATAATGCTGATGTAATCCACAACAACTTAGTACTGATGGACAAATGCTTCATCTAGTAAACTCCCAAGAGAACGACAATAGCGTAATTATTATGATCTAATTCATTTTTATACTTTCTACCCAGCATTAAAAATAGCACTTAGCGTAAGAATTACCAGCACTTAAGATAAAGATTTGCTAATGAAATGTAAAACTTTAGAATGACAAAATCAAAAAAAGGCCAAATTCAAATAAATGAATTCGGCCTTAAATATCAAACACTATTTCAAATTAAGGTTAGCGTCCCCACAACCAAGCGGCACCACGTACGCCCGATGAAGCGCCATAACAGTTTTTAACAACCGGAGTGTGACACTCACGGCCAACCACATATCGCGGTAAAACTTTTGGCAATTCAGTGTAAATGGCATCGATGTTAGACACTCCGCCGCCAAGGACGATAACATCTGGATCCATCATATTGATCACATGGGCCAATGAGCGGGCTAAACGGTCAATAAAGCGATCAAATGCTTGAGTCGCCAGCTGATCGCCTGCTTGCATCATTTGGGCGATTTCAATACCGCTGTCAGCTACTCCACCTGCTGCGCGAAAATCGCGTACAAAACCCGTCCCTGAGATAAACGTCTCGATGCAGTCTCTGTTACCACAAAAACACGTCGTGGTATTAAATTCATCGGCTTTCATCCAAGGTAAAGGATTATGCCCCCACTCACCGCCGATACCATTACCACCATCATGCACTTGGCCTTTGATGGCGATACCTGCACCACATCCAGTACCAATAATGGCGCCAAAGACCACTGACTTGCCAGCAGCTGCGCCATCGACCGCTTCTGATACGGCAAAACAGTTCGCATCATTAGCGATTTTCACCTTACGGTTTAATCGAGCGCCCAGATCCACATCGAGGGGATGGCCATTGATCCACGTTGAATTAGCATTTTTAACTAGGCCAGTAAAAGGAGAAATCACCCCAGGAATACCTATGCCTATTGTGGCGGTTTGTTGCAAGCTCTCTTCGACTTCTGTCACGAGTGCGACTAATGCATCGACTGTTGCAACATATTCTCTTGGCGTTGGGATGCGTTTACGAAACACTTCTTTACCATCGTCATCTAATGCAATTAACTCGATTTTTGTGCCGCCAAGATCGATACCAATTCGTAACATCAACTTACTCCATCTCAATATATTTAACGCAAAGCGGCTCAGTGAAGCTCGGCTCTACTGCCTGATGCCATACACTGTAATTGAAAACTGCCTCAGGTCAAAAACAACATTAGCCCCTGTCAAAATAAAGGCTGTTTATTACAGCAAACAATGAAGGCACAGTCGTCATGTAAACGACCCACTGCGCCTTGGAGTGTTACATTAC
Organism: Shewanella baltica; assembly: GCF_900456975.1. Lineage (NCBI taxonomy): Bacteria > Pseudomonadati > Pseudomonadota > Gammaproteobacteria > Alteromonadales > Shewanellaceae > Shewanella > Shewanella baltica. The sequence continues at coordinate 3,403,832 of NZ_UGYM01000002.1, forward strand.
GGACACTCGACTGACGCCATACTCGCCGTTTTTGGCTTTAAGGTGATATCGCTAAAACTGATATCCACAGCGCCCGATGATGACAATATGAAAGGCGAGATAATTTTACCAAAATCTATCCCCTGCGCCTGATAGCAAGTGAGATCTATGTTTAGTTCACTCCAAGTATCAAGGCTTAACGCGCTTAGTTGAGTACTGATATCCACATCGGCTCGACAATCGCCTTCGCAGGTCATGCCAACATTAATAGGCGCTGTAATCGATGAACCGACTTTGACCTGCATACTCAACACTGACTTGCTCGCCAGATAAGCCCGTAAGTCTTCAGGGAAGTTCCCCTGCAAACTCACAAAACCGAGCGCCTTACCGTTGAAGCTGACATGGCGAGCATCTTCTTGTACTTGTTTGTCAAAGGTTTTAATCGTGACAACATCATTCGATTGCACACTGCTGGCTATGGGTTCCATCGAAACCTTGTCACCTTCAACACTGCCAATCAGCATTTTCCAAGGCGCCTTAACGGCACGCTCGAATAACGGCTTCTGGCTGAGTTGCATTTGTTCACTGAAATTATCTTCAGACAAACTATTCGATAATATCGCAGGCGCAGTACTATTTGCCTTATCCGCATAGCTCAGGCCATAGCCATAGGGAAGTAATGGCGAATAATCACTGTCGTGAACATTCACTTGAGTTTGCTGCGGTGTCGACGGCCATGAGAAAGATAATTTGCCATTAAAGTCATACTGAACATCACCATTAGCTTGAGTGAATAACACTTCACTAATCCCTGCTCCTTCAGTGCCAGGCAACCAAGCGGCGACAAAGGCGTCAGAGGCATTAAGCTCAGGATTGACCCACAAAGGTCTGCCGCTAATAAACACAGAGACCACAGGAACCCCTGCGGCTTTGAGCTTTTGCAATAAAGCTAAGTCACGCTTATTCCCTCTTTGATACTCAAGATTATCAATATCACCATTGCCTTCGGCATAGGGCTCTTCACCAAATACCACAATCGCCACATCGGGTTTATTCGCAGCATCAAATTGACCATCAACACTCAGCACAGCGCTACCACCGCTGGCAGAAACCGCCTTTGCTATGCCAGCATAAATCGATGTTGCTCCAGGGAAATCTGCATTCTGATTATCAGTACCCTGCCAAGTAATAGACCAACCACCCGATTGTTTGCCAATATTATCAGCAGCATCGCCTGCAACGAGCACTTTAGCTTTAGGAGATAAAGGCAATAAATGCTGATTATTCTTCAATAACACCAGTGATTCACGCACCGCTTGGCGTGCAACGTCTCTGTGACTAGCTTGTCCAATTAACTCGGTTTTACCCGATAAAGGACGCTTAGCTGGACTTGGCTTTTCAAATAATCCCGCCCGAATTTTTACTCGCAGGATACGACTCACGGCATCATCAATCCGCGCTTGGCTGATCAAACCCGACTTAACTTGCGCGATAGTGTTTTCATATAATGGTTTCCATGCGGCCGTAGGCACCATGAATACGTCTAAGCCCGCATTAACGGCCTGAGGACAAGATTCGTTACTGCAACCTTCAACCTGCCCATGACCATTCCAATCGCCAACGACAAAGCCATCAAAGCCCATGTGAGTCTTAAGTACATCGGTCAATAAATAAGGATTACCGTGATTTTTAGCGCCGTGCCAACTATTAAATGAGGCCATCACAGTTTGCGCGCCCGCAGTTAACCCGCCGACATAACCTTGGGCATGAATGTCAAACAAGGCTTGTTCGGATGCGATATTATCGCCCTGATCATCCCCGTCTTCGGTCCCTCCATCTCCTAAGAAATGTTTTACCGTAGCGATAACATGCTGATCTGATAAGAAGTCTTTATCATTGCCACCTTGTAACCCCTCGACAATCGCGTGCGAATAGGATTTAACGATGGCAGGATCTTCAGAATAACCCTCGTAGGTTCGTCCCCAGCGGTCATCACGCACCACAGCGACAGTCGGTGCAAATACCCAATCAATCCCCGTCACCATGACTTCTTTGGCGGTGATCGCAGCAATTTGCTGAATAAGCTCAGGATGATGAGCCGCACCTAACCCTATGTTATGTGGGAACAGCGTTGCGCCAATCACATTGTTGTGACCATGAACCGCATCCGTGCCCCACATGGTTGGAATACTGATGCCATCGAGCGAGTCATCCATAGAGGCTTGAAACATAGCGTCGGCTAAGGCAATCCAATCTGCTGGCGTCGCATGTTTATCTTGGTTCGGGTAAGAACCGCCACCATTCAAATAAGAGCCAAAACCGTATTTGCGCATATCTTCGACCGTGATATCGCGGATCTCAGGTTGGATCATCTGCGCAACTTTCTGCTCTAGCGTCATTTTTGCTAATAAATCTGCGACGCGTTTTTCAACATCTGGCTGATTTTTATGGGGGATAGTTAACTGCGGCCAAATATTAATATCGGTAGGCTTACCGTCGATACTGTAGCCATTGGGGCTATTGGGTGAGCTAGATGCGGCAACATGATTGGGCTTAACTGACTGACTATCGTCGGCTTTTATCTGCTCTGTTTTGCTGCATCCACTTAAGCTGACGCAGGTCAGCACAGCCAATAAACTCAAGCTAAAGGTTTTGGGTCTCAATGCGATAACGCTCATAATTCTCACCCTCAAAAAATAAAATGTCTTAATACACACGCCGTGTGCGCATCCATGTGTTTAATCGTCGTGTTTTAATTAATTTAAAATCTTGGTCTTGGGGCATCACAGCCCTTGGCGCCGTAATAGGCGATAAAGCCATAACAAAGCAGCGGTAAAATAAAGGCCAATTGGATACCAAAATGATCGGCTAACATACCTTGGAATAAGGGCACAATCGCGCCGCCCACTATCGCCAAACATAAAATGCCAGAACCTTGGCTGGTGTGTTGTTCAAGATCTTGTAATGCCAAGCTAAAAATAGTCGGGAACATAATAGAGTTACATAACCCGACTAACAGTAAGGCCCACATCGCCATCGCTCCGGTACTCAACATGGCTAAGGCCACCAGCAAGCAAGCACAAATTGCATTAAAGGCTAATACTTTGCCGGCCTTGATTTTTTGCATCACGGCCGCGCCAATAAAACGCCCAACCATAGCGCCACCAAAATAGTAGGCAATATAATGCGCAGCTTCGGCATGGGTGTAACCGCCAATATCGGGCTGAACTAAAAAGCTAATCAGAAAACTGCCAATAGCGACTTCGGCCCCCACATACACAAAAATCCCCACGCTACCGAGAACAAGATGCGGAAATTGCCATGCACTGCCCAGCACTTTAGCACTGCTCGCAGGCAGTTTTTTACCTAAAAAAGGCAGCTTTAACAGTATAAAAATCACCGCCAGCACAAATAAACTGGCCGCTAAAATCAAATAGGGAACTTGTACTGTGCTCGCTTGGGCCGCAGTGCTGACTACAAGGTCAGGAGCAGCCTCTCCTGTCATTTGATGTGAAGTCGATAAAATCAACCAACTACCAAAAAACGGGGCAACTGTGGTGCCAAAGGAATTAAACGCTTGGGTCAGAGTGAGTCTTGATGACGCGGTTTTTGCAGGTCCCAGCACGCTGACGTAGGGATTAGCCGCCACTTGCAGAATGGTAATGCCAGAGGCTAAAACAAAAAAAGCGCCTAGGAACATCCAATACGAAGCGAAACTCGCTGAAGGATAAAATAATAAGCAGCCTAAACACGCAATACCAAGCCCAGTGACTATGCCTTTTTGATAACCAATCTTACCCACAAGTGCACCCGCTGGGATTGAGACAATAAAGTAAGCCCCAAAAAAACAAAACTGCACCAACATGGCTTGGGCGTAATTCAGCTCAAACATGTTTTTTAAATAAGGTATTAAGATATCGTTAAGACAAGTAATGAATCCCCACATGAAAAACAACGATGTTAATGCCACTAAAGCGAACCTAAAGTTGCCACTCTGGTGCACACTCGTTGCTGCCTCACTCACCGAACTCGCCTCAGTTTCATTTGCAATAGCCATGTTTGCCCTATTCTCCCCAACCGATTATCTAGATAAAAACGTTTAATCTTCTTAGTCAAAATGGCGTGATTAATTTATCCAAATCACATATTGACCTTTTTATGATTAGTCACTAACCTCGATGTAAGCGCTTTCATTGTTAACATGTCGATAACCAAAGTCAATATTTTTAGTGACAGTCGGCAAGCATCTTTACTCTCTTTATCTTGAACTCTGTGTTTTAAATCACAGGCATGAATTCAAAAATATAATTAAGTGACTGAATATATGAAAATATCTTTACCAAAGAACTCGATACTCCAAAGCGAAGCGTTTACTTTTGGTGTGGCGACCGCTTCCTTTCAAATCGAAGGTGGCGTGGACTCTCGCCAAACCTGTATTTGGGATACCTTCTGTGCAACACCAGATAAGATCCGTGATGCCTCCAATGGCGATGTCGCCTGCAACCACCTGAATCTATGGCAAGAAGATATCGCCTTAATCGCGTCTCTCGGGGTTGATGCCTATCGTTTTTCCATCGCATGGGGACGGGTCTTAAATCAAGATGGCAGCATTAATCAGCAGGGAGTTAATTTCTACATTGGCATTCTAGACGAACTAAAACGTAGAAATATCAAAGCATTTGTCACGCTTTACCATTGGGATCTTCCTCAACATATTGAGGATCAAGGCGGCTGGTTAAACCGAGATACCGCTTACCTTTTCAAAGACTATGCTGACAAAATAAGCCAAGCCTTCGGCGACCGAGTGTATTCCTACGCCACTTTAAACGAACCCTTTTGCAGCTCATATTTAGGCTATGAGGCAGGCATTCACGCCCCTGGTTTAATGAAAAAAGCCTATGGCCGTCAATCGGCTCACCACCTATTGCTCGCCCACGGCTTAGCGATGCAAGTGCTGCAAAAGAACAGCCCTAACAGCATGAATGGCATAGTTCTTAACTTCACGCCTTGCTACGCATTAACCCAAAGTGCTGCCGATATTCAGGCCGCAAAACAAGCCGATGATTACTTTAACCAGTGGTATATCAAGCCCATTTTCGATGCGGCTTATCCAGACCTTCTCACAGCATTAGCGCCAGAAGACAGACCGGAAATTCACGACGGCGACCTTGAGCTTATCAGTCAACCAATTGATTTTTTAGGGGTTAACTTTTATACCCGCGCCGTATATCAGGCCGATGCAGAGCAAGGATTTGTGCAAGTTGATTTACCTGGGGTACCTAAAACCGACATAGGCTGGGAGATCCATCCACAGGCCTTTACCGATTTACTGGTTTCTTTAAATCAAACCTATGATTTACCGCCTATTTTCATCACAGAAAATGGTGCAGCCATGGACGATAAATGCATTGATGGGCGTGTCGATGACTTCGATAGGCTCAGCTATTACCAGCACCATTTAACCGCAGTAGACAATGCAATAGTACAAGGTGTTAACATTCAGGGTTACTTTGCCTGGAGCTTGATGGATAATTTTGAGTGGGCCGAAGGCTACTTAAAACGTTTTGGCATTGTCTATGTGGATTATGCAAGCCAAACCCGAACGATAAAGGCCAGTGGTCAAGCCTACAGCGACTTAATTCGCTCAAGGGCTCACTTAACTAATAACAATAATAAATAAGGCTAAAGCCATGATTAGCATAAAAGAAAAAATAGCCTATGGGCTTGGCGACACTGCCAGCAACATCGTTTTTCAAACCGTTATGCTGTTCCTTACCTTTTTTTACACCGACATTTTTGGTATTTCACCTGCCTTTGTCGGCACTATGTTTCTACTGGTACGGTTGATTGATGCCGTCACCGATCCTTTAATGGGTGCATTGGCTGACCGCACGAACACCCGTTGGGGTAAATTCAGACCCTATTTACTCTGGTTTGCCCTGCCCTTTGGGATTATCAGTGTATTGGCTTTTACGACCCCAGATTTATCTGAAGATGGGAAAATGATTTATGCCTTCGTGACTTACACAGCATTGATGATGGTATATACCGCCATTAATATTCCCTATTGCGCCTTAGGTGGAGTACTGACGGCCGATCCCAAAGAGCGGGTTTCGGTGCAATCCTATCGGTTTGTGTTCGCTATGCTCGGTGGCTTACTTGTCTCAGGACTCACCCTGCCTCTAGTCGAATTTCTCGGTAAAGGTGACCAAGCAAAAGGGTATCAGCTCACGATTCTCGCCATGAGTATCTTAGGCGTTGCCATGTTTTTGGCCTGCTTCTGGGGCACAAAAGAGCGCTTACATCCGCCCGTGGATCAAAATTCCAGCTTTAAACAAGACTTTACCTACCTATTACAGAATGACCAATGGCGAGTGTTATCCGCCGCTGCAGTTTGCCTATTATCCGGCATGGTATTGCGCACTAGCCTCGCCATTTACTACGTAAAATATTTTCTTAACCTGCCAGATATGATCACTCTTTTCATCACCTTAGGCATGGTGGGCAATATTTTTGGCTGTATTCTCGCAGAGCCATTAGCCAAGCGCGTTTGTAAGGTTAAAGCCTATATCGTGTTGCAAATTCTAGCCGCGACCCTGTGTGTACTGCACTTTTTTGTCCCTAAAGATCAAGTCGTTCTCGCCTTCACTCTTTATATTGTCTGGGGATTTACCTTCAATATGGCCACCCCATTACTCTGGGCGAAAATGGCAGATACAGTCGATTATGGTCAATACAAAACCGGCGTGCGTATCACAGGCATGATTTACTCCTCGGTGATTTTCTTTATCAAACTTGGCGTCGCGATTGGCGGTGCGGCGGCGGGATGGTTACTGGCAAGTTATGGCTATCAAGCCGATGCCGTTCAGAGTGAAACGACGCTCAATGGCATCTTAATTTCATTTACCCTTTATCCCGCTATCGGCTCAATTTTGGTCGCATTTATCATGCGTCGTTATACGCTAAATAACCAGAAAGTGGATGAAATCCATCTGGAATTAAATAGAGCCAGCTAATAAAAATATGCTAATCTTCAAGGCATTGTACTTTTCAGTACCTCTAATTTGAGATGATATGGCCACTATTTACGACGTTTCGGTACTTGCAGGCGTTTCACTTGCGACTGTGTCACGGGTGATGAATAAAAACACCAATGTCAGTGAGAAAACCAAACAAAAGGTATTAGACGCTATGGCTCAGTTGGACTATCGCCCCAATGCGATAGCCCAATCATTAGCGTCCAACTGCTCAAATAGTGTGGGCGTCCTAGTATCACAATTGGATGGCCCATTTTATGGGCCTATGATGACTGAAATTGAAGATGCCCTGCGTGATGCGGGTAAACACGTCATTATTGCCGCGGGTAAAAGCAATGAATCCCTAGAAAAGGATGCGGTGCAGTTTTTACTTGATCGCGGCTGTGATGCGTTGATTATCGACGTGGAAGCGGTTTCAGATGACTACCTTATCGATCTCTGTAAGCGCAGCACGCCAATCGTACTGATTAACCGCTATGTTGCCGCTATACGTGAGCGCTGTATTTATCTCGATAACGAGCTTGGCGGTTACCTCGCGACTCAGCATATGTTGTCGTTAGGGCATGAGCATATTGCTTATATATCAGGACCTTTATTCAAGCTAGACGCTAGGCAGCGCCTGATGGGCCATAAAAAAGCGCTCACTGAATCGGCCATTCCCTATGAAAGCGAGCTGTTCTACGAAGGGACGTTTAAAGAGTCGAGCGGTTGCGATGGCATGCGACATTTACTCAGCCTGCAACGGCCGTTTACTGCGGTGATTTGCGCCAATGACCAAATGGCATCGGGAGCGATTTCAACCTGCCTTGAACAAGGGCTTAATGTACCCGAAGATTTGTCCTTCATGGGTTATGATAACATCCCGTTTCCCCAATATATTTCCCCTAAGCTCACCTCAGTCAGTAACCCCATCCATGAAATGGGTAAAATGGCGGCGTTCTGGGTACTAAAACACGTTTACAATAAAACCGATGTGGAGATTGTTAGCCATTTTACGCCTTCATTATTTGTAAGAGATTCAGCAGTTAAGCTAGAGAAATAGCGAATAAGTGAAGGCAAGTACTGCTCTAGCCTGACCATGTTGAACTGCAAGAATGAGCACTGCATTGCGTTTTCTCGTTAGATTTTACGTGCACAAGTGAGCAAGTTTGACTCAAAAACGATGTGAAAAACGGTCTATAAACCCAAGTAAAACTCGCTCATAACCTACTTTTTAAAGGGCATTTAATGAGTGTTAAAAATGCTTTTCAGCATCTTTAAAACCCATATTTATCGCCTTTGAGCACCTATGTTCAGCCCCAACGAAAGCCTTAATAATTCCCCTTTTAGGCGTGAAAACCACTGCCGAAATGGTCAATCATCCCCGCTCGCGCAAAATATCCCTCAAATGTTGACATTCACCCTAGCGTAAAAACACCATTTCAAACGTCATCATGTGAATTCAGCCCCCCTTAATCACCAATTTCATCATAAATGTGTAACAAAATATAAAACTGGTTCTATTTTAAAACAATGAGTTAGAATATCATCTCAAACAAAAAACGCATTATATTGCAACAATAAAGTAACTTACCGTTGACTCTGTTGATAATTTAAACTAGCTTTATGTAAGCGCTTACATAAACCTTAACAAGAACAAAAAAATGTCTGTGTTGTACATGATTTGTTCAACCCACACCACAAATCAGAGAGTTGTAGCCTGAATATCTACTCAACGGGGAGATGTAGATGGAACTTAGAACATTTAGAAAAACCAGATTGGCCACTAGCCTTTCGCTAGTCTTAGGCGTGGGCTCTATCATGCCCGCCTATGCCACCGATACTGACAAAAAAGAAGAAAATATTGAAGTCATTCAAGTAACAGGGATCCGCGGTAGTTTAGTCCGTTCGATGGACGTAAAACGCGGCTCAGAAGGTATTGTTGATGCAATTAACGCCGAAGATATCGGTAAATTCCCCGACAGTAACTTAGCTGAATCGCTACAACGTATTTCTGGCGTATCTATCGACCGTCAAAACGGTGAAGGTAGCCGAGTGTCGGTTCGTGGTTTTGGTGCCGATCAAAACTTAGTGCTGTTAAACGGACGTCAAATGCCAGTCACCACTGGCTCTCGCTCATTCGACTTTGCCAACATAGCGTCAGAAGCCATCAGTGCGGTTGAAGTGGAGAAAACCGCTAAGGCGGAAAATCCAACGGGCGGTATTGGCGCAACGATCAATGTGCTCACCCATAGACCGCTAAGCTCGCCAGGCATGAAGGCCACTTTCGGTGCAAAGGCCGTTGATGACTCATCCACGGATAAAGGCTCTACCACACCAGAGCTTTCTGGCTTGTACTCAAATACCTTTGCCGATGATAAATTTGGGATTTCTATTTCAGGTAGCTATCAAGAAAGGGAAAGTGGTAATCAACAAGCCCAAGTCGGTACCGGTTGGCGCAGTTTTCCAGGTATTGTTGACCAAGATTACAGCGGCCCCAACGCAGAATGGGGCGGCGTTCCTAAAAACGACAATCAAGTCAATCGCCCTGGCGATGATGACGTGTATAGCGTGCCACAAACCACGATTTACCGTTTTGAAGAACAACAACGCAAACGCACCAACGGTCAATTAGTGCTGCAATACGAGCCGATTGATTCGCTGCGCGCAACGCTTGATTACACTTACATGCGTAACGACATCGATACTCAAACGCACGACGTCTCGGCATGGTTTAACTTTGTGCCGTCCCAAGAAAATATTTGGAGTGATGGCCCAGTTTCATCACCACTCGTTTATTCCGAAACCTACGATGCACCAGCCGACCTTTCAATGGCTGCTGGCGATTTCGGTACCCGCGACCAAAGTGGTTCACTGGGTTTTAACTTAGCTTGGGAAGCCAGTGATAATCTGACGTTAAACTTGGATTACCATAACTCCTACGCCGAACGTACGCCTAACAATGTCAATGGCAGTACGAGCAACCTCAGTACTGCCGCCTTTATTCGTACCAGTGCAGCGACCGATTTTAGCGGTGATGTCCCAGTACTCGCCGTTGGTGGTGGAAATGCGGTTCGCCCAGAAGATATGCGCGTGACTGGTTCAACCTTTACCAATGCCGTCAATCGCTCCGAAATTGAACAGCTGCAAATGTCGGGTAAATATGATTTAGCCGAAGCAGGCAGTATCGATTTTGGTATTGCGATGTCAGACGTGAATAACCACTCTCAACAGGTTGATATTCAACGTAACGACTGGGGTGGCGTTGGTGCAGCGGGCGATTTAGACGCAGCTTGGTTCCCAACCAGTTCAGTTATCGATAAATTCGATGGTTCAAAAGGTAATTTCGCAGGTTATAACGGTAATGCATCGACAGATCCGCTAAACACTATGTTCCTTTGGGACTTTGCGGCAGTTCGTGCCCGTGCAGCAGAACTCTATGCAACGAGCATAATGGGTGATTGTGGTAATGGCTTCTGCCCTTCTACCGATTACTCTAAGGGCACAGACCGTTTCACTGAAGAAAAATCTCAATCAGCCTATATCCAATACAACTTCGCCAGCGAAATTGCCAACATGCCCTATGACGTGCATTTTGGCTTACGCTACGAAAAAACAGATGTTGAATCGACTTCGGTTGTTTCCTCTTATGATACAGCTACTTGGATTGCAGAGTCTGAAATCGCGCTAACGAGTTCAGTGGATAATAATCGCGTTTACCAAACTCAAAAGGGTGATTACGATTACCTGCTACCCAGCTTCAACTTTAATATTGAAATGCTGGAAGATGTGTTTGTCCGTGCCGCCTTTAGCCAAACGATTGGTCGTCCTGATTACACCTCGATTCAAGGTGGCACCACAGTAGGAACGCTTGCCTATCGCAACGGTGGTAGCGGCTCGGCGGGTAATCCAAGTCTGTTACCACTCGAGTCAACGAACTATGACTTGTCGACAGAATGGTATTACAACGATGCCAGTTACGTCTCAATCGGTTATTTCCGTAAAGATGTGACTAACTTTATCAGCAGTAACCCTGAAAACTCAGACATCTACAACATTCCGGATCCAGCACACGGTAAATATGTTGATGAAGCCATTGCGGCAGGTGCCACCACTGCGATTCAACAACGCCAATGGATTTATGACAAATACGGTGCAACCGATCCAAATGTGAAGATCAATCCTGATAACGGCAATATCGAGATTACCGGTAACCCAGGTGATCCATCGTTAAACTTCCTCATTACTAACCCCACTAACAGTGATTTAAGTAATGTGATTGATGGTTGGGAGTTTTCTATCCAGCACTTCTTTGGTGAGTCAGGATTTGGTATCCAAGCCAACTACACTATGGTGGATGCGGGGGACAGCTATGATAACACTAACTTAGGTCGCCCTGGTGATGCGACCCAGAACGTGATTTTAGGGATCAGCGATACCGCAAACTTGGTCGGTATCTATGAAAACTATGGTTTCTCGGCCCGTATCGCCTATAACTGGCGTGATGAGTTCTTAAACTCAACAGGTCAGGATACTGGCTCTAACCCTAAATACACCGAAGCTTATTCGCAGGTGGACTTTAACATAGGCTACGACGTTGAAGCGGTTGAAGGTTTAACCATCTTCATCGAAGGCTTAAACATCACCAATGAAGCCACGCGTGTACACGGCCGTGCGACGGAACAAGTCCTTAACTACACCCAGACGGGTGCGCGTTACAGTATAGGCGCACGTTACACTTTCTAGTCGTACCGATTTAAGAGCAACAGATCTTTACCCTAAGGTCGTATGAGGTATGCCATAGATACCTCATTTTTATCAGGATGACAGCAGGCTACACGGACGTAGCCGCTCTTTTTAGTCAATATGAGTAAAATAAATACTGGAAATCGCAGTAAAACTATTCAATGCTAGCGCAATAGTTAACCGCGTTAGTGGTAACTAAAAACATAAAAGCCTTTATAAACAACAATAAAAGATTAGGCACTCGATATGCAACAAGCAACTCACACAGCCATTAATAACATTGTCATTGTCGGTGGCGGCACAGCCGGTTGGATAACCGCTGCCCTTTTGGCCGCCGAGCATAATGTCGATAAAGGCCAGCTTGCGCACTCGCCTAAACTCAATATCACATTAATAGAATCCCCCGATGTGGCCACTATCGGCGTCGGCGAAGGTACTTGGCCTTCGATGCGTAACACCTTAGATAAAATCGGCATCAGCGAAACCGAATTTATCCGCCAATGCGACGCGAGTTTCAAGCAAGGCTCACGCTTTATTCACTGGCAGCACGATGATACTGAACATACTAAACCATTCGGTTCTAACCAATATTTACACCCCTTTAGCCTGCCCCATGGCCATCAAGAGTTAGACTTGTGTCCCTTTTGGTTGCCTCACAGTGACAAGGTCAGTTTTGCTCAGGCGGTATCCAACCAAGATGCGCTGACTCAGTTAGGGCTAGCGCCTAAAACCATTGCGACGCCGGAATATCATTTTCAAAACAATTACGGCTATCACTTAGATGCGGGTAAATTTAGCCAGCTGTTAATGCAGCATTGCACCGAAAAACTGGGGATCAAGTACATTCGTGATCATGTCACTCAGGTTCACAGTCATGCCAATGGCGATATCGAAAGTCTTGCGACCAAAGAACATGGCGTGATCTTAGGCGATATGTTTATCGATTGTTCCGGCACTAAATCATTGCTGCTGGGCGAGCATTTTAACGTGCCCTTCCTCAGCCAAAAAGCTGTGCTGTTTAACGACAGCGCCTTAGCAATACAAGTCCCCTATACCGAAGAAAATAGACCTATCGCCTCATGCACACTCTCGACGGCGCAGCCCAATGGCTGGATCTGGGATATAGGTTTACCGACTCGCAAAGGCGTGGGTTATGTCTATTCATCAGCCCATTGTAGCGATGACGAGGCTGAACAAACCTTAAGAGCCTATTTAGCCAATGACACATCAACTAAGCCTCAATCGGCATCCAGCAACGCGCTTGATAGTCGTAAACAAGAATGCCGAAAGCTGAATATCAACCCCGGCTACCATGCAAAATGCTGGCAAAACAACTGTATTGCCATCGGCATGGCGGCAGGCTTTATTGAACCTTTAGAAGCATCAGCATTGGCTTTAGTGGAATGGACGGCGAATACCTTAGCCACGCAACTGCCAACGCATCGCGGCGTAATGGACACGATTGCCCAGCGAGTGAATGAACGCTACGAGCGCCACTGGCAGCAAATCATCGACTTTTTGAAACTGCATTATGTCGTGAGTCGACGCGAAGTGGATGACTACTGGCGCGATCACCGGGAGGCCGCATCCATTCCTGAAAGATTACAGCAGCAACTCGACCTATGGCGTTATCAAGCGCCAAGCAGTCACGATATTAGCTACAAAGAACCCTTATTTCCGGCGGCGAGTTTCCAATATGTGCTTTATGGTATGGGCTTTAATACTGCCCTACCGACTCATATCAAACCGTCGCAACAACAAGTTGCCCAAAGACTTTTTAGCGAGAATCAGCAAAAGATCCATGGATTGAGCCAAAGCCTTCCGAGCAATCGCGACCTATTAAACAAGGTCAGGCAATTTGGTTTCCCTAAGATTTAGCACAAATAACAAAAATAACTCGCGGCAGTGAGAACCAACAAAGGACAAAGGTAACCCTATGAGCCAACACGTATTACTTAACAGCGTAGATCATAAAGATATTAAAATTATCACTGAGCGTAGTGCTAAGTACGGCGATAATGTCTGGTTCAGTGTCACTTTTCCGGCGGAGTTTCGCAGCGTACAGGCGCATTATCCGATTTTTTTCCAAAAGGATCAGACCACAGGCCAGTTCTTTGCAGTGGCGCTTTATGGTTTTCAAAATAATGAGAATCTGTTTTTAAATAACGGCACTTGGCAGGCTTCTTATATCCCTCTCACCCTACGTCGTCAGCCGTTTCTTATTGGTCAACAAAGCGTGCACGAAGACGGTGTCGAGCTAAAACAAAGGGTCATACATATCGATATGGCGAGCCCAAAAGTCAGCACAACCGAAGGCGAAGCTTTGTTCCATCCCTATGGTGGGAATACACAATATCTGGATGACATTGGGGATATGTTAGAAGGTATCCACCACGGGCTTATCGACAGTAAGCACTTTATCGATTTGCTTATCGAACATAAGTTGCTGGAATCCTTTACCTTAGATATCAAGCTCGACAATGGCCACCAACATCAAATGATGGGTTTCTATACTATTAATGAAGAAACGCTAGCGGCCCTTTCGGCAGAAGTGCTCGCTCAATTACATGCTAAAAGTTATCTAGAGGCGATTTACATGACCTTGGCCTCACAGGCAAGAGTACGTGACTTGCTTAACCTTAAAAATGCGCAAGGTTAACTAGGTCGCAGCCATGAGTCTTGATGTGATTAAACCTAAAACTAATGTCGTCAAACACCTTGAAAACTGCTCAACAGAGGAGATGCTCGCGCTGATTAAAGATGCTGAGCAGCCTTTGGTATTTAAAGGACTTTGCGCAAACTGGCCTTTAGTGAAAGCAGGGCTTGAGTCCAGCGATAGCGCGATGAAGTATCTGGCCCAGTTTTATCAAGGCATGCCCGTCACCGCCTATTATTTAGCGCCAGAACATCGAGGCCGCGTATTTTATAACGACACTTTAGATGGGTTTAATTATCAGGCGGGTAAGTTAGATTTGCGGCAAATCTTCACGCAGCTCACTGCGCCGCAAGCCGCCAGTATTTATATGGGCTCAACCGATATTAATCAGTGCTTACCTGGACTTGGCGCCGATAATAGTTTTAATCTTGCGCCTTTGTCACCGCTCACCAATATCTGGCTTGGCAATCAAACTCGTATCGCTGCGCATTTCGACTTTCCCCACAACTTAGCCTGCAATGTCGTCGGTAGACGCACTTTTACCCTGTTTCCGCCGGAGCAAATCAGCAATCTGTATATTGGCCCAATGGAGTTTGCCCCGGGCGGCCAAGACATTAGCTTAGTCGATATGGATAATCCCGATTTTGACCGCTTTCCTAAATTTGCCAAGGCGATGGAAGCCGCGCAGGTCGCCGCACTGGAACCCGGTGATGTGTTATTCATCCCCAGTATGTGGTGGCACCATGTGCGCGGAATGGATGACTTTAATGTTCTCATTACCCATTGGTGGCGAGATACGCCCGGTTATCTTGGTCGCCCCAATAATGCGTTACTGCACGCGATGTTAAGTTTACGCTCCTTACCCAAGGCGCAGCGTCAGGCGTGGAAAGCCCTGTTCGATCACTATATTTTTGACCATGAAGATGGCGATCTAGAGCATATTCCTAGTGCAGCCCAAGGCATGCTGACCACCCCACTCGATGAAATCAACGCCCGAAAATTGCGGGCAGATTTAACCAATAAGCTCAAACGTTAGCCCAGTTGAGGATATAAACGATGACAACAGCCATAAAAAGAGTCGTGATTGCGGGTGGCGGAACAGCCGGATGGATGGCTGCTGCGGCGCTGACTAAGTTGATGGGCAAACACTTAGAAATGGTGCTGGTCGAATCCGATGAAATAGGTACGGTCGGTGTGGGCGAAGCGACGATCCCCACATTACATATTTTCCATCGATTACTCGGCCTCAAAGAACAAGAGGTCATGGCAGCGACAAATGCGACCTTTAAACTCGGGATCTCCTTTGAAAATTGGCAGGATATCAATAAAAACTACCTGCATTCCTTTGGTTTTTTAGGCAAAGATTGCTGGGCCTGTGGTTTTCAACATTTTTGGCTGAAAGGTAAGCAGCTTGGCATGGTGAGTGAAATAGGCGACTACTGCGCCGAACATCTCGCCGCCCGTCAAGGACGCTTTGCCGTATTGCCAAACCAAGATTACAACCATGCTTACCACATGGACGCCAGTCTCTATGCCAAGTACCTTCGAAAAATGGCTGAACAACACGGCATTCACCGTATTGAAGGAAAAATAAAACAGGTATTACAACATCACGATAGCGGCAATATCAAAGCGCTCGTCTTAGAGAATGACGAAACAATCGAAGGGGATTTATTTATCGATTGCACTGGCTTTCGCGCACTGCTGATTGAGCAAACGCTTAATACTGGCTTTGAGGATTGGAGCCATTATCTCCCCTGCGACAGTGCGATTGCGGTGCAAACCCAGTCAGTGGGTGCCCCTATTCCTTATACTCGCTCGATTGCCCGCGACTCGGGTTGGCAGTGGCGCATTCCACTGCAAAATCGCACGGGCAATGGCCTGGTCTTTTGCAGCAAATTTATCTCCGATGAGGATGCCACTGAGTTGCTCCTCGCTAATCTTGAAGGGGAACCGCTGAATAAGCCTAGGGTCATTAAGTTTAAAACCGGCACCCGTCGCCTGCATTGGCATAAAAACTGTGTTGCCGTCGGGCTGTCCGGAGGATTTTTAGAGCCACTGGAATCCACCAGCATTCATTTAATCCAACGTAGTATTATCAGATTGATGCAACTATTTCCGTCGGCGGGCATAGTGCAATCCGATATTGATGAGTTTAATCAACAAACTAAACTCGAAATGGACAATATCCGCGACTTTATTATCTTGCATTACAAGGCCACGGAACGCGAAGACAGCCGTTTCTGGCGTTATTGCAAAAATATGGACATTCCAGCGTCGCTCAAACATCGAATCGAAATGTTTGCCGACAGCGGCAAAGTCTATAAATACGGTAGTGAACTCTTTGGCGAAAGCTCATGGATCCAAGTGATGATGGGCCAAGGCATAATGCCAAAACACTATCACCCGATAGTCGATGTGATGGAAGAGCCTGAACTCGAAGCCTTCTTAAACAACATTAAATCAACCGTTAAGCGTAAGGTCGAAAGCCTACCTGCCCACATCGATTTTATTCAGCACTATTGCCCAGCTGAGGTTCTAGCCAACACTAAACCTATGGCAATGTGAGGTACAGGGATGCAAACCTTAGATCGCAACACGAATACGGCTAAGCCACAAGCAACTAAGCAGCAGGCAACTAAGCAACAGCCAGTCAAGCTCACGCCTCAGCTAGTTTATCTTGGCAATGAAAAGACGCCCTTGATTATTATCGATGATGTTGCGGCAGATCTGTTGCCAATACGTCAGTGTGCTTACACCCAAGCGCACTTTTCTGCCGATAATGGGTCTTTTTACCCCGGCGTGCGTGCCCCCTTGCCGCAGGCCTATGTCACCGATGTGCTCAATCTTGTGTACCAGTTGATTTATGATGTGTATCAAATCCCTTCGAGCTTAAGCATCAAATTACAGGCATTGTATTTCTCGCTGATCAGTACCCCCGCGTGTGAGCTTAAACCGCTGCAATGCCTGCCGCATTTTGATACTCCCTCCCCACACTATTTCGCGCTACTGCACTATTTAAACGACGGCCCCCATGGTAATACGGCGTTTTTCCGCCATATTCCGACGGGCTT